>NZ_LUKQ02000135.1 GCF_001647025.1 Endozoicomonas atrinae
TCAGGGCAACCGAATGGAGCCGCATCATTGCCACCGCCAACACCCTCGGTCAAGGCGACGACAGTGGTCTCTACCGTGGTGCAAAAGTCCAGTCACAAGCGTTCCTTGATCGCTTCACCACATGGATCGAGGTGCCCTACATGGCAGAGGGCGAAGAGCGCAACCTGATCACCAGCGCCTACAAGGAACTGGAACCCACCGTCATCGACTCCATGTTGCAGTACGCCAAGGAGCACCGCGAAGGCTTCGTCAACGCCACCATCCTGCAACCCCTCTCACCCCGAGGCATGTTGGCACTGGCGGACAAGTACCTGCGCTACTACCCCCTGTTCTCCGACGGCAAACAGGCTCTTCGTCAGGCGATCAACGAGACCCTGCTCAACCGCAGCAACGCCGAAGACAGGATCGTCCTCGAAGGCATCATCAACCGCGTGTTCGCCATCAAGTAACCCTCTATCACAGGCTGCGTATCCCGTGGCCTGAAAATCCCAACCAACCAAGAGGTATTCGTCATGAAAAAACCAGACGATAAAGACATGCTCGGCTCCGAGTACCTGCACGAAGTCACCAACGTCTCACGAATCTTTGGCCGCCAGCACGACATCTCCGTCGTGGTCGAAGGCAATATGGCAGGCGTTGACCGTGACGGTAACATTATCTACCCCAGCATCGCCGCTGACTCCCGCTTAACCCCTGAAGAGATCAGCATCTCCCGAGGCTACGTCGACCACGAGTGCGGACACAAACGTCACACCGACCTCCCTGCCTTCTTCGCTTACGGTGACAAGTGCCGCAGCAAGGGCGAGGAACTCAAGCTCGGCATCGCTAACGCCATGGAAGACCCAAGAATGGAAGCCAAGGTCATCGACGATTACGAAGGCTCCCATGAGAACCTGACGGCGGTGGCCAACTCAGTGTGCCGAAGCTGGCGAGACGCTCACGGTGTCACTGCCTACTCTTTGCATCAGCAGGGCGAGACCCACGAGCATTGGTACCAGTTTGTTGGCGGTGCCCTGTCGATACTGGGCAGGCACGAATGCTGGGGCTTCGACACCGACGACTTCACCAGCACCATCGGCACGTTCCAGATGCTCATAGGTGAAGAGCGCATGAAACAGTGCATCGTCTTTGCCAAACGACTGGCCAAACTCACCAGCACCAAGCAGGTACTTACGCTCGCTGACGAAGTGGGCGAATGGATTCGTAAGGAGTTCAAGCAAGATCAGCAGCAACAAGCACAGCAGCAGGGGGCACAAGGGGGACAAGACCAGCAGTCACAACAGCAACAGGGCCAGAGTGGTCAGGCTCAGGGTCAAGGTCAGGGTCAAGGGATGTCGCAGGCTGGACAGTCCCAAGATGGGAACGATCAGTCTCAGGACTCCGATGGTTCTGGTCAGGACTCCGATGGTTCTGGTCAGGACTCCGATGGTTCTGGTGATCAGGATTCGAGTGACAAGGATCAAACGTCTTCAAGCGCCGACGACGGCGATGGGTCGGGCGAAGGCCCGAGCCAGAGCGGGAGGCCAGATCAACAAGGCACCGGCCAGAGTAACCAGCAGCCGAACGGACAAGGCAATCCTGATCCGCAAGGCAACGGCCAGATTGGTAACGGCGGTGATCCGCTGGCACCACAAGGCAACCGTGTCGAAGTGGGACAGGCTTTGCAGAAAGCCCTCGAAGGCAAACTCAAGGGAATGAATCAAGCCCAGTACCGCCCGTTCTCCACCCGCTTCGATAGCTGGCACACTCGCAAGGACAAGAAGAAGTCAGCGATCAGGGAGTGCCTGAACAACGAGGCCGGACATGAGCGGTACAAAGACATGCTGAACAAGAGCGCCGGTAAGCTCAACGTCATACGTCGTAAGCTGGAGCGAGCCTTGCAGAGTGACCGCTCGATTCACTGGGACGGTGGCAAACAGTATGGCCGCCTCGATTCACGAAGACTGGTCGCCGCGTTTAACCGTCAGGAGAAAGTGTTCAAGCGCAAGCAGGATGCACCGGCACACGATACCGCTGTTACCTTCCTGCTCGATTTGAGTTACTCCATGAACGGTGCGCCGATCGAGACCTCGATTCAGACGTTGATCTGTCTGGCGGAAGCACTGGAGAAAACCTCAATCCAGTACAACATCCTCGGCCACACCATCGGTCGACACTCGGGCAACCGGAACAAGATGCGGAAGGCGATGACAGAGCAGGCAAACAAGAGCGGCAGTCCTTATGCTTTTGCCCACCAGTTCGCCCGCAACATGCCGCTGGATATGTTCGAGTTCAAGTCGTTCAACGAGCGCCTGGGTATGGCCAAGAAGATGCTGGGCAACGTGCCGCAGTTGATCAACGAAGGTGATAAATGGAACGGCAACGTGGATCACGAAGCACTGTGGCACTCGTACAAGTTGCTGTCCAAGCGCCCCGAAGGACGGCATGTATTGATCGTCCTGAGTGACGGGATGCCGAACCCTTGCTCTATTATGGGATGCCGTGCTCTGGCGCAGGAGTCACTGAAGAAAACCGTGAAAGAGATCGAGGGCCGTGGTGTCGAGGTGATCGGTATCGGGATTCAGGAGGATGACGGTGCCGAGTTGTACCAGAAGTGGCATACCGTATGGAACCTTGATGAGCTGGCCGAGACGGTCATTGATGAACTGGGTGCTACGCTGATGGGTAAGCACTTGGGGAAGTCTGCCAGAAGACAGGGGGTGTGACATGAAGCCACGAAGCAAGAAGGTGAAGTTTGATGCGTCGTGGCTGGCTTTATTGCCAGCCGACAAACGGGGTGACTACCGGTTCATGTACGAGGTGGCTCGGGTTGTGAAGCGACGAGGGATTAAGCGGGGTGATCTTGCCGCTGTGAGTGAACTGATACACAGTCTTAATGCAAAACCACGTTGTTCATAACGCTAGATTGCTATCAATACGTCAAAAGAGTATTGAATCCGTGTATCAAAATGACACAAGATAGTATACGGGGAAGTAATGCGACCAACTTTTATAATAAACACATGCTCCCCTCGCACTCTTTCTCTAACTCTCGTCCCACCAACGAGGAACCATCATGGATTCGAACGATCAAAAGATCATCCAAGCTACGCTGATAAGCATACAGCAACAGCTTGATAAGATAAGAAAGGAGCAGACAGTCATCAGGGAGGAACAGGCTGCCTACAGGGAGGAACAGCGAAGACAGGAGGACAACAGCCGGAGGGTTGAACGTGAGCTGATCCTGTTAAGCAGCAAGTTTGAAACCATGCACGATCTACTGATCGACATGCCGAGCATGATTCAACAGAAAGAGAGTACCTATGGTGACTACACCATGGATGATCTTGGTCATGCGCTCAGGTTTACCGAGGCAGAATTTAAACTGGTCAACCTGATACTGGCTGATACCACCATTGATGAGCTGATGAATATTTTCGAACTCCAGCGTAACGTCATGCAGGCAAGGGTTTATCGACTGACCAAGAAAATGAAATGCAAGTCGCAGGAACATCTGAAATACAAGATCGAGAAAATGATACGCAATGAAGAGGTCTTTCAACAGGCAATGAATAAGTACCTCAGAGCGCAGGAGGTAAACCATGAAACCGAAGTACCTGAAACTGGTTAAACACACGAACGGCGTCTATTACCTGCAAGGTAAGTTACTGGGTAAATCCATTCGGGAAAGCACCCGAACGAGGGACTACCACGAAGCCTGTCTGATGGCGGTGCATCGTGAGCTGGATGCCCTGCGACTGGCAACCGGCGCGAACGATTACTTAAATCCCTTGTTCAGTGAGTGCGTCCGGCACTATGAAAAGCACGTTCGTTATTCAAGGAAGAATCAGGGTATCGTTGACCGTTTGAACCAGTGGTTCGATGGTTACGCGATAGCCGATATAGATCAGGAGGATATAAATGCGTTTGTTGTCGAGAACTTTACCCGTCGTGGACTGGCCAAGTCGACGATCGAGCGAAACCTTAATACCTTTCAGGCCATTCGTAACCACGCCGTAAGAAACAAGATGGTTGTTCAGGATCGGTTGCCGTTCATTAACTATGAACGGGTCAGTAAACATGAACACCGGATGACCATCGTGGATAAGTCCGTGCGGGATCAAATTATCAGCACGACTGATAATCCCGTGCGGGATGTGCTGGTATTTCTGTGGTACACCGGCTCACGAATTGGCTGCGCCCTGAACCGGAGCTGGTCTGATCGTTGTGACAACGGGATCAGGTTGTACACGGTGAAAGGTGGTCGTAACAAACTGCGCCAGCGTCGGGAATACTATGTGCCAGAGGTACCCGAGCTGACCGCCATGCTGAACCGTCGGCTGATGGAGGCTCGAAAGTCGTCGGGCTTTCAGGTCACGGATAAGATATTCAACGTGAGCGATACGACGGTCAGGGAAGAGTTGGCCAGAGTATGCGAGTCGCTGTCGATTAAAGACTTCCTGCCCCACGATATACGTCACTGCTTCGGGACATACCTGGCACAAGATAAAGTCGGCATCGAGGTTATTGCGGATTTAATGGGCCACGATTCCCTTGAGTCAACCCGCAAGTACATCAACCATGTTCGTGATGATCTGGCCAGACAGATGCGGGGCGCACTGTCGAAGCCGGTGAACGCTGGCGTCGTGGTGGCTATCTCATCATCAGCGTAAAATGGTCTTTTATAAAGTTATAGAATAAAAAAATAACGATCTATCGACAAAAACTGACTTGTAATCATTATTTGATCATAAAAAAAATCCGGGGAGGAAGGAATCATTCTATTAAAATGTTGTCATATCTTATGTTCAAGACTTTAATTTATAAGGAATAAGGAATAATGGACATAAGATCAAACTCTTCACAATGTTCTCCCTCTTCTTTAGGAGAGCCAACATCTGACTTTATCGATAATTCTGTTGATGAAACTAGATATATCCAACCACCTGATGCGCATTCTAACTCATCAGAAACCAAAGCATTAGCAAATCGTTCTGTCATTGAGACAAAAATTATTACAAATGATGAACTGAGAAACCTGATTTTAGAACAGAAATTTTCTAAGAATGTTCATTACCAAGTTGAAGGCAACCTTTTTCTTAGGGGTTGCACCGGCCTGACGGCCCTGCCCGAGAACCTCTCCGTGGGGGGCGACCTTTCTCTTTACGGTTGCACCGGACTGACGGCCCTGCCCGAGAACCTCTCCGTGGGGGGCGACCTTTCTCTTGCGTATTGCACCGGCCTGACGGCCCTGCCCGAGCACCTCTCCGTGGGGGGCAACCTTTTTCTTACCGGTTGCACCGGCCTGACGGCCCTGCCCGAGCACCTCTCCGTGGGGGGCAAACTTTCTCTTTACGGTTGCACCGGCCTGACGGCCCTGCCCGAGAACCTCTCCGTGGGGGGCAACCTTAATCTTGGGGGTTGCACCGGCCTGACGGCCCTGCCCGAGCACCTCTCCGTGGGGGGCTACCTTGATCTTGGGGATTGCACCGGCCTGACGGCCCTGCCCAACTGGATTACAACGTTGGGAATGACCACTGAAGGTAATATCCGCGATGTTAATCTTGAAAATACCGGGTTGTCTGATACCTTGATCGACCGTCTACGAGAAGTAGAGACTCCTGACATGCACTTTTATTTTTCCCGAAGTGCAGGACAGCCTGAACAGCAGTTTTCAAACGTGGTAGAAGGTCTTACCTTCTGGCGTCAACTGACTTCAGCCGACTCGGAAATACCAGAACTTAACCTTCGGCATGATCAGGCTACTGACCTTGTTCGTTACCTGGGGCGATTGACCAATACAGCGGACTACCAGAATCAGGCAACCCGTCCTGTACTGGCCCAGCGGGTGATGGCAGTCACGGCGTTACTGACAGGGAGCGACGGGATTAAGGATGAAGCTATGGATCACATACATCACGCACTCACTTCCTGTGAAGACCGGATAATCCTGGCACTGGATGACTTGGAAACGTTGCAATTACTCGATTCAGCTGAAAAAAAGGCCTTTGCGGGTAATGCTGACGAATTAAGGGAATTAGGCTTGCAAATGATGCGTCTGGATGAGGTGAAACGGATTGCCCGTGACCATATGAAGACCTTGAGATGGGTGGATGAAATTGAAGTAGAGCTGGCTTTTCAGATTGGTGTACGCCAGCAACTCGCCCTGCCCGGCTCAACTCAGCATATGATCTTTAGAGGGTGTGCCAACGTGTCGGATCAGGATATAGCCAACGCTGTTAATCAAGTGAACACCCATTGTTCCGACGATAACTTGCAGGCCTACCTCGCACAGTGGGATCCCTGGCAAAAATATCTGCGCCAACAGGACGTCCCAGCTTATGACCAACTCACTCAAAAAACAGTAGACCGTATCGAGGACTGTGTTATCAGTGCAAAAATAACCCCTAAAATGGTCGCATTGGGCGATAATCATCTGGATTACGATGCTCTTGTTAAGGCTGTCGTGAAAAACGGTAAGAATCCGTTGACTAATTCCCCTATGGACTGGTCAAACGTTTTCCGACTCACAAAAGAGGATTCCCCCCCTCCCCTTTAAACGGATAAAACTAAACGATCGATGATCATATGATGCGATGACCTGCCACAGCAGCCCTGTTCTGTAGCAGGTCAGTTAATAAAGACTTGTTTGAGATCGTCAGGTCTCGGGTCATGTTCATCCATTAGTGGGTACACTCCCTGGCAATGTCGTTGTACATGTCAGGCATGAGTCGGATGATTTTCTCAAAGTGGATTTCGATGTTACGGATGCGGTTCCGATTGTCCTTATCGTCGATCGACTGCCTGCGGGCGTTGAGTTCTTCTTTGAGCTTGATGATCTCGGCTCGTGCGACGATCTCCCTGACCGGCGGTGAACTGATTACTTGGTAGTTGACGAAGCCGTGTTTGTTTTTGGGTACCTGTGACCAGTTAAGCTGGGTCATAACTTACGTCCTGTTATTCCTGATCCATTATTTCAAGGTGTTCGTAATAATCATCAGGTGTGTACTGCGTGCCATGAATGCGGTTGAAGGTATTGATGATGCCTTCGGTGTCGGGCAGGAAATCGTACTGGTTTAAGATTTCCTGTAAATCAGAAAAGTGCCTGTCCTTGTCCATGGTGAATCCCTATCTTCACGGCTCGGGCAATACCCGATGGTTCTTGTTTATTAGTACTTCTGCTCCAACTTCACTGCTTCGAATACTGAACATATATCCAGTAATTCAAAATGTGAAGCCATTTTTTTGACTGCACTTTTGTTCATGTACTTTTGTTCAACGTCATTGTTCTGTCAAAGTAGCTTGTGCTGCTCCAGTGAATAGATAATATTGTTGATGTTGTGCTCGTAGAGAATAGCCGTCAACTGACTTTTGTTTTTTGACGAAAGTCTAAACAGTCTGCATATTTCTTTGCGTAAGTTGTTCCAACCTGTTTTTGATTTACCAAGGTAATGACATTTCTCGGTTTCGCTGTAGTGCATCAGATGGGTCTTCAGGTACTTCAACTCTTCCCATTGCAGGGAGAGTTTTAATGCTGGCACAAACAGGGATTCATTGATGATCAGATGCTCGTTCATGGTTTCCGAGATCAGGCTGTCAAAGACATGGAGATCGACGTGGATGTGCTGATCGTTGTCGCATGTGGCTCCGTAGGTGCGGCAGACTTTATACTCCTTGATCAGCTTCCAGCCTTTAGCGGTATGTCGAACGGCTTCACCGACGTAGGGGGATTTGAGACAACGTTTATCGGACTGAATGGTTGACTCATAGTCGTTCCAAAAGGAGGTGTTAATCTTGTGATCGCAGACCCCTTGTAATAATTCGGGGCTATCAAAACCTAATAAGTCGCACAGTTCATCAGGAGGGTTCTTATAGCAAAAACAGTGTTTACTCTGTCTGACTTTTTCAAATCTTATCAAGGACATAAAAAACTTAATAAAAATAAACGGGTTTATATCACCCGCAATTTCCGTGCTCAACCCATAAACGACAGTTTAATAATTAAAATAATGGAGAAGGATTTCATGGGATACCACCCTGAGTTTGATCAACACTGGAACAACATCGCTACCAACCTAGAGCCAGAAGGTCGGGCGCTGATTAACGGCGAATTTACCGAGGCTGCTGAAGGTGAAGTGTTCGCAACGTACTCACCGGCTGATGGTCGCTTTATAACGAATATTGCCAGAGGTAGTAAGGTTGATATTGACCGTGCCGTGGCCGGAGCACGGGCGAGCTTCGAGGCAGGTAACTGGTCTCAGGTTTCTATTTATCACCGCATCGACGTGATGAATAAACTCGCTGACCTGATTGAACAGAACAGCGAACGGCTGGCTGTGCTCGAAAGTCTGGACATGGGGAAGCCGGTTCGGGAATGTCTGCACACCGATGTCGCGGGAAGTGCTAAGGCCATCCGGTACTTCGCCAGTTGTATTGACAAAATCTACGGAAACATCTCACCGAACACCGGTGGCGTCGGCATGATCACCCGTGAACCTATTGGTGTGGTTGCGGCGATAACGCCATGGAATTTCCCGTTGTACATGGCCATCTGGAAAGTGGGCAGTGCGCTGGCAATGGGTAACTCAGTGGTGGTCAAACCCAGTGAACGGGCATCGCTGACCACGATCGAACTTGGCAAGCTGGCTCTGGAAGCGGGCGTCCCGTCGGGCGTACTTCAGGTGGTGCCAGGTTACGGACACGAAGCCGGTGCCGCGCTTGGACTTCATAACGACGTGGACTGCGTATCGTTTACAGGGTCTCATGTGACGGCCAGAAAACTGATGGCCATGGCGGGAGAGAGTAACGGTAAACCGGTGTATGTCGAGGCTGGAGGCAAGACCGCGAATATTATTTTCGACAGTGCGGATATGGATGCCGCGATCCCTGCGGCGGCGGGGGCGATCTTTTATAACATGGGCGAAGTTTGTTTCGCTGGCTCTCGACTGTTGTTGCCAGAGTCAAAACGGGACAGCATCATCGAGCAATTGATTGAACACTCGAAACTGTGGATACCGGATAACCCGCTCAAGGATCGCACGATGGCAGGTGCCCTGGTGGACGGTGTACACCTGGAACGGGTGCAAGGCTTCGTCGATCGAGCCATTGCTGACGGTGCCACTGTGATGACTGGAGGTCATGCTTTGCATAAAGAGAGTGGCGGTTATTATTTTGCACCGACGATTCTGACGGATGTTCGTTCAGAGATGGAGATTGCCCAGCAGGAAGTGTTTGGGCCGGTGCTCAGTGTGCTGACCTATCAAGATGAAGAAGACGCGGTTCGTCTGGCCAACGACACGAACTACGGTCTGGCTGCTGCCCTTTGGACAAATGATCTGAGTCAGGCGCATCGGGTGGCTGCCAGAATGAAAGCCGGTAATGTGTGGGTCAACTGCTTCCATGGTGGTGACATGAGTATGCCGTTCGGCGGGTACAAGCAGAGCGGCAACACTCGGGACAAAGGATTGATCGGCTTCGAGAAATACACCCAGGTTAAAAGCACCTGGATCAATATCAAAGATTGATTACCCTTCTCAACCCTTCTCGCGTCGCCGCCCCCCAGGGCGGGGGCGCAGTGATCTTCTTCTGATAACACCTTTTGCGGCCCAAAGGGGCCGCAAAAAAGAGAACTCATTCAGCGATTTTCTTACTGCTTGATATACCCCAGAAACTTCATGGCCAGACGGTAGAACTTGGCGAAGTCCTTGAGTCGCATGAACACATAAGCGTCTTCGATGTTCTGCCGGTTGCGACGGTTGATGACGATGGGCAGCTCGGGAGAGTTGGTCAGTTTTTTATTGCGCTCGGCCTGCTCCAGTGCTTGCGGGAACGATAGCTTCTCGACGCGCTTGGCTTCGACAAAGAGTTCCGGTGTGCCGATCAGGTCAGCACCGCCGACAATACCGATGTTTCCTCCGCCAGACAGGGGCGCTCTCGAACACTGTTCACGTTGATAGATGTGTTCGTTGAGCCATTGCGCCAGCTCCCGTTCGAACTTATCGCCTTTTTGTTTTGCGCCCCTGGGTTTCAGAGCCATGGGTGTCGTCTCCTTCGACGGGTTGGTCGACAAAATTTAATGTCTGTTCTGCCGCGAAGGCATAACAGTTGTAGATGTCCGTTAAATGTTTCTTATCCTCGTCGTTGTCACAGGCGTCGATCGCTTCAAGCGCCCACTGTTTCATCTGATCCAGCTTCGAGAGATAGCCGTCGAGTCTGAACGGCACGGTCTCAGAGATTGAAGCCATAGTCCTCATGGTTTGATCGCTCCTTGCAGGGGGTACAGATGTATTGCCACCTGGGTCTCGGCTTCGTGCATTTGCATTTCATGCACGGGCGGTTCCAGGTGGGAGGATTAAAGCGCGGGGTGTACTTGGCACCGTCGAAGTGACGAATGTTGTGTCGGGCGAGAATGCGCTTGAGCGTGTCCACGCAGACGCCGATGTGTCGTGCCAGTTCTGGAAAGCTGAGAACTTCGTGGTTATCTCTCAGCCATTGTATTTGCTCGTCCGTGAGCGGGGTATGGCGAGGCATAACAGTCGTCCGTTTTTCTGTTATGAAAGCATTATTGAAGAATGTTTTCTACTATCACACGTTGAACCACGTAAAAAAATTTGCCGTGTTCTCATCAAATGTGTAAACTCAAAAGCTCTTCCTCCAGTCAGCGAGAGCGGAAAAGAAGTATTTTCGTGACTGCGTTGTGGCCGACCCCCTGGTGGGGTCGCCCACGAGATTGTTTAAGAGAGGGTGAAGAAGGGAGCGGAGTGATAGAAAGAGCGAGCTTTTGACTCGCCGGAAATTTTAAAAATTGGTCACGTTTTGAACAATAAAACCAATAATAAAAAACCAGGACACACACCCACCGACCAAGACCTCGAAAAAATCAAAGCTGAAAATCGTAAGAAGTATCCCGAGCTGGCCAGAGTGGTCGATCTGCTCGCGGATTCGTTCGGCCCCGATCAGGTCAAGGTGGTTCACATGGAAGGGAACTGGCATGTTGCAAATGCTGATGATGATGCAGCCACTCACCAAGAGAAGACTTAATGCCTCGGTGATCTGGATGGGCAAGCGTTGGACGCTGACAGAGTTGGCGAGTGAGTACCACATTAATCGGTCGACATTGTACTCAAGGATTATCGAGCGGGGCTGGTCAGTAGACAGGGCGCTTCGTGAGCCGGATGATACCAAGCGGCGTATCAATACTAAAAAAGCCCGCAAGCTCTACAGTTACCGTGGCAAAGAATACTCCCTGACTGAATTGTGCAAGATGTCTGGCCTGTCCATGACCACGTTGGCTACACGTCTAAGTAAAGGTATGTCGGTTCAAGATGCCATGGAGAAACCGGTGAACGAAAGCAAGTCCAGAAAAGGCCCAAGGAAGAGATTATGAATAAGCAACTGTTGATGAAAGTGCTGGAGCGGTTGTGTGTGCGGTATCCAGAGGACGGTGATTTACTGGGACTGAAAGAGAAACTGGATTATTCCTGTCGTGACGGCGGCATCTGTGGCGATGGTGGTTTCTGCAAGGCGTGTCATCTGAAGCCAGAGAACGGAATCGCCTGTCCGTTGTGTGAAGGCGATGGCTACATCTACGATGCGGAGAAAGCAGATGAGCATGAGAGAGCGGCGGTTAAGGATGCAACTGAACAGCAGCCTGATCTCGTTGAGCGCGGCTCATCGTGAGCTGAGTGCGGCGGGCTACCTGACTCTGGCCAAACTCGTTGAAGGGTTGATGCAGTCAGTGTCGAAGCAGTTGGAAACCATGTCTTATCAAGGAAAAAAATAACCCGCCGGTTGGCGGGTTTTGTTTTACTGGGCGATCCATTTCTCGATCACATGCCTTGGTCTGCCCAGGGTGTTCATGATCGCTTCGACCGAACTTCCCTGGTTGGCCATTGATCTGGCCTTGTCGACGGGAGCCATGGAGCCTACCACAAACCTGGTGCCATTCTCACGCTCACCGATGGCGACCCACTGCACATGATCATGCAGGTCTGACCACTCGCGCACTTTTCCATAGCGGATTTCCAGCACGATTCTAATGGTGCCGTCCTTGGGTGCCTTGCGTCGCAGGGAGTGAAAGACATTCTGGTCAGAGTAATCGCCCTGCCAGATACCCCCTTTGGTCTTGGCGACGTCCTTGTCCTCGAACACCTGCGTTACTCTCACTTGGGTCTCGATCACCGTGAGCTGGTTGGAGGAACCGGCTTCACGACCAACGCCGTGTTCCGTGGGTTTGTTGGCGTGGTGCAGAAGGATCACGCTGATGCCGTGGTTGCGGAGCTTCAGGCAGAGCTGGTTAAGGGTGGCCCACTCTTCTGAGCTGTTCTCGGCAATGCCAGGGAAGGCGCTTCGTATAGTGTCGATGACCAGCACGTCGGGGCGGTAGGCTTTGATCCACTCGAACAGCTCTTTGCGCCCGTCGGGGTTGCGGAGGTTGATCTCGGTGCCGTTGATGAAGGGCGTCCAGACATTGTAGTTGCCGTCGGACGAACCGAAGGACATTCGCATGGACTTGAGACCGGCACCGAGGGTTGACCTACCATTTTCCCAGTCGCAGTACAGTACTTTCGGGACAGCCTCGGCCTTGAATGGCCCGAAGTCGATGCCACGACAGGCATGGTAAAGCATGAGCTGGGTGATCCACGACTTGCCATGGCCAGAGTAACCGTAGATTTGCAGGATACTGGCCTGCCGGAGAATCGGTGACATGAAGAACTGCTGATCTCCGGCCTGCTTAATCAGTGTGTCGGCGTCGTCTTCGGTGAGAGCGATGCGCTCGGGTACTTTTGGATCAGGTGCGCTTGATGATTGCGGAAGATGGGCAATGTAATTACCGTCTTTGTCGAAACGGTCAGGGTGGTTGAGCTTCTCTTTTTCACGAATGGTCTTGAGGTTCTGCTGATAGCGCGGCTCTTCCAGGGGGGATGTAAAAAACGTCCGCATGAACTCACGGCCTGCACGTTCCAGTTCATCACCAAGGCCGAGTTTAGCGACCTGCTGGCCAAGGTATCTGAACGTCGTGTCGTAGATGCCAGAGCCACCACGGGGGATCAGGTTGCTGGGGTAGAGAGCTGCACGATCGGCGGTCTCCTGCCAGATGTCGACGGGGCCGGTTCTGATCTGTGTCAGGTCAAGGTTGGCAAAGTCGAAGTCTTCGTTTTTGTTCTTGGTATTGGTGGTCTTCGAGGGTCGCCAGTCCTGATAGAGCGGCATGTCGTCGTGGTCGTGGTCGTTAAGAATGTCCCAGGTGTAATGCGTACTCGGCGGCAGGAGTGCATAACTGCCGTCACCACGAAAATCGAGGCCGTTGATCTGTGGCCAGACTTCCCCTTTCGAACCGGAACCGGACTGTGGGCCACGGTGAACCCCGTCGAGAGGGTGTTTGAAATACCAGTGTCGTCCACGTTTGGTTTGCACCATGACGGGTGAGTCGAAACCTTGATCGAGGGCTGCCTGCTGTGCGTCTGGATTGTCGGCGTCGACCACGATGATGCCAGAGATGGCACCGCACACGACGGCTATTAACATGTCCGGCCACTTTTCCAGCCAGAAATCTATCTCATCTTCCGTGGGTTGGCGTGTTTGAAACTTCTTCCACTTCACTAATGGTGTCTTGTCATTCGCGCAAATGGGAATGATTGACCAGCCTCTATCAAGGTACTCGTAAATCGCATCCCTTACGTTCCCTGTCATTTCTTAATCCCTTGTAATTGATCTTCGTTCGAGGTATTACTAGCAAAGCATACCGCTAAACGTAAAACAACGTGAGCGGAATGTTAGAAAATAAAACATAACGCGAGAGTTAGTGCTAATGAGTATCTGGGATGAAACCGTTAGCAGTACTGCGGATCAGCAGGATAAAAACGACACTCCGGCGATCGCCACGGATCGCCTTCAGGAACTCATGAAAGAGTTCAAATCCACCAACGGCCTTATCGAGTCACTGAAAGAGAAGCTGGATGTCATTCGTGAAGAGATTCTGGATTTCTTTCCGAAGGAGCCAGGGCAGTACGAGCAGGTGAGTCAGGGCGGTACACATCTTCTGGAAGTTCGCATCAGCGAGAAGTGGAGCTGGGACGAAGAGAAGCTGGCGCACATCGTCGACGAGAAAGAGCTGCCTTATTTCATGAAGCGCAAGCTGAGTGTGGATAAGCGCAAGTTCGAGCGACTCGATGAGCCAGAAAAAGACGCCTACCTGGATGCACTCACCCGTGCCCCTGGCGTAGCGCGTATTTCAGTCAAGGAAATTCCACAGGAACAGTAAGCATGTTCAAGCCTAAGAAGACTTGTGATGCCGAGCTGAACGAAATCTCCAAGCTGTTGATCATGGCTCACCATGGTTGGGGGAAGACCACCCAGTTCGGTCATTACGCCAAAGAGTACGGCAAGGGTTTTATCCTGTCCGGTGAATCAGGGCTGATGTCGGTAAAGGATCACGACATTGACTACCTGCCCTTTTCGTCGTGGGACGGGCTGCATGACCCTGAGAAAGACGTGTATTCCTTTCGCGGAATCGTTCGCATGATGCAGTCGCCAGAGTTTAAAGCCATGGGTTACAAGTGGATCGGCCTTGATTCACTGACCGAGCTGGCTGACCGGCTGCTGGAGACGCTGGAAGAGAAGCACAAGGACAACAAGAACACGTTCGAGAAGTGGGGCGAGTATGCACGGTTACTGACCGGTGCCCTGAAGTGGATTCGTGATCTGCCTACCCATGTCTGTGTCACCTGTCTGGCCCAGGAAGAGACCAATGACAACGGTGTTATTGAGTACTGGCCCATGGTCAAGGGTGCCAAGGTGGGCAAGCAGATTCCAGGTCTGTTCGACCATGTGTTCTGCGGTATCCGTTCGACCGACGGAGACCGTGACAATCCTGTCGTCACCCGTCGTCTGATTACCGACGAAGTGCGTGGCTGGCACGGCAAGACCCGCGATCCCCGTGGGCGTCTGACTCCCATCATGGATACAGCGAATGTGGTTGAGCTGTTCAGGTTGATGGACATGAGCGATGAGCAGTTCGCTGAATACCAATCCAAGAAAGGTAAGTGAAATGGAATTTACTGGATTCGACAGCCTTGACTTGACCAACGTGGAAGCTGGCGACAGCTACCTGAAAGCGGGTCAGTTCCGGTGCGAAGTCGTGAAAGCATCTGTTGAGCAGAACAAGGCCAAGACTGGCCGCTTCGTGAAGGTGGAAATGAAGTGCATGGACGGCAACGGTGTCACTGTTGATCGCTTCAATGTGCAGAATGCCAATCCGAAGGCGGTGGAGATCGGGCTTCAGAAGTTGAAAAAGTTCCTGATCGAAGCGGGTCATCCCAACCCTGACAAGCCTGGGGATATTAACTCCCTGTCTGGCCTGAAAGTGGTG
Source organism: Endozoicomonas atrinae (assembly GCF_001647025.1). Taxonomy (GTDB): domain Bacteria; phylum Pseudomonadota; class Gammaproteobacteria; order Pseudomonadales; family Endozoicomonadaceae; genus Endozoicomonas; species Endozoicomonas atrinae. The sequence goes on from NZ_LUKQ02000135.1 coordinate 15,350, forward strand.
GTGAACCTGAAGCGTGGCGACGATTTTGTGACCGATACCGGTGAACGTCGGGAAGGTCGTGGTGAGATTGTTGGTTATGCCAAGGACGTTGGCCAGAGGATTGCGGGGGCGGCGGTGACTGCGGCTCCTGCACCGGCTCAGGTGGCACCTGCTGGGGCTGATCAGTTCACAGATGACATCCCATTCTGACGGCAGGTGACGCATGGACGCGATTGAGATCATCGACCTGATTGATCAGAGCTATGAGCAGGAAGCCGAGCAGAAGGCTCGCCAGTACATCGGTGCCAGTGCCATTG
>NZ_LUKQ02000136.1 GCF_001647025.1 Endozoicomonas atrinae
GCGTCATTCGTAAGGCGATCAAGAACCGGAAGATTTTTCGGACTGATGAGTCAGTCATGAAGGTAATCTATCTGGCCATGGAAAAAGCTTCCGAGAAATGGACCATGCCGATCAGGAACTGGAAAGCAGCCATGAACCGGTTTGAAATTATGTTTCCTGACCGGTTCAAGGAGTAATAGTTTTGGTGGCGTTTACACAGAATTATTTACAGGCTCGTTACCGATTTTCAAGAGGGTGTCTGTCAGGTTAAATTCAGGCTATGAACTTTTCCTTCCAGATCTCTTTCCCATCAATCAGTGTTTCTATCGGCGTTCTCCCGTTGCACTGCTTACCTTGATGGGTACGCTCAGTATTGTAGTGAATTAACCATTCGTCCAGATCTGACTGAATCATCTCAATACTCGTATACAGCGTCTTTCTCAATGCAGGTTGATAAAACTCCTGCAGAATCGTTTTATGGAAGCGTTCACAGATTCCATTCGTTTGTGGATGCCGGGTTTTCGTCTTCGTATGTTCAATGTCGTTCACCGCCAGGTAAAGTTGATAATCGTGTTGATCAGCACGACCACAATACTCTGTACCTCTGTCTGTCAGTATTCTGAGCACAGGCAGCTCTTGTGCTTCATAGAATGGCAACACGCGGTCATTGAGCAGGTCTGCAGCCGTAATCGGGGTCTTTGTCTTATAAAGCTTGGCCTGCGCTACCTTGGAGTAAGTATCAACATAAGTCTGCTGATAAACGCGGCCAACACCTTTAAAGGTTCCAACATAGAAAGTGTCCTGTGAACCAAGGTAGCCAGGGTGCGCTGTGTCAATCTCACCACTGGCCTCATCATCCAGCTTCTTGCGCTCAAGTGCCCTGACCTGGGACTCGGTGAGAATGATTCCTTCTCGAGCCACTTTCTCTTCAAGGGCTCTGAGGCGCAGTTTGAAGCTTCCCAGATCATTTCTTAGCCAGATGCTTCTCACACCGCTGGGAGAGACGAAGATGCCTTGCTTGCGAAGTTCATTGGAAACACGGGCCTGTCCATGAGCAGGGTCTTCTACCGCATACTCAAGAACGGCTTTTTCAACAGCAGGATCTACACGGTTTTTGAGGTTTGGAACTCTTCGGCTTTGATCAAGAAGTGCTTCCACTCCACCTTCATCCACAGCATCCCGATAACGATAAAATGTATCTCTGGAGACACCCATGGTTTTACAGGCTTTAGAGATGTTTCCGAGCTCATCTGCAAGGTTCAGTAGCCCGACCTTGTGCTTGATGATTTTCTGGTTGGTGTGAATCATAAGGGTCACCTTTAATGATTTAGATTTCAGTGAACTCACCTTCTTTCTAAATCGGTAACCCATTTCTTTTGATGAGAAGAAATTGTCAGATTAAGTCTGAACTACTCCATCTCTCTACTTCCTCTTTCCTTCAATTTTGAGTATTCGCTTTTTCCCTTTGAACACATTAGCAGAATAGTCTTTAAAGACCTCAATTTTGATCTTTATACCGGATAGAAGGTGAATAACTGCAATCGTTCGCTGCCCTTCTTTTTCGGGTGAATGTATGACTATTTTTTCAATAGTATTTTTAAGCGCCTCAACAAAAGGCATCTGATCTTCTCTGGTGGCCTTCCCTAGCTGAAACCGCTTATGAAAAGCATTTATGTGATCTATACTAGCCGCCATGCTTGGGGAGGCTAACATTTTTAGCTGTTCCTGTATTTCTACAATTTGCTGGTTAATAAAGCCTATATCTTTCTCAAGGTCTACAATCATCCGAACCCCAGTTTCAGAGCCAGCTGCTACAAGCTTGGCGAGATTATCTACTTGGCCTTGTTTATCTTCTAGCTCAGTTTGTTTGGCTGATAGTTCTTTTGAAAGCTTTGTCTTTTTGCTGTTTGATGCACTTACTAGCATGTCATCTTTATCTATCACTGCGATAGCTTTTAATAAAACAGTTTGAAAATAATTTCCACCAATTTTAGAACGCTGACCGCAGTCTTCTTTGTATGATAATCTCCGTTTGCACTTAAATGGAGAAAAGTTTCTTGAGCCGGTCAATGAAACTGAGTATCCACAGTGACCACATATCAGGAATGTTCGAAAGAAATTGATTCTTTCCTTTCCGGGTCTGCCTGAACCAACCCTGATTCTATTTTTTATAGCTGATTGGGCTGCGTAGAAAGTATCCTCACTAATAATGGCAGGATATGCAGGAATCTCTATATGAAGAGATTGATATTTGTCCGAAACGTACTCATTTGGTTCATATAATCCGAGAACCCTTTTCTGCTTAAATAGTTTGCTTATATACTTTGGAGATACAGCAAAATTTTCACCATACTTATCCTTCATAAATTTGATAATTGATCCATAGCTCATATTTTCATTAATACAGAGGTGAAAAACCTCTCTTATCATGTTTGCTCTTTCTTCGATGATAAATGGAGTGTCTGTAGTTACATCAATCCAATCTGGATATATACGTTTATGAGCAATTATACCCTTTGATATTTTTTCTCGACGATCTTTCCAACTTTTCTTTATCCGTTTGGATTTTGTTGCACTTTCTTCATGTGCCCGAGATAGAATTGTTATGGAAATAAGTAGTGGACCAAAGTTTGCTTCAATACTTTCTTTGCTATAGATCATGCGATCATGGTACGTACAGATAGAGATCCCAGTATTAAGTATCCGAATGAACAGTTCCAACGCATCCATGATGTTCGCTCGGCTTAATCGGTCAAGGCTTTCAACAAGCAAAATCGCAGGTCGCCTTATCAGGCCATTATCTACAGCATTTAAGAAGCTACCAAGTGCAGCTTTATCATCAAGGTTTTTGCCATGAAAGGCAGACTTGCCAATGTCAGTAAGTTTGAAGCTGGTGTCCATCGTCCAGCCTTGTTCATTGCAAAAGGCTTCGCTATCCTCGATCTGTCTTTTTATACCTCCGCCTTTCTTCTGCTTTAGCGTGGAAATACGGTGGTATGAGTAACAGTAAGTCGTCCTTGCAATAGTTGCATCCATAGCTTTTTTTATATTCATAATGCCTCCAACTATCCTGCATTAGTAATTATCAAAAAGCTATTAAATTATTTCTATAATTAGGATATTGGCCAGTACTGCTAATGACATGGTTCTTATTCCCTTCCTGTTTTAAAAGGTGTTATCTGCTGAGGGCCTGCTTCTGGCTGGTACCAGGATTTTCTCAACCGGTATCGCTATTGAGTTTTTTTCAGAGCGTAGAGTTGAGACGTAAGATCTTTTACTTTAGTTCCATAAAGTGATTTTGAGATCAACTGCCTACTGTAGCAGGTCGGCCATTATTCAATAATTTGATGGCATGCGATAGCATGATAACCCTCTGTTTTTTAGAATATTTTTTTGTAACAAATATAGTTTTATGGAATAAGTAGGGCGTGTCTGCTCAGGACCCTGAATAATTAGACGCCAGTTAAACGATCTAGTTGCTTCATGTAAGAGAAGCCTGCGTGCTCTGATTAACAGTCACTTACAGATCAGAGTTGCAAGTGGAAATGGTTTCATTCGACTAGAATTGGGTCTACCAAAAGGAATGATTACAAGTGAAAGGACTTATGATGTTATCTGAAACATAAAAGTACAGAACATGATTAAAGATTGCTGCTCATGGATATCTGGGTTTTGGGGGTCAAACTCGGCAACCGAAGAGTCGACCATCCAGAGGGTTTCAGAGCGTTCCCCGCTCATTCAGCAGGAAGCAAGTTGGAGAGTTTCTACACTTCCAAGACCTGTTACATCGGTTCGTGACTACAGAATTGCTCACAGTAACCCAATCACTACATTCGCTCACCTTCAAACTCCTGAAGGCAAAGTTTGTCAGTTAGTCAGAATGACTGGAAATTCTATTTTGAGAATTTCTTCTTACCCCCCTACGCCTGTTTTTCCGATACTTGAGGATCTGCTTTCCAGTGGCATGGAGGGAAAAGGCTTGCCAGCTGTTTCTGCTGTTTGTGAGGACCGAGAAGTATTTATAAAAAACTCGATGTCGCCAGAAGGTTTTCGGGTGGAGGTCGGTGAAACTGTGTTTTATTACCTGCAATTATTACTTTACTTGAATACTCGTGGAGCACCTTTTATTCAGAGTCTGGCTCCTTATCCTTATGTTAAAGATGCTTTGATGAAATATTGGGACTGCCTGTTTAAGCCAATGTCGCTGGCTGCTCAAGCCAAAGAAAAGTGTGAGGAGATATTGGGGAAATACTATAAGCCTGAACTTAATTACAATGGAGAAGCTGAGAGAATACAGGAAGAAGAAAATAAACTTAATGATCTGGCTGTTGTGCTAAAGAATCTTGTGTTGCAATCAAAAGGAAGTAAGGCTGAATACGATTGTGTCAACAATCAAAGACTGATTGACTTGCTTTTGGATATTCTCACTCTTTACTCTGGTGGTAGGCCGGATAGGGTTGTCGGATCGTTACCAGAGGAGACTATTTGCTTCCTGGATAAAAAACTCGGCTGTCGAACTTTTGCATCTGAGCCCTGTTTACCAAATGCAAGATCACTACTAAATCCTGCTAATCTGGGGTTGGGCTAAAGGCTGTAATTGGGATCTGTTGTGGCCTTTGATGATGAGCGGCTTTTTCACCTGGACAAAGCAAAAGGCTCAATGATTGATAAAGTATGAAACGATCACATTTGCTTTTCATTCTGTTGCTTTTATCAAATAGCCTATTTTCGGAATATAAAGGCAGCAACTTTTCTGGGACTTGGCACCAAGTCACTTCTGATGAATATACCCTTCCTCATAATGAGATCTCTTTTGGTTATCTGCTCAATTGGGGGGTAAATGAAATAAAAAACTCCGCAACAAGAACATTATCAGATCACTCAGACGCCTTGCCTTATTTTACTAAACTGGTTCATCCAAATGGTATTTGTCTCAGTGGAAAATGGCGAATAATGCATGACAACCCATACGGTGGGTATTTCAAACAGGGCTCTGAGGCTTTAATCATTGCCAGGGCATCGGTGGCATTGAATGAAACAACAAAAGGTCACCAACGGGCCTTTGGGTTTGCGGGTAAGTTATTTCCAACTACAGACAGTGATGACGTGGTGCAAACAGCGAATTTCTTTCTGATCGATGATCTTGGGGGAACCAGTGCAGAACACTATACCAGTGTGGCTATGACCAATGAACCTGCCAGCTCAATAACACTGACCGTCGTCAGACATCTTATTTACTCCATTAAATTAGCGGTTACGTTTGGAGAGGCAGACAGTAATCCGGGTATTCGGCAGCTTTATGAGGTGTCTTATCTGGGTGAAGAAAATACATCCACGGTCAGAACACCAAGATGGATGAAAGTGCAGGCGTTACCCGGGCAAACGGTAAATGCTGAAGATTTCCGAGATGAACTGAATGTGGATGCTCATGGAGGCGAAATAAAATTCTCAGTCTCTGTTGCCAGCTCACAGGATAGCCGTGGTAGAAAAAACTGGTCTGAGATTGGTGAAATTATTCTGGATGCTTCTGTGGTGTCTAACTCCTGTGATCACCGTTTGCACTTTCACCACCCAAAGTGGAAAAGTAACTTGAGGTATTAAGTTACTCTTCCATATGGCTCCATATGGCCGGGTACTTAGGATCTGTTGATAACGGTACATCAACAGATCCTGAAGCCAGTATTGGATTAGAAATCCAGCATATAGTCCTGACTGTTTACTTTGGCTTTCAGCTCCCCATTCTCTTGCAGATAGTCAGCAAAAGCCTGATAACGTCCAGCATCCCTGGCAGCAGGTCTCAGATCAAAACGGGAAATGGTGTCAAACCAGGCGCGGCGGTTCAGTTCGTTATCCAGTTTTTTGGGGCTGTAATCCCTGAAGATCTCCCAGGATTTTTCCGGATTATTCACAATGTATTGTGTGCCCAATTCAATCGCCCTGAGAAAACGACGAATGGCGTCTTTATCGTTCTTCTTGCTGTTGGCGATAAAAATCAGTTCATCATAAGGCGGAATATTGTTTTCCTCGTAATAGAACATACGACCCTTACGCCCTTCAATGGCCAGCTGGTTCAGCTCGAAGTTACGATACGCCCCCATGATGGCATCCACCCGGCCACTCATCAGGGAAGAGGACAGATTCCAGCCGACATTGACCAGTTTCACATCCTTGGCACCAAATCCATAAGGTTCAAACAGGGTATCCAGAATCGCATTTTCTATACCGCCAATGTTCAAACCGATGGTTTTACCCTTCATGTCTTTCAGGGATTTGATGGGGCCATCATCCAGAACCAGCAGTCCGTCCAGAGGTGTAGCCACCAGTGTGCCGGCCCAGGCAAGGGGAAGGCCATTGGCCACACCGTGTATCAGGCTGGGCTGGTAGTAAACGGCGAGATCCACTTTTTCCGCCGCCACCAGTTTGGGAGGCAGGTTTGGGTCCGCAGGCTCCTGAATGTCGACCTTAAGCCCCTGGTCTTTGAAATAGCCATTCTCCTGGGCAATGATAATGGGACCGTGATCAGGATTGACAAACCATTCCAGCATCAGAGTCAGCTCTTTCAACTCATTGGCGGGCTTGGTACCGGACGCCTGGCTGCTTGCACTGGCATGCAGGCTGAAGGACAGCATCAGTGTCATTACCCATAGGAAAGTGTGTTTCATCAGTTTTTTCATTTCTTATTCCTGAGAAGTTTCCGGTTGCCACGGAATGAGTCTGCGCAAAAGACGGTCGGTAGTGTAGTAAAGGGTGACGGAGCAGAAGGCTAATACGGTGAGAGCTGCAAACATCTGGTCAACCCAGAGTCGTGCATTAGCCTGAAGCATGAGATAGCCAAGGCCGGCACTTGAGCCAACCCATTCCCCGACAACGGCACCAATCGGTGCAACCACAACGGCTACTCGCAGCCCTGACGCCAGGGCTGGCAGTGCCGCAGGCCAGCGAATATTGCGAAGAATGGCAAACCGGTTTCCCCCCATGGTTTGCGCCATATCCAGCCAGCCCTGATGGGTATGGCGCAGCCCGTCATAACAGCAGGTGGCAACGGGAAAAAAGATCACCAGAATCGTCATCACCACTTTGGAGGTCAGGCCGTAACCAAACCAGAGCATCAATATCGGTGCGAGAGCAAATACCGGAATGGCCTGAGTGATAAGTAGAGGTGGTAACAGCCAGGGTCTTAACGCGGTGAAATAGACGAGAATCAGGGCGAGAATAATGCCCAACAGAACGCCGAGTAACAGCCCCAGCAGCATTTCACTGAGGGTAACCAGCGTGTGTTCCCATAACAGGCTGGCATTCTCAACCATGCTGTTGGCCACTTCCAGTGGACCGGGAAGGATATAGGCTGGCATATCAAAAGCAATCACCATGGCATGCCAGAGAACCAGGAGGCCAATAAGAACAATGAAGGGTTTGATGGAGTCTTTCATTTTTTATTGTCCTTCTGCTCTTTCATCAAACGACTCATGACGTAAACGATCCAGCAGTTTGCCCTGTAATGACATCAGGTCATTATTAGCCAGTGAACGGGGTGTCTTTCCCGGTGGAGTAATAGCATCCGTCAGACGGGCAGGTTGTCCCTGCAGGTGATAAACCTCATGACCAAGGCGCAGTGCCTCCAGCGGATCATGGGTTATTAACAGTACAGTGCGGTTCTGCAGAAGCTCACAGGCAAGATCCTGTAAGTTGAGACGGGTGATGGCATCCAGTGCGCCGAATGGTTCGTCCATTAACACCAGTGGCCTGTTTTCCATCAGCGTCCGGGCAAGGGCTACCCGCTGGCGCTGACCTCCGGAGAGGTTCTGGGGCAGAGTGTGCGCTTTTTCTGTGAGGCCAACCTTTTCCAGAATCGACATGGCCTGGTCCTGAACTTCAGCAGACAAGACTGGACGACGCGTTAACATATCCACCAGATTGCGGCGCAGGCGCTGCCCCAGCGTGATATTTTCGAGTACCGAAAACCAGGGCAGCAGAAGATCCTGCTGCGCCATCCAGGCAATTCGATGATTAACCGAAAGACCGTCCTGACAAGCAACCTTTCCCGTTGTTTCTCCCGCAGGCAGGCCGGCAATCAAACGCAGCAGGCTGGTTTTACCCACTCCGCTGCCGCCCAGAAGGCAGGTCCACTGGCCGCCCTTAAGGGTCAGGTTAAGATCTTCAAAAACACAGTGGTTTCCAAATCTAAGACTGGCATTGTGAATAATCACATCAAACATCGTTAAATCGCTTCCCGCTTCCCGCTTCCCGCTTCCCGCTTCCCGCTTCCCGCTTCCCGCTTCCCGCTTCCCGCTTCCCGCTTCCCGCTTCCCGCTTCCCGCTTCCCGCTTCCCGCTTCCCGCTTCCCGCTTCCCGGATGCATTTATTTCAAGGGCATCGGGTGACAGGGAGCGGGCTGTGACTATTTACCACGTTCGGTAAAAGTGATGGACCGGGCCATGGCCTGAACCAATGCTCAGGTTGTCAGCATGGGCAATCGCACCGGCAATGTATTCTTTGGCAGACCTGACGGCGTCCATCAAAGGATAATCCCTGGCCAGCAAAGCGGTTACTGCAGACGACAATGTACAGCCTGTGCCGTGGGTATTTCGGGTTTCAACCCATGGCGACTCGAGCTTGTGCAGTGTCTTACCGTCATGGAACAGGTCGACAGCTTTATTGTTGCCACTGTCTGAGGATAGGTGGCCACCTTTCAGTAACACTGCGCTGGCTCCCAGATCCATCAACGGGTCAATCATGGCGATCATGGCTTCCAGTGACTCCGGGCGGGGACAATTCAGGAGAACTGCTGCTTCCGGCAGGTTTGGCGTAATGAGTGTTGCTTTCGGAATCAGCTTGCGACGCAGGTTATCAATGGCTGCTTCCTGCAGCAGTACATCACCGCTGGTGGCCACCATGACCGGGTCTACCACCAGATATTTCAGCGGGTAGTCACTGACAGCGCGGGCAACCGTATCAATCACTTCAGGCTGGCTCAGCATGCCAACCTTGGCGGCGGAAATGTTCAGATCGGAAAAGACAGAGTCCAGCTGCTCGCGGACAAAGGCGGGTGATACGTCAAAAATACCCTGAACACCCAGAGTGTTCTGTGCGGTCAGCGCAGTAATGACACTGCAGCCGTAGGCACCAAGGGCTGAGAAGGTTTTCAGGTCTGCCTGAATTCCGGCACCACCGCCACTGTCAGAACCGGCAATGGTCAATGCGATTGGTGTAGAAGACATAAGCTCGCGCCTCTCCACAAGAGAAACTCCATCAGTACATCATTAGGACTGGCGGGAAAAGAGGGCGGGTCGTTGGGTTAACTCTGTTTCCTGTTGAGAATATTGCTCCGTGCCGGGGCAATCAGATGCGTCGAATAACAGGCTTGCACGATTGTTAGTACATCAGGGTTTTATCAGCTCTCAGGCCCGTCGGTTTCCTACGCCAGCATTATCTGGTTCAGGTTCTATGGGTGTATCTCAGTTCTGCCTTTCATTATTGGGACGGCAGAACACCCCAACCAACACCGGCCGAGTCTATGGGGTTTGCCATAAGCTGTCCAGTGAGTTGCATGAATTGACGCTTATTAAATAAGTGTTATGTTATAACATATCTATTCTGTGAAAGCGGGAGTGTGGTGTGATATGAAAAAAGGTATTCACCCGGAATACAGAAAAGTTGCTTTCCACGACTTGGGAGCGGATAAGTTCATTATTGTCCGTTCAACGGTACAGACTGATCGAACGGTGGATATTGGCGGTCAGACATATCCCTATATGACGCTGGATGTTTCTTCCTGGTCTCATCCTTTCTATACCGGCAAACAGAAGACCTCCACTCAGGATGGCCGGGTTGCCCAGTTCAACAAACGTTTTGGGAACCTAGGTCTCAAAAGGAGCAAGTAGTGCAGGTTCTGTGTTCTTTAAAAAGTGCGAAAAGTCGCAGCAGTGATTGCCAGGTGGTTATACCAATTTCACCTTCTAAACATAAACTGCGCAGCCATTTTGCACAGCTGGCTCTTCGTTGGAACTCCTCGCAATAGCCCCGCTATTACTCGTCATTCCGCCTTGCCCAGCCGTCCAAAATGGCTTGCTCGATATCATATTTAGAAGGCGGAATTGGTATTAATCGCCGGGGGCGTGTATACGTCATCTGTAAATCAAATCCCAAGTTCAAAGCCGTTCAGGGGCGGGCAAAGAAGAAAAAATAAGACCTATTGGCAGCAGAGCCCGGCATCGACTTGCCGGGTATTCGATGCAGAATATTCAAGGATAGGGGCTATCCGGCCCTGCGGATTAACCAGAAATACAGCGGATAGGGCAGGCGACGCAGAAGCCCAAGGATTGCGGCGAAAATACGAGGGAATCGAATTTCGAACTGTCGCCCTTTCATCCCTTTAACGATGATGTCTGCAGCTTTATCGACTTCCATCAGAAAGGGCATGGGAAACCGGTTCTTGCTGGTGAGTGGGGTTTTCACAAACCCCGGGTTGATCACTTTGATAGCAATACCGACTTCAGACAGCTCCGTATTGAGAGATTCTGCCATATTGATTAACGCCGCCTTGGTTGCCCCATAGCCTGCGGCTCTTGGTAAGCCTCGATAGCCTGCCAGAGAGGCATTGATGGCGATGGTTCCCTTGCCCTTTTTTTTCATACTGGCGATCAGTGGCTCAAGGCAATGGCATACGCCCATCAGGTTCAGTTCCACCTGCTGACGCACGGCGCTGCTGGTAAACTCAGTTGCCGAAGTAGAAATATAGGTTCCGGCATTTAAAATCGCCTGATCAATACAACCATGAGTTTCAATGATCTTGTTTACCGTCTCAGTCACTGCGGTTTGATCAGTAACATCCAAAGGGTAGGGAATAATCCGGCCTTTCAACTCAGTTGATTGATTTGCCAGAGCTTCCAGCCGTTCCATATTTCTGGCACTGGCCGCTACGATTAGCCCTTCTCGAGCCATTGCAATTGTCACTGCTTCACCAATGCCCTGACTTGCTCCGGTAATCCAGACGACCGAAGGGGAAGAAGGTGCTATATCCTGGTTGGAGCTCATATCTACGTTGCCTTTTATTGTTGTTCTTTAACGGCTTTCTCTGGCCCGGGTTTTTCAAAAGCGATGGTCAACGTACCCAGCTTTATACCCCACTTACTCATGGTCGCAACATTCAGCAGTACGCCATCTTCCTGAAGGAACATCCAGTCGTCAAAGGTAACAACCCACTCCCGGCCATTGATGGGCAGGCGCAGCTGGTATTTGAAATTAAAGGCATTACCGGCACTTCGTCCAATGGCACGACCGACGACATCTCCGGCCGTTCCCTGGTAGTGTCCATCGCCAATAATTTTGACGCTCCAGATTCGGTTGGACTCAGTGCCATCTGAGTAGATGAAATCCTCATTCAAGGTCAGCACACCGTCTTTTACTTCACCATTCATCAGAACTTTAAAGCGCTTTTGAACATTACCAAACCGATCCTGGAACATGCCCCAGGCAACGGTTTCTCCAGCAAAGTATTCTTCAATTTTCAGGTTCGGCTCACTGCCGGCATAGTCTTCAATATTCATGGTGGAGCACCCCGTCAGCATAAACAGTAGGGTCAGGAGCCACACTTGTCCTGACCTCCAGTCCTTTATTGTTCTTAACGAGACAGACATGAGGCCTCCCCTGGCTCAGTGGAAATAGGTTTGGTGAGTTTGTATAGGCAGACATCAATACTCTTGAATTGAAAACCGGTAGCGCAGTAATCCAGGTAGAACTGCCACATCCGTTTAAAACGTTCATCAAACCCGAGCTTTTCGATGGTGGGCCAGGCCGCAAGGAAATGCCGTTTCCACTCAACCAGCGTTTTTGCATAATCGAGACCGAATGAGAGCGTATTGGTAGTGGCTAACCCAGCTTTGCTGGCTTGCTCTTTCATCACTTTGTTGCTGGGCAGCATGCCACCGGGGAAGATATAACGCTGAATAAAGTCAACACCGCTGCGATACTCCTCAAAGCGGGAGTCATCAATCAGGATGGCCTGGATAACTGCAGAGCCCCCGGGCTTCAGGCTGTGGTAGATTTTTTCAAAATACACTGGCCAGTGCTCTTCACCTACGGCCTCGATCATTTCGATGGAAACGATATGGTCAAACTGCTCATGGATATCCCGGTAATCCGTAAGACTGAACTGGTGGGACTGGTTGTCAGACATCTGTTGTGCATAGGCGAGCTGTTCCTTTGACAGTGTGATCCCGTGGTAAGCGCCTTGATGTCTCTGATTCAGTGTCCGGGCAAAGCCCCCCCAGCCACAGCCTACCTCAAGAACAGAATTTCCTGGACGAAGCTCTAGCCAGTCGATAATGGTGTTGTATTTATTGCTCTGTGCCGTTTCCAGATCCTCATGATCGTCGAAATAAAGGGCGCTTGAATAGGTCGTGGAAGGGTCAAGCCACAGCGTATAAAAGTCGTTGCCCAGGTCATAATGAGCGGCAATATTGCGACGACTGCCGGAGCGGCTGTTACGGCGCAGCTTGTGCAGGATACGGTTAACCAGGTTACTGAGCCAGTTAGACGTCATCAAGTCCTGCAGATTGTCCTCATTGGCCATGGCCCAGTCAGTGAGTGCTCTCAGATCCGGAGTGCTCCAGTCGCCGTTGATGTAAGACTCTGACCAGCCCAGTAACCCTTGACTGCTTTGCTGGATCAAACCCACAGGGTTATGGATCTGCAGGCAGGGAATGGGAGTGCCTGACTTGAACTGCCCGACCATAACGCTTTCGTTGCCATCAATGCGCAGCTCAATTCTACTGACCCCGGTCTTAACTAATCGCTTTTCCAGCCAGGAAAGTACTTTTCTCAGTGCAGGGAACAGTGGTTTGGTGCTTATTTCCGTGGAACTGGTTGAGTTCATATTTTTTTCTCCCTGTTCGCTGCACTTTTTCCTTTCGCTATAGGCATTTCTGCACGGCTATGGCTGAAAAAGAAATGTCTAGGCGTGTGTGTGTAAATCGATATGCCCTTTAGCCAGAGCCTTAAGGCTTCCCAGTGAATGGCTGCCATGACTTTTATGGTTTGCAGTGGAAGCAGCATGGTCTGTTTTACGATAAAACGATCGGTGATGGTTTGTCGAAGCCCTTTGAACACCGCAGTAAATAACTTACCGCTTGAATCATTCAAGTTAATGCCAAGGGTGACACTCTCTTCTGGTGGCTGTATTCGGAAATGGTAATAGCAGTCCATTGGAAAGAAGGGGGAAACATGCAGTGCTTTATCTGCCTGTTGCTGAACAACCTGCTTTTTATGCTCAATTGATCGGGTTGCGTCCAGTTGGTCTTCTGACTCGAGTGGTGCAACGTACGCGTGCCTTTCTCCAAAGGTATTGCTGACCTCATAAATGATTGCTGTCAGCTTTTGATCCCGGTAGCAAAAGTAGACAGCCAATGGATTAAAGGTGTAGCCAAACATCCTGGGATAACAGAGCAGGCTGACTTGGTCCGGTATTTGAATACTATGTTGATCAAGTAACTGGTTGATCTGTTCCCGCAACGGTGTATCTGAGCCATCGCCATGGTCTCTGGGATAGAAAGACACCACGTTAAAACGGTTAACGGAAAATAGCATTAACTGCTTGTCCAGTGCATCAATGTCATCCAGATCCAGCAACCAGGACGCAACCCGATAAGAGAAGCGATGCTTTTTCGGCTTGAACCGATGATGCATCAATTCGCCAACGTAAATAGCAGAACCAGAGGAAGACTCCATTCTCATGATTCCTGCTTCTGGGGTTCAGACGTTGTGAGTTGAGAATCAGAGAAACCTGTACCAAAAAAGCTTCGTCCAAACAGATCAGGCCGATGAAGCCGGTCATTTTCCCCCTTAACCTGCCAGGGCCGGCGAATGCCTCCAAGGCTTTCAGCAACAGCAAGACCGGACTGAAGACCGTCTTCGTGAAAGCCATAGCCCATCCATGCCCCACAATACCAGGTTCTGTTTCTGCCCTGCAGTTCCCAGATTCTCTCCTGAGCTTCAATAGCGTCACGGTCAAATACCGGATGGTCATAAAGATAACAGCCATGAATCTGATCAGTGGAAGGTTCCTGCTCAGGATTCAGAGTGACAAACAGTGGAGGACCTTCCAGATGCTGCAGGTTATTCATCCAGTAAGTAACCGCAGGACCATGCTCATGGCCTTTGTCGGATGTGTCGGTGCCAAGGTAGTTCCAACTGGCCCAGGCCTTTTTGTTATCTGGCATCAGTCGCTCATCACTGTGCAAAAGAGCCTTGTTTCGTTGAAAGGTAAATGCTCCCAGCAAGTGCTGTTCAAACTCATCTGGTTCAGAGAGTAAACTCAGTGACGTGTCTGCATGGCAGGCCATCACTACGTGATCAAAGTTCCAGTCTTTACCCTGGAAATCGGTTAATTGAACCCGGTCAGGGAAGCGCTTGATCTTCCTGATGCAGCGGTTGGTGAGTGCAGATGGACCCAGCTCATCAATAATCCGCTGAACATACTCTCGACTGCCGCCCTTAACCGTCAGCCATTGTGGTCGGTCCGACAATTGGAGCAGGCCATGATTTGAGCAGAATCTCAAAAAGGCCAGGGCAGGGTAGACCAGCATTTTGTCCGCAGGCGTTGACCAGATGGCAGCGCCCATGGGGATAAGGTGGTCATGGATAAACCGCTGGCTGAAACGTTCACGATGCAGCAGCTGGCCCAGGGTTAAGGACGCATCAATCCCCTCTTCATGTTCAAGACTGCCAAGCCATTTTTCACTGTTGCGATAAAAACGCAGAATATCTGCCAGCATCAACCAGAAGCCTGGGCGCAGCAGGTTTTTCTTTTGTGCGAATAATCCTGACAGGTCAGTGCCGGCGTATTCTGTAGACCCCTTGTTCAAGGAAACGGCAAAGGACATATCCGTGGGGACAAAAGGCACCTGAAGGTGTTTAAAAAAAGCGATCAGGTTTGGATAGGTTTTCTCATTGAACACAATAAAACCAGTATCTACAGGGATTGGCTTCTCATCTCCCACTGAGACAGTGTGGCTATGCCCTCCAAAACGATCGTCCTTCTCAAATAAGGTAACGTTGTGCTGCTTTGAAAGTAACCAGGCGCATGAAAGTCCGCTGATACCGGAACCGACGACAGCTATGTTCATTCCTTTCGTGGACACGAATGAGGCTCCCTGTTGCTTTTATTAGGCCGTTGAATACTGTTAAAAGCCTATACGCACAGAGTGGCATAATGGTTCACTAAAAAACAGCTCGGCCGTAATTAGCCTATGCTTGTAAAGGTAAGGAAAGGAGGGAAAGCATATAATTATCTTTTACTATCATGAGTTTCACTGTCAGTGAACTCAATCTGCAAGGCCTGAGTTATTAACACTTTTGGAGTTATTAACGCTGTTGGTGTACTTTGACAGCATGACAATACTGGAGAGTATCATAAAGTGCCCATTGAGCCTGTAAATAATTCTGTGTAAACGCCACCAAAACTATTACTCCTTGAACCGGTCAGGAAACATAATTTCAAACCGGTTCATGGCTGCTTTCCAGTTCCTGATCGGCATGGTCCATTTCTCGGAAGCTTTTTCCATGGCCAGATAGATTACCTTCATGACTGACTCATCAGTCCGAAAAATCTTCCGGTTCTTGATCGCCTTACGAATGACGC
>NZ_LUKQ02000137.1 GCF_001647025.1 Endozoicomonas atrinae
GAAAATCAACATCATTAAAACCTTCGGGTAGCTGTGGTCGACGAGACATCTGTTCTAGATAATGCATGGTAATGATGCCTAAGCATAGTTGGCGGCAGCTTAAGGATTTAGAAAATGCGATTGGTATGACTTTATCAGTCAGGATGAGATAGCCGACACTGTTAATCCATCACTGTATAGACAGGCTCAGGTAAATAATACGGCGGCGGGTCTCTATGAGGTGCGCGATGGCATTTACCAGGTGCGTGGTACAGATCTGTCCAATATTACCTTCATACGCGGTGAGACTGGCTGGATTGTTTACGATGTTCTGATTACCCGGCAAGCGGCAGAACTTTCCACCAGATTTTTTCTGGAGAATGTGCCCGAAGGTGGTAACCTGCCCATTGTCGCCATGATCTATTCTCACAGCCACGCAGACCACTTCGGGGGAGCCCGTGCCATTCAGGATATGTTCCCGAATGTGAAGGTCTACGGTTCTCATAACATCACCAAGGAAGCGGTGGATGAAAATGTTCTGGCCGGTAATGCCATGTCTCGCCGGACGTCTTATCAATACGGGGCAACACTGGGTGCTCATGACCACGGTATTGTGGATGCCGGGTTGGGTAAGGGGATGTCTACCAGCTCGCCAGAGTACGGTAAAGGAGAAATCACCTATGTTGTGCCTGATTACACATTCAATGCTAAGGCCAAGTATGAGCGTTACAGCGTTGATGGTGTCGAGATGGTCTTTATGGACACCTCCGGTACTGAAGCGCCTTCCGGCATGGTGACGTATATTCCATCCATGGATGCCCTGTGGACCGGTGAGATGATGTATCACGGCATGCACAATGTTTACACCCTGCGGGGAGCCAAGGTGCGTGATGCCCTGAAATGGTCCAAAGACATCAATGAGATGATCAATGAGTGGGGCAGTGATATCGATGTGCTGTTTGGTTCTCATTCATCACCCATCTGGGGCAATGATGAGGTGGTGGATTATATGAAGCTGCAGCGGGATAACTATGGCTTTGTCCACAACCAGACGTTGCGCCTGGCGAACAATGGGGTGGTATTGCAGGATATTGGTGATGCTGTAGTTGATGTGCTGCCTGAAACACTTGAAAAGGCATGGCATACCAATGGCTATCACGGCTCATATAGCCACAACGCCAAAGCCGTATACAATATGTACCTGGGTTATTTCGATATGAACCCGGCTAACCTGAATCCACTGCCAGTGAAACAGGAAGCTGCCAAAATGGTGGACTACATGGGCGGAAGTGAGGCCGTTTTCAAGCTGGCCCAGGCGGATTATGAAAAAGGTGAGTATCGCTTTGTTGCCACGGTGATGAATAATGTTGTGCAGGCAGAGCCTGGCAATAAAGCGGCCCGTCAGTTGCTGGCAGATACCTATGAACAGCTGGGTTATCAGTCAGAAAATATGGGCTGGCGTAATACTTATCTTACCGGTGCCCAGGAATTACGTGTGGGTACGTTGCCCGGAACACCCAAGAGTGCATCACCGGATGTATTGTCTGAAATGTCCATCACCAACCTGTTGGGTTACATGGCCGTGAAGGTGGACTCAACCATTGCACAACATATGCCTTTTACCATGAATGTGGTGGTACCGGACATTGATGAAGTGCACTTTGTGGAGATGTCCAACGGTAACCTGAATAACGGTCTGGTGGATAAAGCCCGTGACGCGGATGCCACACTGTTTATCAATAAGTCCGATGTGACTCAGATCCTGCTTGGTAAAACCACGCTGGCTGAGTTGTTTGAAAGCCGTCAGGCCGGACTGGAAGGGGACGCCTCTGTAATGGATAAGCTGAAGCAGGCTTCTGTTGAGTTCGACCCTTCATTTGAAATCGTGCCCCGTCCTGCCAAAGGGCAGACCGTAGACGCCCATCTCTACAACCTGGGTTAACCGTTCACATTCTTCCTTTCAGTGGGGAGCCTGGTGCTCCCCTTTTTTTACGCTTTGTCTGAGAATACGTCATGTCTACAAAAATGCAGTGGGCTGCTTTTGTTTTGCCATTTTTTCTGCTGGGGGTATCGCTTCCACATTCCGTGAAAGCTCAGGAGTCGGATGAGGTTCAGGATATGTCGGATCCCATGGCGGTTTACACACAGGCCGGGGCGGGTCTGAGTAACGAGGGGTTAAACCTGAAAATTGGTCACGCTTATGACACCGGGAACCCTGATACCATGGCGATGAATCTGGTTGAACTGAAGGGTTTTCTGGGGGACACGCTGGGGCTGGATGGGAATGATTCCGTGAATACGTTTCGCTATCGACATTTTTCCCTGGATACAACCACCGGCCGGGGAGCCCAGATTGATATCAACTGGAACTTTAATAACGACATGGGCAGTGCATCGTACAGCTTCATCCAGGCGTTGCCTGAGATGGGTGTCGTGCAATTTTATCCACTGGCCGGTGTCGGTATTACGGTGAGGGATACCGGAAAAATAGTGGATCAGAAAGATCCGGACTTTGGCAGTGTCGGTTATGCCATTCCTTCCAGTTTTGCCGTGATCGGTACCTACACAGCGATTGAGATCAGTGAGAAGGTCTGGCTTAACTACAACCCAATGTATGTAAAAACGATCAATAACAATACCCGAATGAGCGATTTGTCCGATGGTTTTCATCATGAGCTGGCGGTTAGCTATCAGTTGAATCCGCGGCAGAATGTGCGCTGGTTTGCCAACTATAGCGATACTGAGGTGAATGTTGAGAATGACTGGGACTGGCGGCTGGAGTTTAATCACCAGTTTTAGGCCCTGTATATCCGTCGCCTTTCAAGTTGCTACTTTGTTGGCTACTCTCGCTCACTGGAGCGCCAGCCCGGTATGGTCACGTAGTATTTCTATGCTCCCATGGATTCGCTCATTTGCCGCCGCGTAGCAACTTGAAATCCATTGGGTATAAATGAAGGCTGTACATATGCCCGGCCTTCTTATATGATGCACGCCGCTGACGAGAGCTGGTTTGCCGATGTAAACCTTTCTGCCAGTGAGTTGAACGAATGTTGTTGACTCCTGCAGGAAATTGAGTATGATTCGCCCTCGTTGACGTAACGCGCTCGTAGCTCAGCTGGATAGAGTACCTGGCTACGAACCAGGCGGTCGGAGGTTCGAATCCTCCCGAGCGCGCCATATCAGAAAAGCCCATCTCGATGAGATGGGCTTTTTTTGTGCCTGTAAAACTACCGTTCAACTTCTTCCTGGCGTCTAATGAAGAGACTCATTGTTTCTGGGGAGAGGGAGTACGTAAGATAAGAGCTAAGGGACAGCACTATTCATCACTGTCCCTTTTTTGAAATGTGACTAAGCGTTGGCAGTGGCCATCGTCAGGCCAGGCTGTTGAGTGGTGCCCAGCTGCTCTTCAGTCTGCTGTGCCAGGTAAAGATCGCGATAGTGCCCTTCCTGTTGCAGCAGCTCCTCATGGGTTCCACGCTGCACAATCCGTCCTTTATCCATCACCAGAATCTGGTCGGCATCCTGAATCGTGGAAAGACGGTGAGCTACCGCAATGGTGGTCCGGTTTTCCCGCAGAGTAATCAGTGCCTCTTTAATATGATGTTCTGTTTCACCATCGATATTGGCGGTGGCTTCATCCAGCAACAGAATTTTTGGATTCTGGGCAATGGTTCTGGCAAACGACAATAGCTGCCTTTCACCGGTGGACAGTGCTTTACCTCCTGGCCCAGGCTTGTGTTCATAGCCGTCATCCAACCCCTGGATGAATGGATCAGCGTGCACTTTTCTGGCCGCTGCCTGAACGTGCTCATCAGTGATCTGGTGATGGTTCAGGCTGATATTCTCAGCCATTGTCCCACTGAAAATATAGGGTTCCTGGAACACCAGGCCTAAACCCTGGCGCAATGTGTCCTCCTTCAGGCTGGTCAACGGCTGGTTATCAATCAGAATCTGGCCTTCCTGATACTGGTAAAAGCGCATCAACAGGTTGATCACGGAGCTTTTGCCACTGCCACTGTGACCCACAATGGCGACAAACTGCCCTGGCTCTACGGTGAAGCTGACATTATCCAGCGCCCGATTTTTGGAGTCATAAGACAGTGTTACGTTATTGAATTCCAGCTTGCCGCTGTGGATCTCAGGACTATCAGTCTGGTTTTTACTCTGGCCATGTTGAGTGTCTTCTGTCTCTTCATTCAACACCTGGAACAGTCTTTCGGAGGCAACCAGGGACTGCTGCAGACTGCTCATCTGCATGGTGATCTGCCTGAAGGGTTCAAAGAAACGGCCCAGGTAATTAATAAAGGCGTAGAGTGTACCCACTTCGACCAGCGAAAAGCCTGACTGGTAACCAAACCAGCCCACCACAACCGCCAGGGCAATACCATTCAGCAGGTGAGTGAAAGGCATCAACAGCAGGCTGTCGATATTGATGTTCCTGCGCTTGAGCTGGCTCCACTCTTCATTATCTTTGTCAAACTGCTGTTGCAGGTGCGCTTCCTGCCCCATTGCCTGGATGATGCGCATGCCATTCAGGGACTCATTGACGCGGGTGTTAATGTTGGCCAGCTGGCTGCGTACTCCGTGAATCACGGGGTGACTGATTTTCTGATAGAGGTGAATCGCCAGTAGCATGACGGGAATCAGCATTGCGGTCATGAACATCAGGCGGACATCCAGCAGTGCCATGGCGATAAAGATACCCACCACCCGGAAAAAGGCCTGCAGAATTGCCGGAATCACGCCCACAAACATCTGCCGCAGAACTTCAGAATCATTGGTGATACGGGACACCAGACGACCAGTAGGCTCACTGTCGAAGTAGCTCATGGGCAGTCTCAGAACATGGGCAAACAGCATGCGTCGGATGTCATGAACCACCTTAAGCGCATTTTCCTGAAACTTCACATTCTGGATGTATTGAAGGATGGCCGAGCCCAGATAGGTGCCGAACAGGGCAGAGCCCATCATGGCCAGGCCCATCGTATCATTCACTCCAGGGGCGATGTGTTCATCCAGAATGATCTTCATCAGCCAAGGTGCCAGCATTTCCAGGCTGGTGGCCAGCAGCAGGATCAGAAAAGCACCCAGGAACTGCCATTGATAGGGTTTGGCGTAACGAACCAGCCTGGCCAGTCCACGATAGCCTGATGTTTTTTTCTCGTCGTTTGCTAACACTGCATTGTTCCTCAGGCAACATCGGGCCGTTTGATCACGGCGTCTGGCTTCACTTCCAGGGGCTTCAGCAGTGTTCTTGCCTGCTGTCGGAAGATTTTTGCATACCAGTGTTCGGTCGTATTCTCTTCAGGCTGTTCGGTGGACATCAGTCGATCATGGTTGCCCTGCTCAATAATTCGGCCACGATCCAGTACCAGAATATGGTCAGCAGTAATCAGCTCCGGTAGCCGCTGAGTGACCAGAATGATGGTTTTCTTACCTTTCATGGCCATCAGGTTTTTCAGAATACGGGCCTCGGTTTTCATATCCAGAGCACTGAAGGCATCGTCCAGCAACAGGATTTCAGCGTCAGCCAGCAGGGCCCGGGCCAGTGCCAGGCGTTGCTTCTGGCCTCCGGACAGGTTGATGCCGTTTTCACCCAGGAGGGTGTCGTAGCCATCCTTAAAGCCCGTGATCTCTTCATCGATAGCCGCCAGTTTTGCTGCTTTTTCAACCGCTTCCAGACTGGCATCCGGTGCGGAAAAGCGAATGTTGTCTGCGATGGTGCCGGAGAACAGCATGGGCTCTTGGGGCACCCAGGCCAGCTTTTCCCGCAGCGATTCCACAGTCAGCTGTTGCAGTGGAATATTCCCCATTTGGATAGAGGATCCCTCTGGCAGATCAAATTCACGCAGGATCAGTCTTAGCAGGGTACTTTTACCACTGCCGGTACGGCCGGTAATCCCGATAAAGGCACCGGCGGGTATCTCGGTGGAGATCCCCTGCAGTACCTGTTTCTCGTCAGACGCAGTGTTATAGCCAAACGACTGGATGTTTATCGAAAGGCTTGTGTCGTCTGGAGCCTGTTGGGCATCGGGGGCATTACTCACCTTTGGCTGGCGGGACAGCAGTTTTTCCAGACGTCCCCAGGACGCGCTGCCGCGCTGGAAGACATTGAACTGCCAGCCAAACTGCAGCATGGGCCCCAGCATCTGGCCCAGGTAGAGCGTGAAACTGGTTAACAGGCCGACGGTCAGCTGACCATGGCTGATCAGCCAGGCGCCACCGACGAGGGCCAGTACGAAAGAGAGACCAAAAAACAGGCTGATACTTGGGCCAAACAGGGCATCGACTCTGGCAACGCTGGTATTGGCTTCTACCGCTTCCATGGAGAGCTGTTCAAAGCGCTGGGTTTGTCGTTCCGTCAGCTGATGTGCTTTAACTGCACGAATGCCGGTAATGGACTCACGGGTTTCTTCGTTCAGATTGGAAAAGGCTGCCTGGGAGCGACCAAAGCGTGAGTACAGTGCAACTCCGTAGCGTTTGGTCACCCAGACCAGTACCGGGAACGGCAACATGGCCAGCAGGGTCAGTTGACCACTCACCAGGAACACCATGGCAAACAGAACGGTAAAGCCTGCGATCAGAGAGTCCACCAGAGTCATGATCCCAACACCAACGCTCTCCTCAACTGCATTGAGGTCATTAGTGGCATGAGCCATCAGGTCTCCAGTTGTATGGTGCTGGTAAAACTCCGGAGAGAGCTGGGTGAAATGGGCAAACAAGCGACTGCGTTGCTTACGGATCAGTTCAATGGAGGCACCGTAAAGCTTGGCTCTCCAGAC
This sequence comes from Endozoicomonas atrinae, assembly GCF_001647025.1. GTDB lineage: Bacteria > Pseudomonadota > Gammaproteobacteria > Pseudomonadales > Endozoicomonadaceae > Endozoicomonas > Endozoicomonas atrinae. The sequence goes on from NZ_LUKQ02000137.1 coordinate 6,762, forward strand.
GTATCGGAAACCATAGACCGCCACACCAGTGATCAGTATCCCGGCAACATAACTGGCCAGTTCCTGGTTTGTAAGGCTATTGTCTTTTATTCCATCTACCACATGACCAATCAGCCAGGGTGGCAGCAGGTTCAGGGCTGAGACAATCTGCAGACAGATAAAGGCCAGCAGGTATTGCTGCCAGTAGTCCTTCAGGATAAACCGGAGTTTCCAGAGTAGTTTCAATGAACGGCCTTTTGCGTGAAATCTGGGCGTTTAGCACTTTCATATCACTTTCTAGATCGCCTGCTTCGACTGCATGTTTAGGAAGGTATTGGCGTACTGACCACATTGGGTCTGATTCATCCAGCAATGCCGTGATGAGGTAGAAAGCGCGATGAATTTAATTTGGTTCTATTGTGCTAATTTATAACAGGCCATTGAACTGAAAATGATTCTCATCGTCAACGAAGTGATTACCGAATTTGATGTTCGGGCTACGAGAACGTGATGTGGATAGTGGAATGGTTGTTGAGAGTTACCGGTTGAAATGCCGCTTCTGACCGAAGTGAATGGCAGGTGATTAGGGATAACCTGAACCTGCCCGGAACGTTTGGTTACTCTTTGCAAAAGCGCCCAAGCAGAAAGTCTTTAAGCATGACCCAGTCGCCCAGAAAGCTGTAAAAAGGGTATTTAAACGTGGCAGGTTTGTTGTGTTCAAAAAAGAAATGACCTACCCAGGCACAGGCATAGCCGAAAACAAGGGCAAAAATGATGGATGAGTAGATTCCGGTGTACAGAGCATAACCAAGGATCACCAGAGCTCCAGAACTGCCAATATAGTGAAGAGCACGACAGACTGGGTTGCTGTGCTCTTTGAGGTAGAAGGGGTAGAACTCCGAAAAGCTGTTGAAGGCCTTCTGTTCAGAAGCTGGTTTTGCCATGTTGTCCATCGATGTCTCTCATTATTTTTATTATTTGATGGATCAATATAAAGCGAAACAGCTTCTCACGCTATTTGTTGACACCCTTTTAAAAGGAGAGCCTTGATGATCATGGCTGCTGACGTGTTGGCGCAAGCACTATTTATAGCATGCACAGGAACTAAAGGGGGGCTCAGAACTCTCTGTAATAAATGTAAAGTAGCACATTGTATTCTGGGTCTATGACGATCCGTTCCCCTATATACATAAGCTGACAGATAACGCCATTTGTCGTGAAGGACTGTTATTTATGGATCTGACACCCAGCCCGTTTTATTTAAATCTTGTTCGTGGTTCCAACGATTTAACGGAGGCAGCAAAGGTCAAGACTTCGCAGTCTGACGCTGCCTTTACCTTCTCTCGAAAGGTCAGTAAAGCAGAAGTGGAGCGATCAGGAGGTTCTCAATCACAAGCTCAAAGAACTTCTTCAGAGTGGGGGTATTTTAAAGATTTTTGTTGTCGCTCAGTTGTTGCCTGTTTTAACTGTTGCGCAGGGGTTGAAGAGGATGAAAGGGTTTTTCCTGCTATTCAATTACAACCAATTGAAAACTTCAATTATCTGAATAGTTCGAACGATGGAGAAGCATCAAGTAATCAATTTACAGACAGGGAAAAAGAAACCTTTCAACAATTACGTAAAGACAGGGAGGCAAAAAAGAAAGTGAGGGCTGATTGGGAGCCAAATGGGGCTATTGGCATTCTATTCGGTCTGGTAGATGAGAGTAGTGATAGTGATGACGATCCCTGGCCTAAAGCCAAAGGAGGCTATGTTCCAAACAGAGGTGGAGGTAAGGCCGACAAAGATGATGGCGCTGGAGTCGACACCGGCCTCGAACTCAGGTCTGATATTTCAAAATTGGTAAGGTAGTGTCTTCATAATTAATCATGAGTACAGCCATCCTGAGTTACGGCTAGTGTGCCTGGGCTGTTTAATGGTCAACACTTCTCTGCCAAATGGATCAGGACTTTATTTTCGAAATGTGTCTGAACCTGGGGCCATAGGACCGCATTGATCATGACTGCTGACGTGTTGGTGCAAGCACTATTTCACGAATACAGACACTTTGTTGAATATTCACCGGGTGCCTGTGAACCGGTAATAACAACCTTTGATAAACAATGTCCACTGATGATGTACTGTCAATTGTCGTACCACGTTGTGGAAATGATCAATTTTTCAGAAGAGTACCACCGGCAGTTACGCCGGTGGTATCAAAATAATGGGGCTTCTGCTTACAGATTATTCAGCTTGACGCCAGACTCCCCACTCACCTGTGGTTCCTGGCTCATCACCTTTTGTCCACCAGTGGGCGCGCCACTGAACGCCGTTGTGGATAACCTTATCCCCATCGTAGTAGGTCTGCTCAGCACTCCAGTTACTGTCGCCCGTTTCAGGAACTCCAGGCTCCTCCGGCTCTTCAGGTTGCAGGTCGGTCAGGCGCCATACTCCCCATTCCCCGGTGGTTCCGGGCTCATCCCCCTGCGTCCACCAGTGTGCCAGCCAGTTCTGCTCATCATGGCGAACCACATCTCCCTCAACATAAACCTTCTCTGGATTCCACTGGCCTGTGGGTAACGGTGGAGGAACAATAGTATCTCCCGGAATCAGTGACAGGGCATAAGACGCTTTTGGATCCTGTGCCCATACCTGGTTGGCATAGAGGTTCTCCCGGTCAAACATATAGTGATCCATGGCTTCGTGCCAGATGCCAATGGTAAAGCTTTTATGTTTGTCGGACACCTGAAGCGCCAATAATTCGGGCCAGCTGTCACGATTCTGATGAGTGATCAGAATACGTTCATCCAGAATTTCCTGACCATTGCTGTCAAAGCCCCGGAAACTGATGTAGTCATCCAGGTCCGGTATTGGGAATCCCTGGGGAATATAGTAGCCCAGCGCCGTCAATTCAGGGATCTCCGGATCTGGACCCGTACCGCCGCCAGAGTCTCCATCCGTGGTAAAGGTGATGTCTGAGCAGTTATAAAAACCTTCACCAGCCGGGTCATCGCGCTGCCAGCGGGTATACAGAATCGCATCACCCTTACGGTCTGCAGGCAGTGTAATGTTGATACGGTATTTTCTGTCACTGTCCACAGCGATATTGCCTGCGGTTGCTACCAACTCAAGATCATTCCAGGTGAGGGCCTGACTGTGGTCATAACCGGGCTTGGTCAGGTAAAACTCCCAGAAAGATGGATTGTGTGGAGCAGTTGCATTAAACAGCAGCTCAATCTGGTTATTTTTGTCCAGGGTGATCCGGGTTTTCTGCCACTGGCTGGATGGCACATTGAGGCCAGCTTTGGCTTCGGTACCCGCAGAGCAGAGTGTGCCATCCGGGATATGCCGTTTGACTTCTGCCATATTGCGGAAGTCTTTTACCAGCATGGCCACTTCATTGCGTTGCACAAACGGGTAAGTACCAGAGATATCAAAGGCCGCCTTACAGGCTGCATTGGGAATATCCTGACCATCAGCAGACCAGAAGCCGCCATCTTCATAACAGATGGATTGTCGGGCTTCCGGGAACTCAACCCAACCGTGGGCATTTGCCAGACCGGGCAATAAAGCGCAGGCAAAAAGGCCTGGCAGTCGAAGTTTTTTCACAACAGCATGCAGCATAAAGTGCTCTTGTAAGTAGCCATTAATAGTCGTTTATAAAAGGCGTGGTTTTTCGAGGCGATCATAACTGAGAGTAGTCATGATTATTCGATAAGTTGTACGCTTTACGAGCAGAATATCAGGAACCAAGCAGGAGTAAATGGCTCCTGCTAAGGGATGTGATGAAATGCAAAGAATAAGCAGTTGACCAAATGGAATCATATTTTCTGAGTGAGTAGCCAGTCACTCTACTGCGTTACAACTCTGGTCACATAGCTACGGCTATGCTCCCGCCGTTGTGCCTTGCATAGTAACTGTCCAATCACCCAGAATTATTCGATTCCATTTGCACAACTACTTATTATTTAAACAATCCGGGCTGGAGTGATGTCGGGGAAAATGCTCTTCAACTGGGCAGTTGAAAGTTGCCAGTGTTGTATCAAGGCGGCTGATATCCACTGACGAATATCAGACGTTGGACGTAAATCCCGCTCTTCATAGAGGTCTTTTTTAGCAAGCCCTGGCCAGTTACCCTGCACTTTGCCACCGTTAACCGCTCCGCCAGCCATAAAGAGGCAGGAGGCTGTTCCATGATCAGTACCACCGGTACCGTTCATCGCTACCGTTCGACCAAATTCGGTAGCAATCATGACAATGGTATTGTTCCAGGTTTGTTCTCCCATACTGGTTCTCATGGTCTGCAGGCCTGAGTCCAGTTCCTGAAATTGTCGTGAAAGGCGGGGCAGCTGGTTGTCATGGGTGTCCCATCCGCCCATTTCCAGCATGATGGCATCAGGGCCCTCCTGGTGACTGAGCAATGTACCAGCTGCTTCAGCCAGTGCCTTGAACTTCCGGCTGTTGCCATTCATTGAGTTGCCCACGATACCCCGGACATTCAGGGCTTCTTCCAGACGGTCATGAAGCAGGTCATCCTGTTTGTACATCTGGAAAAGGCGCTGATACAGGTCTTCCTTTGCAAAGGGTATGGTATTTGGATACCAGGTGCCTGCCAGTTGTCCTCCACGCAGGCTGACGGGGAGAGAGTGAGATACTGCCAGTCCGGTTTTTCCTGTGGCCTCCAGGGCACGGGAAAGCCAGCCATTGTCTTGATTCAGGGGAAAAAGGCCTGATTCCAGTACATCCTGACCTTCAAAGTGCGAGCGTTGCCGGTAGGGAGAAGCTACCGCAACCACGGGAACCATTTGTTTCTGCTGATACCAGCTGTGCAGTGTTGGTAGATTATTGTTCAGACCAAACCCCTGATCCATTGGCAGCATGGCTTCAAGGGCAGGTTCTGCAATAAGCCGACGATGAACTAACAGGTTACCATCAAAGGCTGGCAGAACTGCGTGCAGTGAGTCCATTGCACCGCGCAGAACGATCCATACAAGTTTGGGTGAATTGCTTTGATGGTTTGATGTTGAGCCAAATGCCAGGCTGCCGGTTACTGGAATCTGTGAGCAGACGACGCCAGCCCCAAGCCATTTGATCAAGTCGCGTCGGTTAATTTTAGTCATGCATCTCTCCTAACGAGCTTATCGCCGCATGAACTCGGGACTAAGCAATAATAGCGATAAACCCTGCTGGCGACTCTCTGCACGGCCAATGATGGTTCGGGAATCACTTGCCATCTGTTCACCCAGAGTGGTATCCATGAGTGTAAGTGGATCGACTCTTTTCTTCAGGCTTTCTACCCAGCGGTTTGTCCAGTCGATTCGGGTCAGTAATGCGTCAGAGCCATCCCAGGCACTGCTGATATCAGCATAGCCAGCGGGTGAACCTGCACCAAAGGGTTTATGCCCCATGGCAGTCAACGTATTGACCAGCATTCTGCTTTGTTGTTCCCTGTTTTTCTTTCGGGGAGAGACTCCGTCGGTTGCTCTGCAGACGGAAACCAGAAACTCACGAGGGGTTTTGAGTTTTTGTTGCTCAATCTGCCAGCTCTGTGGGTGTTGAATCAGAACCGTAATAACTTCTTTCAGGTTACCACTGGTCTTCAGCCACTGTTCCTGCATTTTATCCACAAGGTCAGCCGGTGGCTGATCGCTGATTATGTGTCTGGCCAGTTTCCAGGAAACGTATCTGGCCGTTGCAGGGTGTACTGCAAGATCACGAAGAATGGTTTCCCCCTGGCTGGCTCCGGTATCCGGGTACGTTTTCCCCAGAACGTTACGCTGTCCCGGCTGGTGAGCCCGTTCACGAAATAGAAAACCATGTCCTTCTTCTTTCTCTGGGCGGGCTACACTCCAGCCAGTAATAGCTTTTGCCAGTTCTTGAATATCTTCCAGCTGGTAGCCACCGTTCACCCCCATGGTATGGAGTTCCAGAATTTCCCGCGCCAGATTTTCATTCATGCCCCTGGTTTTTTTTGCCTTCTTTTTGAGGTAATTGGCCTGCCTGGAATCCGGTCCAATGGATTTTTCATTATCCAGATAGATCAGCATGGCTGGGTGTGTTTCCACCGCAACCAGTAGATCAGCAAAAGAACCAAAGAGGTTTGGGGCTATGGCCTCCCGCTCAAGCGTGGGAGCCAGTGGAGCCATCAGTCCGCCCTGAGCTGAAACACTGAAGTGGTTGGAGAAGAAATCCAGCAGTCGCCAGCTGAATGAGTGCTCGCTGCTGATGCTTCGGGTCAGGGTATCACTGCAGAACTGGAAGTAGGTTCTCCTCAATGGTGCCATCATGGCATTCTGGTTGCCGGGCTTCTGTCCGGATTTTTCAGCATTCTTTATGGCTCGAAACTCTGCATACTGGTTAATGACTGCCCAGCTGTCGGGCAGGCTGTTGTCCAGAGCAGGGGATATTAAGTGAGTACCCAGCCACCCTTGTGGATCTGACTGCGCTTCTTTGATTTCATGATCTCTGGCCCCCATACCAAAGCGGTTGGTGGCGATGACTGCCAGATGGTTGGTCATGTTGGTTGTGTCCATTTCTATTGCAGCGCTTTACTTCTACAGTCTAAAGGGATTGGGGGCTGGCAGGAATATCGATCATATTGATTCTGATCAATCAAAAGAATCAATATGCATAATGGACAACAGCTGTTTATCATCAGCAAATTACTTTATTAATCTTTTGGTAAGTTGCCTGTGGATAAGTTATTCACCATTTTCTGGCAGTTTTTCCTGCTGGGCTGGACCAGTTTTGGGGGCCCGGCCGCTCATATCGGGTATTTTCGAAATACGTTTGTTGAGAAGCGCAAGTGGTTAACGGACGTTGAGTATTCTCAACTGATTGCTCTCAGCCAGTTTCTGCCAGGTCCTGGGTCCAGCCAGATTGGCTTTGCCCTGGGTTACCAGAGGGCGGGATTGCTGGGCGGAATTGCTGCATTTGTCGGTTTTACATTACCTTCTTTTGCGATTCTGCTGGCAGTCGCCATGAGCAGTCAGCTGTTCCTGTCTGCTGACTGGTATCAGGGAATTATCGCCGGTTTGAAGCTACTGGCTGTCGTCGTTGTGGCAGACGCCACTCTGCAGATGTTTCGGTCTTTCTGTAAAAGTCAGTTGACCATTAGTTTGTGTGTCTTCAGTGCTGCTCTATTGCTGGTGTTTCCTGGAGTCTATGTCCAAATGGCTATTCTGGTCGCAGCCGCCCTGATCGGTTATCGCTGGTTACCGGGCAATGACGACAGCCAGGCCAGGTGCCGTTTTGTTTTCTGGCCTCTCATCCTGTTTGCCATTTTGCTGCTTGGCCTGCCTCTGCTTGCTGACTACTCACCACTGGCAAGAGTGATCAGTGACTTCTATCAGGCTGGCAGTATGGTGTTTGGCGGTGGTCATGTGGTTCTGCCATTGCTGCAGAGTACAACGGAAGGCATGATCAGTACCGATACATTCCTGACTGGCTATGCTGCAGCCCAGGCTGTGCCAGGCCCTATGTTTACCCTGGCCACGTATCTTGGATACTTCGCTTCTGAATCGACTCCGATATTGGGTGCGATTGCAGCGACGCTGGCTATTTTTCTGCCGGGTTTTCTGCTGGTGATCGGTGTGCTGCCTGCCTGGCAGGCGCTGGCTGGACGAGCCCGGATTGCTGGAGCGGTGGCCGGTATTAATGCTTCAGTAGTGGGACTTCTGCTCTCAGCGCTTTACTCACCGGTATTTACGTCTGCTGTGCATTCAGCAATGGAAATGGCGCTGGTGCTGATTGGCTGTTTCCTGCTTCGTGCCATGAAGCTTTCAGTGTTCTGGCTGGTAGTGATGTTTATTTTTATTGGAATAGCGCTTCTATAAAGTTTGATTCGTGATAAGCAGCTAGGGGGTATTATAAACGGTTAGCTAGCCAGTTAATGACGCTCCCTAAGCATAGGAATAAGAAAGATTTGATTCCATATGATAGGCTATTTATTGTAAGGTAATAGAAAAAATGAAGGGGTTAATCAAGTATTTCATATTGATAATAGAGTATTTGTTGTTTTAGATGTTTTTTTCAGTTTTATATTTAAGTGATAGCACACCACAAATAACGGTATAGCATACAATGAGAATAACCGTTAATAATTGTGAACTTTCCAATACTATTCCAATAATCCAGTTCGCAATAGCACTAATGAGACCGGTAAGGACATAAAAAATGCTAAAGTAGATAGCTTGGTTTTCTTTTTTAGATAATTCAGGAACTAAGGATAATGCTACTGGGAAACACATGAGATTTCCAAATGTCATTGTGATTGTAGTCAGTATTACTGAAAAAATGATAGGTAGAGCCTGTAAATAATTCTGTGTAAACGCCACCAAAACTATTACTCCTTGAACCGGTCAGGAAACATAATTTCAAACCGGTTCATGGCTGCTTTCCAGTTCCTGATCGGCATGGTCCATTTCTCGGAAGCTTTTTCCATGGCCAGATAGATTACCTTCATGACTGACTCATCAGTCCGAAAAATCTTCCGGTTCTTGATCGCCTTACGAATGACGC
>NZ_LUKQ02000138.1 GCF_001647025.1 Endozoicomonas atrinae
AGACTGTAGTGATAAACTCTTCAACGGGCATGACTGAAACCTTCTTTTTTGCTTTTTACTGCTTTTAATAGCAGAAAGCAGGTTCAGTCATGTCTCCTTATGCAAACCTAAAAGTCGCACATGGCGTGTTTTCACTGTAATAGTGATGTATTCCATCGATGAAACCATCCAAATAAGCACTACATTCTGAATAGTCATACTTTCTTCTCATCTCTAGCTTATTACGACTAGCATTTAGTATGCTTCTTAGTAATTGACTTTCGTCGTTAGAAATCTTGAATTCATAGCGCTCTATATATCTAGGCCATTCGATTTCTTCTGCCCTCGCATATGACCTTTCTGCAAAATATCTATCTGTAAGTTGCTCAGAGATATCGAAATCTCTCTCCTGAATAACTGTCTGAAGAACTTCGTGAGCATTGTGTTTTTTTGAACAACGGTTATGACATGTCAATACATTTAGTGCTCTGTAACTCTCTTCTGATACCGATACTGTAAAACGGGAAAACTTACCTTCACGGGTACTTTTACCCTGCAATTCATCTTTTTGTTCAACTAAGCTGGAATGTAGAGTCGGTACAACAGAATCCATTTCACTTAACCATATATTGATAAACAGATCTTATATCTAGCTTAAAAAGTGTACTGATGTTGATAAATTCATCATCCCAGTTTTATGAAATGAGAGCACAAACAAAACCATGCTCCATTTCATAAAACGTTAGATGGGCAAAAACCTCCGTTACAGTACTGATTCCTTCAATGCGTTAAGCATTTTTTCCGGTGTAATGTGCCAGTCTCTGACCCAGACTCCGGTGGCGTCATGGATAGCGGATGCAATCGCGGGCGCTGCTGCATTCACGCTGATTTCAGAGACAGACTTGGCACCATAAGGGCCTACCGGGTCATCGCTGGGCACCAGTATTGCCTGGAAGTCCTCTGGCAGATCACCAACCATTGGCGCACCATAGTCGGCAAAGTTGGCATTCACGACACGCCCCTGATCGTCATACTGAATGGCTTCCTGCAGCGTATGACCAATCGCTCTCATGCTGGCACCGTAGATCTGACCAAGCGCCAGTTCCGGGTTGATGGGTGTGCCGCAATCCAGCAGCGCATGGAACTTGCGCAGCGATACCTTACCGGTACGGGTATCCACCGCCACTTCGGCAAAGTTGGCACCGTATGGGAAGGCAAACTCACTGGTAATAAAGCTGCCCTGCCCCATCAGCTGACCGCATCCGGTACCACTTTCGGCATAGTGAGCAATTTCTCCGAAACTGATGGAACCCTTCTTGTTATGGACAGAGCTACGAACCACACCAGGGTATTCCACAATCAGCTCTTCCACTGGCTCTTCCAGCAGATGGGCTGCCGTTTTCAGAACCTTGCCGCGCAGATCCTCTGCGGCCAGACGAGCGGCGTTACCGGAGAAGCAGGTACCACTGGAAGCATAAGCACCCTTATCAAACAGACAGTGGTCAGTATCACCGGAGATTACATGGATATCAGCCAGTTCGGTGCAGAGCACTTCAGCGGTCAGCTTGGCAACCACCGTATCCAGACCAGTACCGATATCAGCACCGCCAGAGTGCACAATCAATGTGCCATCAGACGCCAGCTTGACCCAGGCATTGGCCTGATCAATATCCGGAATACCGGACTTCTGCTGCATGGTGGCAATACCACGGCCAATCTTGATGTGTGGATTTTCCGGTTCTTCCTTCGGGGTTCCCCAGCCAAATCCGGCGGCACCCTGCTCAAGGATTGGCCCCAGGGCACAACTGTAGGCAGTGGGCACTTTGGATGGCAGTTTGCCTTCACCAACCTTGCCCAGCAGATCCAGCTTCTGGCCTTCTCTTACCCGGTTCTTCTCGATCATCTCCAGATGATCAATACCCAGGGCATCGGCCATTTCAGCCACAATCATCTGTACAGCGAAGTTACCCTTTGGACCACCGTATCCCTGGTAAGCACCGGTAGGCACGATATTGGAATAGTAAGTGTCTACCTTGAAGCGAACGTTAGGGCATGGGTACAGTGGCAGAGAGATCGCCGGTGCATTACAGGGTACGGTCAGGGCATGGTTGCCATAAGGGCCGGTATTGAAGCGGAAGTTCACATCAAACGCGGTGATGGTACCGTCTTTCTTCGCCCCCATCTTGATATCAATTTCAGCCACATGTCGTGTAGAGGTCGCAATAAACTCCTCTTCACGTGTATGACGGAACAGAACAGGGCGACCGGTAGTGTGTGTGGCAAAGGCGCAGACTTCTTCGACCAGAATGTCCTGCTTGGAGCCAAAGCCGCCGCCCAGACGCTCCTTGATTACATGCACCTTATGCTGCTTCAGACCAAGAACAATGGCAATCTTGCGACGGACATGCCATGGCACCTGAGTAGCTGCACGGACAACAATCCGGTCACCTTCCATATAGGTGTAGCAGAGGTGCTGCTCAGGAGGCAGTTGTTGAGACTGACGTGACTGATAAGTCCGTTCCAGAATCATATCCGCTTCGGCAAAACCCTGCTCAATATCACCGATTTCACCATGACCACGGGCAGCAATGTTCTTCTTGGGATCGCCACCAAAGGGGAAGTTGAAATGAATCTTGCCATCACGGAGATCAGAGATTTTGTTCTGCTCATCCAGATCATCCGGTGCGCCAACGCTGTAGCTGATCACACCGTTATGCACGACAGGTGCATCTTCCGCCATGGCTTCCTTGATAGAGAGCACCGGCTTGAGCACTTCATACTCAACCTTAATGGTCTTCAGAGCAGCTTCTGCCTGCTCTTCCGTTTCGGCAACTACCGCAGCAACACGGTCACCGTAATGCCGGACCTTCTGGCCAAACATACGACGATCCAGAGGAGAAGGTTCGGGTGCAGTCTGGCCACCAGGTGTGTAATACACGTCTGGGCAGTTGCGATGGTCAAATACGGCAACAACACCAGGCATCGCTTCGGCTTCGCTGGTATCAATACGGGTAATGTAGGCATGGGCATGAGGACTGCGCAGCATCTTCAGGACACAGGCATCCGGTGCGACAAAATCCTCAACAAAGCAGGGTTCAGCCTTGATGGAACGGGCTGCGTCCACTTTGCCACCGGGCTTACCGACCTGACGATTCTCTCCGGCAAAGGAAGGCACACTGGTAGCAACGTAGTCAGGATCTGATAGACGCTGACGGGCAATGTCGACCGCATCAAATACCTGCTGGTAAGCACTCTCACGCAGGAAGATGGACGACATTACATCGGTAATTTCGGCTTTGGTGGGGTTCGGGCTGCGCTTGAACAGGTCAGTAATCAATAACGCCAGTGCAGGATCGTTGTAGCCGGACTGAATAACACCCGCATCGATCAATGCTGACTGTACCGGACTCAACTTGCCATATTCATTCAGAGATTCAGGCGTAACCACTTCCCGGCCATCGAGCTGGGCTGCAATCAACAGGGATGCGTTGACAGAACAGCCATCCAGCAAAATAGTATCGGAACCGGCAAAGCCGTAGCCATCATCACTGTTACGGACAGCTCGCATGCCCAGTCGCTTCAGCAGTACCTGAACATTTTCACCGGCTTCTGCCTGAATCGCTTTCTGCTTGCCATTGAGGGTAAAGACGATTTCCACGATCAGTTACTCCGTCCATTAAACTCTTCCACCAGCAGGCCAACCAGGACACTGCTGAGATGACGCTTGTACTCGGCACTGCCAAGGAAATCAGTTTCAGGGAAGACTGATTTTCCAACGGCCTCTTCAATGGCTTCACGCCCCTGCAGCCCCTGATCAGCAAGCAGGGCTTCTACGTCATGAAGTCGAATGGTTTTTTCAGCAACACCGGCCAGCGCAATACCAAACTGCTGCTTGCCATCTTTAACGTTCACCGCCAGGGATACGCTGACGATTGGCAGACCTGCACAGCTCTTAACCACTTTCTCACTGCGGCAATAGTCCACACTGGCAGGGATGATAACTTTGGTGATTAATCCGTAGGGTTTTTGCTGCCAAGCCTCAACGGTCATGCAGCCACCTTCTGCAACTTCAACTTCTGCATCCATGGCCAGCAGTGCAGGAACAACCTGGCAAGCTTTCAAATTGGCAGCAATTTCGCCACCGAGAGTAATCTGGTTACGCATATTACGGCTGAAGATCAGGGCTGCAGCTTCCCGCAGGCCTTCAGGCAGTTCAGGACTGTCGATGACCTGCTGAAGTGTGGTCAGCGCGCCAAGCTCCCACCCTTTATCGGTTTGCACAATACCCTGCAGACCAAGACGGGAAAGACTGATGGCAATGGTTTTATCCGTCTTCATCGGCGCAGCATTCAAACGTGCACCACTGGCCATATACACGGCCTGATCACCATGCTGCTCTTTCATGGCCAGAGCCTCTTGAAGAGACTCTGGCTGCAAAAATTCCCTGATCATATTGTTTGCCTTTTCTATACCGGAAGTTATATCTACAGGATCATGGATCTCTTTTTTCCGCAGCATAATTCAGGCCAGAAGGTAGCCTTGGTATGAGGAGGTAAGCAGTGAATAAGAAAAAAATGACTTATGGCAAATCTGTTCCGGAAAGTTTTCACAAACTCTTAAGCCAGTGATAAATCCAGCATCCTATTGTTACGGTTGCCATCCGAATACCTGGAAATATCGCTACATGAACACTGTAATTATCAGAATGATGCATCATTCTGATAATCACGTGGATCTGAAACAAAATCCTGCGAACATATTCAAAATACCAATCGTGCTTTCTAACTACCGTAATCAACATAGTGATATGGACGCCTGAACAATGCAGAAGGACGAGTAATAATGGGGCTATTTATGCTCTTGGGTATTGCGAGGGATCCCAACGCAGGACTAGCGTCCATATCACCAGCGCAATGGCGTAATTAGAAAGTACGATTGGTATAACAGAGAAGGGAAAATCAATACATATTGAAGGAGAGAAGATAGGATGTTGCGAAACTCAAAGCGAACCTCTCAGCCAGAATTTCACAACAACCTCACACACGCGATAACGAGATTAGCCGCCTGTCTTATATGCCAAAGATAATAAACTTAAGTGCGAACATAATGGCCAGAGCCCATACACTGATACTGACTTCTTTAACTCGTCCGGCCAGCAACTTGATGACTGGGTAGGCGATAAAGCCCAGGGCAATACCATTAGCAATGGAGAAACTCAACGGCATCATAATAGTCGTGATCACAACAGGACCCGCTTCGGTCAGATCGGACCAGTCCATCGCGCCCAGGCTTCCGGTCATGAGAACAGCTACATACAGCAGAGCACCGGCAGTTGCATAACCGGGAACCATGCCTGCCAGCGGAGAAAGGAAAAGAGTCAACAGGAAAAGCAGACCAATGAATACTGCAGTCAGGCCAGTACGACCACCGACAGCAACACCGGAAGCACTTTCGACATAGGTGGTCACCGTAGGAGCACCAAATACCGCACCAACCCAGGAGGCAGTACCGTCAGTCACCATGGCCTTGCTCATGTTTTCCATCTTGCCGTTTTCATCAGCAAGGCCGGCTTTATCACCAACCGCAATCAGCGTGCCGGTGGTATCGAACAGGTTGACAAACATGAAGGCCACGATGACACCGATCATATCGGGGTTCAGAGAGCCCATAATGTCGAGCTTGGCAAAAATGGGTTCAATACTGGGAGGAAGGGAAACAATGCCGGTAAACTGAACCTGTCCGGTAAAGAGAGAGATCAGCGTTACCACGGCAATAGAGACCAGTACCGCTGATTTCATCTTGCGGTAGCTCAGGGCAAGAATGAGGAACAGGCTGAGACTCGCCATGACCTGGGCAAAACCGGTGATATCACCAAGACCAACAATGGTGCCGGGATTAGCCACCACAATACCGGCTGACTTGAGTCCAATCAGAGCAAGGAACAAACCGATACCAGCGGTAATACCAATTCGCAGACCTTTGGGAATGCTGTCAACGATCCACTCCCGGACTTTGAAGATACTCAGCAGCATAAAGCCGATACCCCCCCAGAATACGGCACCCATCGCCTGTTCCCAGGAGTAGCCCATGCCCAGAACCACGGCATAAGCAAAGAACGCGTTCAATCCCATACCTGGAGCCAGGCCTACAGGCCAGTTAGCGTAAAGCCCCATGGCAATACAGCTGATGGCGGAGATCAGACAGGTAGCAACAAACAGTGCTCCCCGGTCCATGCCTGCAGCAGACAACATTTCCGGCACAACAAACACCACATAGCACATGGTGATGAAGGTGGTACATCCCGCCAGCGCTTCCATCTTCACGGTTGTCCCGTGCTGCTTCAACTTGAAAAGTCGCTCCAGCAAAGAGTTGTCGTGAGACCCTGCATTCTTCTCTATGGAAGACTGGTCAACATCGGTATTTAGCATGATTTCCCCCAAAGGCCGGTTGTGTGGGAGAAACCCTCAAAGGCTCTCCCCCGGCTTATGACTGATTATTTTTCAGCTGAGACTGTCCATACCTTTCCACAAACGCCGTGCCGCTTTCCGTGCTTCGGCATAAATTTCGTTGACATCAAATGGATAGCAACCGTCTTCCAACACAACGGCGCCATCAACAATAACGGTTCTCACACCACTGCTGTTCATTCCGAATGCCAGATGGCCCGGCAGGTTTTCTGCCTGCAGCGGTGTTGGGCTGTTGTAATCGTAAATGACCAGATCCGCCTGATAACCCGCTTCCAGTCGACCAAAATGACCACCGAAGTTTCTTTCCAGCAAGCGGTTACCGTTATTGAGGAACTTAACGAAACTGTCAGGCCACAGTGGACCACCGGCGTCACGGTGCTTGAAGAAAGCAAACTTCAGTTCTTCAAACATATCGCTGCCAATACCGTCTGTACCCAGAGCAACGTTTTTATAAGACGTGAGTTTTTCGTTATAGCCCACATGGTTATTCATGTTGGAGCGTGGGTTATGCACCAGGAAGGCATCTTTCTCATTGAGTAATTCAATATCAGAATCCGCCAGATAGATGCCGTGCCCTATCAGGGTCTTGTCGTTGATCAGGCCAAAACTGTCCAGACGCTGAATCAGCTCCTGCCCATAATGATGACGGCTCCAGGTCGCATCGTACTTGTCTTCTGCAACGTGGATATGCAGGCCTCGACCGGTTTCACGTACCGCATCGGACAACATGCCCAGTCCATCATTGGAAACCGTGAAAGGTGCATGGGCGCCAATATGAGCTTCTACCAGATAAGGTTCATCCCCCCTGACTTTGGCACTGCTTACCAGGTTGGCAAATTCAATGTTCTCCCGAACACCGGCTTCAAGCTCTTTAATACCGCCATTACGGTCAGTGGTTTCAAAACAGGTCATGCCCCGCAGGCCTGCTTTGAGGAAAGCCTTCCGCAGTGTATTCAGGGAGCCTTTGATATAGGAGGGAGAAGCATGGTGGTCAATAACAGAAGTACAACCGGCCTTGATGGCATCCAGTGAGCAGATCAGGCCACTATAATAAAGAATCTCCTCATCAATGGCCCGATCCACTTTCCACCAGAGGTTCTTCAGCGTGCTGACAAAATCAGGACAGGGTTTAATGTCAGCCATTACGCCCCGGGAAAGGCCGGAGTAGAAATGGTTATGGCTGCAGACAATACCCGGCATCACTAAACGACCGGCTGCATCAATAGTTCTGGTCGCCTTGGCACGATCCACCTGAGAGCCGACTTCCACAATTTTGTTGCCATCCACCAGAATATCCACCCCTTCGGTGACTCTGGCAGGTTCAAACTGAACAGCGGTGGCATTTTTTATCAGTAACATACAACATGTCCTTATTCTAAAGGAACGCTTCCCGCCTCCCGCTGCCCGTAGCCCGAAAAAGCAAGGTGTGCTTATGCTTTTGCGGGAGGCGGGCAGCGGATAGCGGGCAGCAGTCTTATGGATAGACCTTACCCAGCAGATAAGCGTTATTCAGGTAGACATGACTGATGATCCTGCACAAATCATCCTGTCCTCGGGGGATCTCGCTCAACTCGCCCATCACATTAATGGACATCTTGTTGACCCGCTCTTTTCCATCAGAGCCTGCACTGCGCAGCCAGACCATATCGTCCTGAACCAGGAAGCCGCTGTTGGTGCTGTTTTCAAAGTCCTCCATCAGACTGAAGACTGTGAACTTCTCTTTATAAGGCTTGCTTTCCCAGTTACAGAACTGGGCACAGTTGCCACATTCGTTGCAGTAAGCATCCAGGTGCAGAATCTGGTACTTCTCTTTAAAGCCCGGAATTTCAACAGCCACATTTGCACGGTTCGGACAGACATCCACACACTTGTTACAGATGTGGTTGCACTCAAGGCAGCGCTCACCTTCCTGGCGGGCAAAGGCTTCCACATCGTCTGCAGGCACAGAGCTCATGGGAATCAGGCCGCGGCGGGCACGAATCACTTTCTCATCAGCCACAGGTACTTCAGTGCTCTTGTATTCAAAAGAGTGATGAACCAGTGCCTGGTTGCGGGCAATGGCGGTATCCGTTGCTCTTCTGGCTTCATCAATACAGCGAACCACAGTGGATGGACCAGTATGCGCGTCACCGATCAGGAAGACATTGCTGACGCCAGTCTCTTTGGTCTGACGATCAACAGCGGCCCAGCCATCGGTACCCAGTGGGATACCCATCTTGTTCAGCAGCTCGGAATCCGCCTGCTCACCAATCGCGGTAATAATCGTATCAACCGGCAGTGTGCAGGTTTCTTCGGTGGCCACAGGACGGCGGCGACCACTGGCATCCGGCTCACCCAGCTTCATGATGCGGCAGGTGAGCATACCCTCTTCCGTCATGCTTTCAGGGTTGGTCAGGAACTGGAAGCGGGCACCGTCTTTAACGGCATTGCCATACTCTTCGCGGTCAGCTGGCATTTCCTCTTCAGTACGGCGGTAGAACACACGAACTTCTTCTACTCCAGGTACTTTCAGGGCAGCGCGCGCACTGTCCATGGCGGTATTACCACCACCAACCACCACCACTCGCTTGCCAAGCTTGATGGTTTCTGGTGCTTCATTGAACTGGCGAAGGAACTGCAGGGATGGCAATAAACGACTACGATCGCCTTCCAGTGGCATCCGGTTACCCTTCTCGGCTCCGATACCCAGGAAGACATAATCAAAGCCGCTGTGTTTCAGATCCAGTACATCCAGCTTTGGATCGCAGCCAAACTCGAACTGCACACCATGGGCTCTGACAAAATCGATGTCCTGCTGAATCACTTCGGCAGGGATACGGAAGTTGGGCAGGACATTACGAATGATACCGCCGGCATCTCTTTCTTTTTCAAACACCACCACCGGGAAGCCGGCACGGGCCATGAAATAAGCGGCAGACAAACCCGCAGGGCCAGCACCGATAACAGCACAGCGAGCAGTCTGCTCCTGAGCAGGTTTCTGCCAGGCGGCCTTGTAATCATCCCAGCCTTTTTCCATGGCAATCCGCTTCATATCACGGATACGAACAGCGCCTTCGTAATCTTTACGGGAACAGCTGAACATGCACTGATGGTCGCAGATATGACCGGTAATACCTGGCAGCGGGTTCTTGTCATAAATCAGGCTGAGGGCCTGCTGGTATTCACCATTAGCGACCAGCTGAATGTACTCAGGTGCATCCTGACCAATGGGGCATGCCTGCTTACAGGGAGCAATGGTGCAATCGGTCAGTGGTGAGGTTGCCTTCTGGCGCACAGGGGTTTCGTGCCAGTTCTTTTCAGTGTACTCATCAGCGGTTAACGCTTTGGCGGCCAGTGTTTCCAGGGCAGCAACATCAACAGTTTCACGAGCCCAGCTGTCGCACTCTTCCAGCGCCAGAGCGCAGTCACGCAGACGCATATAGCCACCGGGCTTCAGCATCTCGGTTGCCATGGTGATTGGACGGATACCGGTATTAAAGATATCAGCAACATTACCTTTCCAGGCACCGCCGGAGTAAGACATAGGCATCTGGCCATCAAATTCACGGGCGATAACGGCCGCAAGATTGATGGTCAATGGGTAGAGTGAGCGGCCAGACATATACATCTCATCGCCAGGCAGACGTCCGCGATTATTCACACAACCCAGAGTATTCGAGAGTTTGACCCCAAAGCTCAGCCCCAGGTCAGCACCGGTTTTGCGGAGCCGGTGCAGCATGGGGATTGCATCTTCCATCTGCAGGTCATGGCTGAAAGACTCTTCTTTCAAACCAATGTATCCAAAGCCTCTGTCGTCCAGAACCTTACGTACATAGGCGAAGCCCAGCAGGGTTGGGTTCAGTTTTACATAAGTATCAATATGCTTTTCTGTCATCATGTAATGACAGATCGCTTCGATTTCGTGGGGAGGGCAACCGTGCATGGTTGAGAGAGTGACGGAACGAGCTATCTTACCGGAGATTCGATCAACGGTTGCCAGCAGTGAATCCACCCGGTCTTTGCACTGGAAGGTTTCCTGAACGGCTTCGCTCTTCAGCCATTCCCGGGCAATGTCCTGGTATTGGGCAAACTTCTCATGACCACTGCTGTCCATCATATTATCAATGAAGGTCTGCATGGGTACGGTCTTGATGCCCTTGAGGTCGTAACCGACACTCATATTAAAGATAAAGCTCTTTTCACGACCAGATCCCATTGCAGGATCAAACATCTCTTCCAGCACATGGAGAACCACCCAGGCTTTCAGGTATTCATCATACGCTTTTGGCAGGGTAAATTCGGTAGACCATTCGGTGTTGTAACACTCATCTTCCGGATCGATACAGGGCTTTTCGATCTCCAGAGTGTCCATGATCTGCACGGTTTTCAATTCGATAAAACGACCACCGGCTGCCCAGGAGGCAATGATGTTCTGTGCCAGTTGAGTGTGTGGACCAGCAGCAGGACCTACAGCAGTGGATGCCGTTTCTGAACAGACCTTGATGTTCTGGTCATTCTTTTTGCGAAAGAGCAGGTCTGCCCGGATACCAAAGAGGGATTGGCTGCTTTTGTACTCTCCATGGATTCGGTCCAGCATTTCCCTCAAAGGGACAGGACGCATGATATCACCCATTGTCGAAACTCCTCATCCTCAAGATTCTCAAGCTTTCTTGGAAAGTCAGCGGCTGCCACCCTTAAGTAGCTAACCATATGAAATCAGATATTTCTGACCTCCTTGTTCAGGCACTCTGCTGCGTTGCAACTCCGGTTACATAGCTAAGGCTATGCTCCCTCCGTTGCGTCTTGCATAGCACTTGCCCAAGTAGCCTGAAATATTCGATTCATATGGCCAGCTACTTATGCCTTTTCTAGGCAAATCCTCAAAGGGCTTCGTTTTTCCGCTTTTATCTGCCTTTCATTGCAGGCAGACGCACTTGTATAGATGCAGAGAAAAACGCAGGATTCAGGCCAGATTTGAAAAATGACCGTACCAGGAGAGTGAATACCCATTGATAAAATGACCTGAAGCAAATTTATGATCAAAAATGTTCACAAATTTTATTCTGGTATTTTTGTCCTACCCAGAAAGTCAGAATCGATAAATGACCTGAATCAATGTCTGATATTTTCACATTGGATTCGTTTTAAGGCTGTCGCTTAATAAATGAGAGTAATTATTATCTGGATGGTCGTGAAATAGCCTCCGTCTCAATAATGAGAGGGAGTTTATCATTTTGATGGATCAAGCTGAGAAAATAAAAAATAAGCTGTTCTCATATAAAAAATCATAAATTATCAATTAGGTGTCTTATAGTCTTCACCTTATATCTCGGTAAAAATGATTTGCTATTTACTCGAGATAAAACATTTTCCTTACACTGGACATATAATCCTTTACCTAAATAACAAAAACGTATTTTAACTCTCAGCAGAAGCAGTACTACTTTATATATTCAATAATAACCACTCTATAGCGGATAACTATTATCCATCTCCGGAGAAACAATAAATGACTTGATATCAGATCAATCCAGTAAAGCACCAATTCTTATTCAAAAGCTAGGAGTCCACTATGTTTGTCTGCTATTTCAACCAAATTTTTGTCCAGATATTCCCACATAATTATATAAATAGATCTCGTATCAATCATAACTTAATTTTCTTCACACCTGTTCCTACCAATCCAAAAATATTCATCTCATACCACACTAGGAAGACCTAGATAGTCCCCAAGATCGACATAGAAAATTATCATCGCAATATTATTTAAATTTTGAAAATAAATATCAGTGGAATTTATAATAAATCTAATTAATTTATGCTCTCATCAAGTTTCCATAACAGCCACTGTTTATTTTTGAAAAATACTATTATTTCCAACATTCTATTTAGGAATCTGGTCGAAATGAGTGTAGATTATGATGCTGCAGTATTTTCTGCACAAGGCGGAACAAGCTTTGAAAGTTTCAATCCTGAGGATAGCGTTGAGAGTGGAAGAGAAAGAGCTTCAGTTTTATTTGGCGGTGAAAAAAAGACAGTAGGCACATCTGATCAAGGAATATCTCTTAAAGAGTTTTCAGAAGGCTCTAAAAGCCAAACCCAGGTGGATGAAACAGAAAGGCTATTAACCGAAGTAGCTCCTAATATTACTGCTGCTGTTGTGGATCTTAGTGATGAGGATCTTGATAAACTAGAGGAGGTAATAACGAAAAAAAAATTTGAGGATACCAAGTTGTATACAATGCTTCATGAGGGTTCGAGTGATTTCCCCAGAGGGAAGCCAGAGATAAAAGACATCTATGAAAGGCTAATGCAGCTGACAGAAACTAGCTTACAGGAAATAAGACGTATCCGGAAAGATGAATTAACATGTCGTGGTTCCGATAAAGAGGTATGCAGAGTTACATCTGAGGCTTTGGTGTTTTCAACTCTTGGTCTATTTGCCGTAATTAATTTATTGGGTGTTACCGCAGATATTGACCCTTCTGCTGGAGTTATGGAAGTATTGAAAAAATTAATGGTGATACCTGCTTCTCTTTCAACACTTAGCATGTACACCGGGGGAGCACTTCAAGTTTATGATGGTTTTATGGACTGGGTAAAAGATAAGGCCAGTGAAGGAAGCGGTCTATGTGCATCACTTAATAAGTCATTCCAGTGCTGTTATGATATGAACTGTAGGGATTTCATTAAGTTAATTTTTTGGACCATTCCAAAAAACACGATTGTGGGAGGTATCGCCGTATGGTCTTCTTGGCTGGATGCTAAAAATACTGCTCTGGGTGTCAGTGATCTCGTCGTGAGATGTGGAGCCAGTGAAGGAGCTGCGAGAGGCGTTGGAATTGGATTTGGTGTAGGAACCGGTATTACGGAGTCTGCATTGCCACTTATCACACTGCCAGAATTAGCCAGAACTATCGCCGCTCCCGCCAAAGGCTTAGCTCTGGGGAGAAACTTTACTAAAGGAGAGCTTCATGAATTATTAATGCTCTTGGATCGTCTTGTTGAAAATGATGAAGGGGTGGATTCTTTAGATAGTGATCGGTTATCAGGAGTTATAAGAGACAACCTACATAGTTTTACATATGGTGAGCTAAGAAAGCTTCAGTCGCTGTTAAGAAATATTCAAGTAGATACATCCAGTATTACTGAAGAATTAAGCCAAAGAGCTTACGACAAAAATCAGAAAATTGGCGGGTTAAAGACACATTTTTATTCAGGAGGAAAACTTGTACTTCAAGGAGCATCTCTTTTAGCCACTATGTGGACAGTTGGAACACTTGTATCATCCAACCAGAAACTAAGTCATTATAACCCTCAGCTTGAAGCAAGAAACCTTACCATTGAAATGCTTCCTAATATCACATTACAGGGAAATTATACAAATCTTGCAGAACAACTAGGTATTGAGCCATTCCCTATAGCTGAAGATGTTGGAAACCTTGGCTCCTATGGTTGTATTGGCATAGCCTTATACCCTTATGTTCAGGGTTCAGCAATGATGGTATTCGAAGGATTATGTGAAATAGCACGCCAATTTTCTCCTTCTTCCTGCTTACCCAATGGAGAGTTGAGAAGAGATATAGTAGAAAATCTCAGAAAGTTTGCTTTTCAAATATCAATGGCTACTATAGGTGCCACTTTTTATGGCGCAATTGTAGCTGGTGCACAGGCACCATTTTCTGAATTAATAAACCTAGAGTCACTGCTTGGAATTGATACTTCACTGCTTCCCAGGTTCGATGAAATGGGGTACGTTGCTATTGCATTTGTCATTATGACCTTACTCCGCGGCGCTTACGTTGGTGCTGGAACAATCTGGGATCATATGCCAAAACCTTTATGCTGCAGAGGTGTAGAGGTCGTTGAAGTTGATGAAGTTGATGATGAAATTGAGTATAGAAATGAAGGCAATCTACCACTCGATGGTGATCAAACACACGGTGATGTTCTGCGTCTTCGAACTGGTGGTAATCTACCACTCGGTGGTGATCAAACACCACCGATAGATATATTGCCTCCCCCATACAGTGAATCAGTGTAGGCTGTAGATAAAAGATATTTTTCATAAAAAACCAAGAAAAGGTTCTCTATGAAAGAAGTTTATTAACTCATTCAGAAAAATATAAAACCATCGCACAATTTCGTGATTTTATTTTATGTAACATTAAATCCACGCCGCAGTGATACTTATTAGAAGCTGCATCTAGCAAGAGTAGAATCACATTGTTATTAATAAACCCTATAGCAAAGACTATTTAATTATGAAAATTCAAGAATCAGAATCATCCAACAAACAAAGCAATAGAGTTAACATACACTCAGAAACTCTAGAGAAAATAAAAAAACTAAAAGAATCATTATCCAAGATACTAGAACCTAACGTAAAAAATAAAGAAGAAATTCTAAGAAATATTTCCACTACTATTATTGAAATAATGATGATCACTGTCAAAGAACCAAAATCAAAACCAAAAGAGCAAGAGGCCATGAATGAATTATTTGAAAGTATAGACCAACAGCTCAACTCAAAAGAAAACATCAAAATCGTAGAAAGTATACTTCCTAACTTAATTAATAGCATTGAACAGGTGGAAGAAACTCTGAGTTCAAAACAGGGAATGTAATTTAAATTGTGTAAACGCTTGTCGTTAATACTCCAAAATGGAGAATAACAATGAGCGTTGAAATCAACGAAAAACTGGTAGATCAAATAGCCAGTCAGATTAAAACTCAGGATGATC
>NZ_LUKQ02000139.1 GCF_001647025.1 Endozoicomonas atrinae
GTCCTCTCGATTGGTCATGGCGCTGCTCCCTGCTTGATACCAACAGGAAAACAATCGGCCAGAAAAGTGTTAATCGGGAGGTCAAATTAAACTGGTGTTTTGAAGACTTATTACATCGGTGATGACATTTACCGGTCAGCGACTGCTGAAGAAGCAGAAATGGAGCTGGAAGCCTTTGAAGAAGCCTGGGGGGAGAAATTCCCATCGATTGGTAAGTCCTGGCGTAATAACTGGGATAACCTGATTACTCTGTTCGACTATCCTGAAGATATCCGAAAAGCGATTTATACAACGAATGCCATTGAGTCCTTGAATAGCGTCATTCGTAAGGCGATCAAGAACCGGAAGATTTTTCGGACTGATGAGTCAGTCATGAAGGTAATCTATCTGGCCATGGAAAAAGCTTCCGAGAAATGGACCATGCCGATCAGGAACTGGAAAGCAGCCATGAACCGGTTTGAAATTATGTTTCCTGACCGGTTCAAGGAGTAATAGTTTTGGTGGCGTTTACACAGAATTATTTACAGGCTCTTGAAACATTCTCCTCATTTCATTTTCTAACAGCACTATTAGCCTTATCTGCCTGCGATTTCCTTATGCAGAGCTTCTAAGCTCAGTTCCAA
This sequence comes from Endozoicomonas atrinae, assembly GCF_001647025.1. GTDB lineage: Bacteria > Pseudomonadota > Gammaproteobacteria > Pseudomonadales > Endozoicomonadaceae > Endozoicomonas > Endozoicomonas atrinae. Next base: position 624 of record NZ_LUKQ02000139.1, read on the forward strand.
TTGCATGAACCTTTTAGCATTTACCGCTTCAAAGCCCATAGGATCATGTTTCGCCACGTTAGCCTTCCATTCAGCTTTCTTTTTACTAATATCCTCTACACGATCATTGTGCTTCACAGCTTCCTGGATTCGCTTGGCAATAAGGGCATCTCTGTTTTCCTTGATCTGCTTCTGTTTTTGCTCATGAAGTTGCTTATCTACTTCACGCTTAAGCTGTGCTTCACGATCAAGTTCAGCCTTCCTGGCTTTAGCCAATGCACGCCGTGTAATATTCGCTACAGTTTTCTTGGAATACTGAGCAATCCTGAACGCATCAGCCTGCTTCCTTCTTTGTTCATGAAGCTGCTTGTCGGCTTCAAGCTTAGCGTGAGCCTTCTGTTCAAGATCAGCTTTTCTGGCTTTAACTGCTGCACGATGCTCCGCATTTTTTGCTTTCTTTGCAGCCACTTCGGCAACACCTTTAGCCTTGTGCATCAGCAAGCGCAGCTCACCTTTATCTGCTGCATCTATTTTGAAAGCTTCAAATTTTTCAGCTCGCCTTTTCTCAAGGTCATCGATAGAAAAACCAGATTCGGATTTAAGCTTGGGAGGATTAACCCTCACTTCTCTTTCTGGTGAAGCATACAGTTCTTCCTTTAGCTTCTGGAGAGCCTTCTCGCGACTTCTTTCAAGATCTTTGATAGAAGAACCTGTTACCGATTTGAGCTTGGGAAGATTATTCTTTAGCTCTTTCAGCATAGGATTATGCACATCACGCTGCTCTTTTTCTGGATGAAAGACATTTGGGTGAGTTTTCTGTGAAACCTTAGGAATTATACCAACCAGAATCCCAAACTCTCTGAATCCCAGTTTGGTCTGTGTCCATGCATATTTAAAACCATCACTAATTTGTTGAAGGATAGATTTGGTTTCTACTTCCTTTACCATTCGGCCATATGCAATACCAAAATCAGAAGGAAGATCGTCCCTTTCAACTTTTTCGACATCTCCGTTAGCACCAATATGTGCTGTAACAGATGTTGAATTAAATGCAGGATCATTGATGTGTAGTGTTGTTGTGTTTTGTGATTCAAACATATCTATTTCTCCTTTCCTTGGGATAATGCAACTTCGTTACAAAGTGCATTTCACGATATGTAGCTGATCCCCTATTACAGAACCTAAAAAAGTCAATTTCCGAAACAATCATAAAGTTCTGAAATCAGCTTGGTTGCCACTCTACAGGCAAAAAAAAAATGGATAACAACGCTGTTATTAGTTCTAACAAAACAGTCACATAACACGAAAATACTGATAAAAAAAATAATCTATAAAAAACAAAAGGTTATCAAATATATGATATTTTCATCGTGTCTAAATTAGACAGTAGGCTTCTTGATAAAAAGTTGCTTTAATAGAGATAGTCAGCTTAAAAAGACATACAGAGCACCAATAGCACCTAAATACATGCAAAGCTCAGGAAGCATAAAGGAACAGCTATGAAACTTATCATCATCAGCGGGCGATCCGGTTCTGGAAAAAGTTCAGCTCTGCACACCCTTGAAGATGAGGGTTTTTATTGCGTCGACAACCTTCCAGCCAGCATGCTGAGCCAACTGCCGGATACCCTGAAAGGTCATCATTCTGAGCCACCAAAAATGGCGGTTAGTATTGACGTCAGGAACTTACCCGGAGCCCTTGATAACTTCTCTGAATTACTGGCCTCTCTCAGGAGCAAAGGTATCGACTGTCAGGTTCTGTTCCTCGATACTAGCAGTGAAAAGCTGGTTAGCCGTTACAGCTCCACTCGGCGGAAACACCCTCTCAGCAATGACCAGACTTCGCTCAGAGAAGCCATAGATTTAGAAAAAAATCTTCTTAAGCCCGTTCTGATGGAAGCAGATCTTAAGATTGACACTACCCCACTCTCTGTTCATCAAATTCGCGATCTGATCAAACAGGAGTACTGCGGTGATGAAAAGAGCGGCATGACTGTTCTCTTTCAATCTTTTGGATTTAAGAATGGCATACCTTCCGATGCAGACTTTATCTTTGATGTCCGCTGCCTGCCCAACCCGTTCTGGGATGAATCCCTCAGGGCTCATACCGGCCTGGAGGAGCCGGTGATCAACTTTTTGAAAGATAACCCCAATGTCATTGAGATGGTTGAAGATATCAGCACCTTCGTAGAAAAATGGCTCCCACGCTTTGAGTCAGCCCAGCGCAGTTATATGACTATTGCCATTGGTTGTACTGGAGGGCAGCACCGCTCAGTCTATATTTGTAAAACACTGGGTGAGCTGTTCACCAGTAAGCTGGAACGGGTTCAGGTCAGACACAGAGAGCTTCTCGAATAATGATTACATATCGGAAAAAAATCATTAACAAACTCGGCCTGCACGCACGTGCGGCATCCAAATTTGTTTCCACATCATCGGCTTTTGCCAGTCAGATTGAAATCGGGTTCAATGGGCGCAAGGTCGATGGCAAGAGCATCATGGCGGTTATGATGCTGGCTGCAGGACAGGGCTCAGAACTTGAGCTTCATTGTGATGGCCATGATGAAGAGGCCGCTTGTCTTGCACTCTGCGAACTGATTGATGACCGCTTTGGTGAAGAGGAATAACAGACTCCCCCTTACCGGGGAGTAGCCACTGCACATACAATAAGAGACCATTCTCCATTTTCTCTGGCCATCCGGCGATATACCGGATATCCAGAATCCATTCAGGCAGATCATAATGGCGCAGCAGCTGCAATTGAGCATCGGTGAAGCCGAGCTGAAAAAACTTAATGATGCTCTTGAACACGGTGTCTCTGCAGAATTGCGCACCATGTTAAATACATTGCCCCCTGCTGACACAGCACACCTGCTGGAGTCCTCCCCGCCGAAATTGCGCAGCCTCTTATGGCGGCTAATTGACCGTGAACAGGAAGGTGATGTTCTTCAGGAACTGAGCGAAGATGTTCGCCAGTTCTTCCTTGATCAGATGAATATTGCTGAGCTGAAAGCAATTACTGAAGGTCAGGATGTTGATGACATTGCAGACCTTCTGCAGCAGCTTCCTGATACTATCACCCGACAGGTTCTGGACTCCATGAACAGCCAGGACCGACAGCGCGTTGAAGTGGTTCTGGCTTATCCGGAAGACTCCGCCGGCGGGTTGATGAACACCGACACCATCACAGTGCGTCCAAATAATACCGTAGATGTTGTACTTCGCTACCTCCGTCGTCACGAAGGTATTCCAGATACCACTGACAGTCTGCTGGTCGTTAACCGCCGTGATGAATACATTGGCCGTCTGCCCCTTACCTTACTGCTGACAACTGAACCAAGTGCTACTGTCAGGGAGGTGATGTTAACCGACCTGGATCCTATTCCTGCAGACATGGAAGACACACAGGTTGCCCAGCTGTTCGAGCGACAGGATCTGATTTCCGCTCCAGTGGTGAACGAAAATGGCAAACTGCTTGGACGAATCACCATTGATGATGTAGTGGATGTCATCCGGGAAGAAGCCGAACACTCAATGATGAGCATGGCCGGTCTGGATGATGATGAAGATACGTTCGCCCCAGCTCTGCGAACAGCCCGGCGCCGTGCTGTCTGGTTGGGTTTCAACCTGATTACCGCATTTATTGCCGCATCGGTTATAGGTCTTTTTCAGGAAACCATTGATAAAGTGGTGGCTCTGGCGGTACTGATGCCAATTGTTGCAGGGATGGGGGGAAATGCTGGCAGCCAGGCCCTGACTCTGGTGATCCGGGGGATGGCATTGGGACAAATCAGTAAGACGAACCTGAAGTGGTTGTTAAGTCGGGAGCTGGTTGCCGGTTTTTTGAATGGATTGTTGTGGGCAACACTGGTCGCCACCATCGCCTGGTTCTGGTTCGATGACCCGATTATCTCGCTGGTGATCGCCTGTGCCATGGTGATTAATTTAAGTGTTGCCGTTATCACCGGTGCTATGCTGCCGGTCCTACTGAAATCGTTGAATATTGATCCGGCCCTGGCTGGCAGTATTATCCTGACCACGATTTCCGATGTGGTGGGATTTTTCTCATTCCTTGGACTGGCAACCGTTTTCTACGGGTAAGTTTTGAACCACGAAGAGCACAAAGCACACTAAGTTTTTATTGGTTTAAAACCCTTGTGTACTTTGTGATCTCCGTGATTAATATTAATTACTCACCTGCCAGTTTCATACTGCTGATCAGAATGGAACCGGTCTGGATATTCCCGCGCCTATCCACATCATTACCCACGGCAACAATGTTCCGGTAGATATCCTTCAGGTTACCTGCAATGGTTACTTCAGAAACCGGGAACTGAATTTCACCATTCTCTACCCAGAAACCACCAGCACCACGGGAGTAATCACCGGTTACTGTATTGACTCCCTGCCCCATCAGCTCGGTGACCAGAAGCCCGGTTCCCATCTGTTTCAGCAGCGCATCCAGATCACCTGCATTGCTTTCAACAAACAGGTTATTCACGCCTCCTGCATTGGCAGTGCTGTCCATTCCCAGCTTACGAGCTGAGTAGGTGCTTAAAATATAATGTTGCAGAACACCGTCAGTAATGAAGTCCTTGGCATAAGTCGCCAGACCATCATTATCAAAACTGGCGGAGCCCAGCATACTTTTTAACAAAGGCTGTTCATGAATACGCATCCATTCGGGGAATACCTGTTTGCCCAGGTGGTCCAGCAGGAAAGAAGCCTGACGATAGAGGCTACCACCACTGATCGCCCCCAGAAAATGAGAGATAAGACCTGAAGCCACTTCCGGTGCAAACAGCACGGGTACTTCAGAGGTGCCCACTTTACGGGCTCCCAGTCTGCGAACCGTGCGCTCTGCAGCTTTTTTGCCCACCGCGACCGCCTTCTCCAGCTCGTTGGCATTACGGTTTACTGTGTACCAGTAGTCCCGCTGCATCTCGTCACCCTGCATACCAATCAACACGGCGCTCAGACTGTGACGACTGGAAACATAGCTCCCAATAAATCCATTGCTGTTGCCATAGACACGACAACCCTGATGGCTGGACACACTGGCACCATCAGAATTCACAATTTTATTACTGAAAGAGCGGCCGGCATCTTCACATTGCATGGCCAGCTCAATCGCCTGCTGGGCATCAATTCCCCATGGGTGGCACAGATCAAGATCAGGCAGCAAATCACCGTCGGCCATTAACGCTTTATCAGCAAGCCCCGCATAAGGGTCTTCGGAAGCGTAACGGGCAATATCGCAGGCTGCTTTTACTGTGTCACGGATTGCCTGTGGACTGCTGTCAGAGGTACTGGCAGACCCTTTGCGTTTGTCTAGATAGACGGTGATACCCAACCCCTGGTCTCGGTTAAACTCAACCGTTTCAACGTCCCCCATACGAACGCTGGCCGACAGGCCTGCATCCATACTGATGCCAACCTCACAGGCATCCGCTCCCTGTCTGGTGGCTTCTGCAAGAATATCGCTGGCCAGTGTTTTCAGCCTGGTCTCTTCACTTCGTGGATCCAGTACTGCATTGGAAGATTCGCCCATGATTCCACCTGATCTGTTTTGTTTATCTCTATTGTGCCGCTGTGAAGTTAAGAATGCATCAGTTAGATACTCAATTAAATGCACTCTAATTTGAAGGGGAAAAACATCCCAATTGAGAAGCATTCTGAAGTAAAATAGTAAGAATTGTATCTATTTTTCCATCCATGGAACTGCTTTCTCATACACAGCGTTATGTATTCTGCAGATTCCCATCAATGGCAATTCTCTATGAGCAAAAAGAGCCGTCGCATCCAGGAAGCCTGGGACGATGAAGAAACAGAAGAAATCATCTATGTCAGCAAATCTGAACTGAAGCGGGACATGGAGGAACTGAAGAGCATTGGTGCCCGGCTGATGGAACTTAAACCGGCATTGCTTGATAAATTGCCTCTGAATGATCGCCTTCGTGAAGCATTGGATGAAAGCAAGCGCATCAAAAGCAACAATGCAAGAAAGCGCCACTTGGGTTTTATTGGCAAGCTGATGGCAGATCAGGACATTGAGCCAATCATGGAGCTTCTGAACCAGCTGGACTCCTCCAGTGACGAGTACAACCGTCGGTTCCATCAATTGGAAAAATGGCGTGATAAGCTTATCCACGACGATGACACTCACACGACATTAACTGAATACTTGGAGCATTACCCGGAAGCTGACCACCAGCATATCCGCCAACTGGTTCGTAATGCCCAGAAAGAAGCCTCCCAGGACAAGCCACCAGCAGCGGCAAGAAAGCTGTTCAAATACCTGAGGGAAGTGGACGAACTCTAAGTTCAACCATGAGCAGGCTGAAACCAGCCTGTTCTCCCCTACTCCCTCTCCTGAATTTGCAGCCCAACGATATTCCCCTGCATCACAATATGCTTTTGCAAATTGTGAGCAATGCCTCTTGCCCAGCCTTTTGCCTTTTCAGCATTACTACCCTCAAAGCAGTCATCCAGTGTCTGATCAAACAGTTTCAACCATCGCTCCATCTGTTCAGGGTGAAAATCGACCTTCTGAAACACCTCAAGATGAGGCTGCAGCGCATTTCTCCGGTAACCTCGGGACTTCAACAGTAATGATTCCCAGAATGTAACCATAATGGGTAGATGATACTCCCAGTCAACCTGGGCAATATCGTTAAAAACAGGCCCTAACACATCATCCTTCTGGACTCTGCCATAGAAGGTCTCCACCAGCAGCCTGATATCGTCTGAAGTAGTGATATCCTTCATAACCACCTCTTGATTTCTCTATATCGCACCATCAGGACGCCTTGTAGCCAAGCCTGGAACAACAGCCAATCTGACATTATTTTCATACTCAAACTATAACATGCATTTTAAATGCTACAATTAAATCGAAATAATTGCTGTAACAGCGTAGAGGTCAGGTATGTCGCAGGTTGATCGAAGAGCTTGGCAAGTACTGGGGATCGTCTTTATTGTCTCATTTGCAATTCTGTTATGGCAGGGCCAGGCGATCTACCGTCATGCTCCCCCTATCCCGGATAAAGTGGTCAGCAGCAATGGTAATACCCTATTTACCAAAGAAGATATTTTGCAGGGACAGCTGGTCTGGCGTTCTATTGGAGGCCATGAAACCGGTTCTATCTGGGGACATGGAAGTTATGTCGCCCCTGACTGGAATGCAGACTGGCTACATCGTGAAGCATTACAACTGCTGGATATGTTCGCCTTTAAGGACTTTAACCAGACTTATCAATCTCTGCCTGAGCATCTTCAAGCCTCTGTAAAAGCAAGAACCCAGGAGTCTATCAGAACCAATACACTGAACCCGGAAAACGGGGTGGTCACATTATCCGCTGAACGTACTGAAACCACCGAAGCTCTGTCTCACTATTACCAACAGCTCTTTGGTAACAACCCTGAGTTCCAGACGCTCAGGGAACAATATGCCATTCGTGAAAACCCCATAGGAAATGCCAGTTACAGAAGACAACTGACAGCGTTCCTGTTCTGGACAACCTGGGCCACATCCACCAATCGGCCCGACAGCGATATCACCTATACCAGCAACTGGCCTCATGAACCCCTGATTGATAACACTCCAGCTGGAGCCCTGCTTGGCTGGTCCATTTTCAGTATTGTATTGCTGATAGCCGGTATTGGCGCCATGGCGTGGCATCATGCCGCTACGGTCAGAAATGAAAGCTTACCAGCACCACCTGCCAGCGATCCTCTGGCTCAGTCCTCGGTAACACCTTCAATGATGGCTACACGGAAGTTTTTCGGTACCGCCATTGCACTGTTTGTACTTCAGGTCATCCTTGGAGGAGTCACCGCCCATTATGCCGTAGAAGGTCAGGAGTTTTACGGCATCAATCTCAGTGAGATTCTTCCTTACGCCATTACCCGAACCTGGCACACCCAGCTGGGACTTTTCTGGATTGCAACAACGTGGCTGGGTACCGGGCTCTATTTTGCACCTTTACTGTCAGGCGCTGAACCGCGGCTTCAAAAGCTTGGGGTTAATCTGCTGTATGGTGCACTGCTTCTGGTGGTCACCGGCTCCATGGTCGGAGAGTGGCTGGGGGTACAGCAATACTTCAATCTGGATATGAATTTCTGGTTTGGCCATCAAGGGTATGAATACGTTGACCTTGGCCGGTTCTGGCAGATAGCGCTGTTTACCGGGCTTCTACTGTGGCTGGCACTGGTTACCCGGGCAATAATCCCTGCGCTTCATCGCAACGCCGGTGACAAACAGGTGCTCTGGGTATTTTTTCTCTCATCCATTGCCATTGGCCTGTTTTATGGAGCCGGTCTGTTTATGGGAAAACACACTCATCTGGCTCTGGCAGAGTATTGGCGCTGGTGGATAGTTCACCTCTGGGTGGAGGCCTTTTTTGAAGTCTTTGCCACTGCCGTTATTGCCATTCTTTTTGTCCGGCTTGGGTTAATACGAACACAATCAGCCAACAGCGCTGTTGTTTTTGCCACTACCATATTTCTGGTGGGCGGTATTATTGGCACTCTTCATCACCTCTATTTCGCGGGTGTGCCTACCTCCGTCATTGCCTGGGGTGCCAGTTTCTCAGCTTTGGAAGTCGTTCCTTTGTGTCTGATTGGACTGGAGGCTTATGAAAACTACCGGCTCCGAAAAGCAGCTACATGGGTAAAAGCCTACCAATGGCCCATTCTTTTCTTTGTTGCCACCGCTTTCTGGAACCTGGTCGGTGCCGGTGTATTCGGTTTCCTGATCCCCCCCCATTTCGCTTTATTACATCCAGGGCTTGAACACCACTCCACTTCACGGCCATACCGCACTGTTTGGTGTCTATGGCATGCTCGGCATTGGTCTTCTATTAACCTGCATGAAAAGACTTGCCAATCCTGCCTGCTGGGATGATCGACTATTAAAATGGGCATTCTGCAGCCTTAATGGCGGGTTGGCGGCAATGGCATTAACCACCCTCTTGCCCATTGGGGTTTTACAGGGTATCGCCAGTGCAAGTGAAGGTTACTGGTATGCACGATCACCAGAGTTTATTCATCAACCCATTATCCATACGCTGGTCTGGTTAAGGATGGTGGGAGATATCATTTTTGGTTTGGGAGCACTGGCTCTGGCCGGATTTATGGCCAAACTCGCCCTTGGACAGAGAAAGTTTAATGCTAACAATATAGCGATGGATGAGTAACTCGATGAAGAGCAATTCTACACACATGGCAATGCTGTTACTGCTGATATGGGCAGGCATGATACTGGGTATTTCTTTTCTGGCTACCCCGGTGAAATTTACAGCACCCAGTCTGACCCTGCCTGCCGGTGTTGATGTTGGACGTCATGTCTTTGCCGCTTTTGACAAAGTTCAATGGCTCATTATTGCGCTGCTGGTCCTGGTGTCGCTCAGATATTCATCCAGCGGTATGATTCGGTGGCTACCACTCATCGTCTTTATGCAGATCATGCAGTCTGCTTGGCTGCTTCCCATACTTAATCAGCAGGCACTTGACATTATTGCCGGACAAAAACCGCAAGTGGGTCATTTTCATGCAATTTATGGCGTCATTGAATTGTGCAAGCTGTTAACAGTACTAGCCCTTGCCAGGTTCCTGCTAACTCTTGAGGAGTGTAACTCGTGAACACATTACCTGAGCACGTATCCGCTTATAAAAAAACCAGACTCTTTACTTCAGAGTGCTGCCCTGCAGCATTTCTCAAAGAACACTCGACAGCAGAAGGCGTTTGGGGCGTTTTGCATATTACCAAAGGTGGCCTGGTATTTTGTGATGATGAAACCGGTGAAGACACATCACTTACCGAAGGAGAGCAGACTGTGATTGCTCCAGCCACGCGACATCATTTGAAACTGGAAGGCTATGCCGAATTCTTTGTTGAGTTTTATCGATAAAAGTTGTTTCAATGCCTTCAGTTATCCTGCAACGGGAAATCCGAGAAAACGCCATCAACACCATAACCCATAAGTTGTCTGGCAAACGTCAGCGAGTTAACCGTATAGCAGTAGAGTTCATAGCCTTTAGACTTCACTCGTGAAATCTGTCGTTCTGAAGTTCGCTTACTGCTCAGGTGAATGGTTACAGCATTGACCCTCAATGCTTTCCTGCACCAATTCACCGGCAGTCGTTCAAACAAACAGCCAACCTGAATATCGGAACGGTCTGAAAAACTGACCAGTGCCTGATAATTAAAGCTGGAAACCAGAAGCCGGTCTTTTGGAAATTCAACCTCACTAATGGTCTTTAAAACAGTGTCTACTAACCTGGATTCTGAACAGCCATTGGTTTTCAACTCAAGGTTCAGACCGAGCCCAAGCGCTTTAATCAGCTTAAGCGCCTCTCCAAGTTGAGGAATCTTCTCACCTGAAAATTGATCAGAGAACCAGCTGCCCGCATCGACGGTTTCCAGTTCGGAGCAGTTGAGCGAAAACAGTCGTCCTTTTTTATTGGTTGTACGGTTCAGTCGACGGTCATGAAAAAGTACAGGTGTACCATCAACAAGCAGAGTAACGTCCACCTCTACCCACTTCATCCCTTGCTCAGCAGCCAGCCTAATACCTGCCAGCGTATTTTCCGGAGCCTCTCCCGCCAGACCACGATGCCCGATTATCCTGCTCATGCGCATGAATTATCTCACCTTACAAATGAACCAGAACGCCCCTAACCAAATGCAGGAACAGAGCTATTCTTATCCGAGACACTGTTCTAAGGACATTATCACAGATGCGGCCGGTTTTACTCAGTATTGATGTTGGTACCCACAGTTTGCGCAGCGCTTTTGTTTCATTGGAAGGGCATATCCTTGCCTATGATGAAGAGCCGCTTCTGATCTGGAAAACTGCCAGTACCATGGAGTTCTGTTCAGATAATATCTGGGAAGCCCTGGTAACCAGCGTAAATCGATTAACCGCTGAACACCCACTGAATCAAGAGGATATTAAAGGGGTTGGTATTGATACAACCTATTCTCTGGTTCTGCTGGATGAACAGATGCTGCCTGTCCACCTGCCCGGGAGCCATCGTGCTAATACTTTTGGCTGGATGGACAGTCGGGCCAGTCAACAGGCAGCCATTATTGCCAGCGAGTACCCGGGACTATTTGCTCATGCTGGCTCAAGAATCAGCGCCAAGAGTAACTCAAGTAAATTACTCTGGCTCTTCCAAAGTGCCCCGGAAACCTGGCAAGCCGCAACCTGCATTCTCGATCTCTATGATTACGTCACCTGGAAACTAACGGGTTGTGTGACCAGAACGCCCACATCAACCAGTCATATCTTTACCAGAGATGCGGCAGCCAAACTGAATATTGATATTGAGGAGCGATTTAATGGTGAATCGCTTGAGATCGGAGCTGCGGTTGGGGGGGGGCTGTGCAAAAGTGCGGCTGACCAGCTAAATCTCAAACCGGGAACCCCTGTTGCCACAGGCATTATTGATGCTTACGGAGGAACCCTCGCCACCATACTTGCCGATAATCATCAGAAAAGCCAGCAACCACTGGATTGTATTACCAGAAGAGTCAGTTTTATCGGTGGAACCTCATCCAACTACGTCACCTTCAGCAAGGATACGTTAACCTGCAATGGTGCAGATGGCCCCTATCCTTCAGTCCTTGAAGGCTACTCATTGATATATGCCAGGCAAACCGCGGCTGGAGCCTTCATTGATCACATCATCACATCACACCCGGCTTATAGCTCAATTTATGATATTGCTGTCAGCCTGGGTATTGGGGTTCATGAGTACCTTAACCAGATTCTCTATGAGCTGGCTGGTAACAATAGATCGGAATACGCTGAAGATGTAAGCAAACTGACAGCACACCTTCATATGCTCCCTTACTTTGACTCACCTGAAGTTGATCAACCACAGCGGGGCATGATTACCGGCCTATCTCTGGATAAAAGTCATCAGTCGCTTGCTGTCTTGTACCTTGCCAGTATTCAGGCCCTGGCTCTGGATGCTCGCTATCAGTTAGAGAAGTTAAAGAAATCCGGGTATGACTTTGAACTCTTAATCCCCACCGGGGGATTGGCAAAAAACCAACTACTGCTGACTGAACATATCAATATACTCAATATGCCGGCAGCCATTTCGGAAGAGAGAGAAAGTATGCTGCTTTCCGGAGCCATCACTGGATCCGTGGCCGCGGGTATATACAGCAGTATTGAGGACGCCATGAGAGCCATGAGTCGCTACCACGATAGGATAGAACCTAACCAGCAGCTGTTTGATTTTTACGAAACAAAATACGACACATTTATGAAAATGCAGAAGTGCCAACAATCGTGGGAGTGAAATTTTGATGCTTTGAAAGGAAGGGAAGATGGGGTGGGCGAAGGGGCTCGAACCCTCGACCGCCGGAATCACAATCCGGAGCTCTGCCAACTGAGCTACGCCCACCATCTAAATCTGTATCAGGAAGAAGAACTCCATCCCTCACCAGACGCGGCTGATTATAAGGAAAGCTGTTCAGCTTGCAAGCATGAACCGATGTTTTTTTCTGCGATTTACCACTATGTTTCAATGTGCGTCTGCTAACCTGAGTACCTTTACCCCATCACTAATCACCTCTCAAGCTGTTAAGCATGAGGTCTACCATGCTCACTCCCTGCATAGCTCAAATTCAAAAATCTGTATTCAACATAATCACCCTGCTCACCTGCCTGCTAATAACACTGTTATCCCCCCTAAACGCCCGCAGTTATTACAATTCAAGCTTTGGCGTAAATCCTACGGTTTGTTATGACAACCAGTGTCCTCTGGATACCGACTTCTATTTTGAGTTTGAAAACATGCACCTGATCAAGGGACTGTTTACCGGGCAAAACTATGATCAGATTCCTGAGGTATCAACACTGAATGGCTGCCGTAATGATGCGTGGAACTTTTTTAACTGGGCCGCTATCAGCAAGGGCATCCCGGCCACGTCTCTGAAGGTGCGAACTGATCGATTTGGCCCACTCAGCAAATCCATCGTCCTCTCGGAAATTGAACGTCTGGCAGAGCAAACCCATAGCGAAGTCGGACCTCATCGAATAATGATCAGTTTCAGCGGGCATGGTACCCGTAGAGCTGATACCAGCGGTGACGAATTGGATCATATGGATGAACTCATGGTCTGTGGTCGCGACATTATTTCGGATGATGAACTTCATCACGCCTTTAAACGCTTTCACAAGAGCACCAGACTGCTCGTATTTGTCGACACCTGCCACTCTGGCACTATGTTTGACCTGCCCTATCGGTATGTATACAACACGCTGCACCCGGATATTGTCGAAGAGATTGATACGGGAAGGGACAGGGATATTCCTGCCTATATGATGGTGATATCGGCCAGCCGCGACAGAGAAACCGCAGCAGACGCCTTCTTACCGAGCCCAGACACTATATCCTGGAGCAGTCAGGGTGACTTTAGCAACCGGATGATCAAGACATTGAAAGAGGTGTATTACCATAACCTCTATGTCAGAAATATTCCGGCACTGCTTCGTGACCAGAAACTGCATGCCGAGATCAAATATAACCTGAATCAGCATGCAGTTCTTTCAACCAATTTTCGCCTGGACAAAGACCTGAAATTATTTGGCTGGTAGAAGCCCCTCGGCAGAGGCTTCTTCGGGTTCACCTGGCTCACTGCCTTTGAAAGACTTGCCGGTAAATATCTGGTTAAAGGCCACAGCCATCATAATGGTGGCAAGGGCTGCCCAGGTATGGACTGACAGGGCTTCACCATTGATGGTCGCTCCCAGTAAAACACCAATCATGGGTACCAGATAGTTATTCAGTGAGGCAAATACCGGCCCTGCATCACGAATCAGCATCATATACAGAAAATACACGAGGCCAGCACACAGAGTGCCCAGGTATGTCACTGCCATCAGGCTGGACGCTGTTGGCGTAATTTCTGTTACCGGAGCCACAATCATTGCAAAGAGAATGATCTGGACTGAAGCGCTGCCAAGAACATTTCTGGCAATGATCAGTGGATGCTCATTCTCCACCCCCTTCAGTAATAAAAGGGCAACGGCAAAACAGGCGGAAGCAACGATAATAGCGCCCGCAGCCATTAGGTTAGTACTGCTGCTACCTGACATCAGCTCAGGGTAAAACAGCATCACCAGACCTGAGAAGCCTAATATTACGCTGCCAATACCTGCAAAGGTGATACGCGCGCCTTTGATAACAAGAGGAGCCAGAATCACCGTAAAGAAAGGGATGGTTCCCATCAAAATTGCAGCAATTGCTGTATCAAGGAATTGCTGCCCCCAGGCTACCAAAATAAAAGGTATCGTCGCTTCCAGCAACCCAATCAGGCTGAACTTATACCAATCGCATTTTCTAAATCCTTAAGCTGCCGCCAACTATGCTTAGGCATCATTACCATGCATTATCTAGAACAGATGTCTCGTCGACCACAGCTACCCGAAGGTTTTAATGATGTTGATTTTC
>NZ_LUKQ02000014.1 GCF_001647025.1 Endozoicomonas atrinae
GTCCTCTCGATTGGTCATGGCGCTGCTCCCTGCTTGATACCAACAGGAAAACAATCGGCCAGAAAAGGGTTAATCGGGAGGTCAAATTAAACTGGTGTTTTGAAGACTTATTACATCGGTGATGACATTGGGAATCTGCTGCAGGATGGCACCTACCACAGGGAACAAGCCGAGAATGACCAGAATGCCAGCAACAAAATAACCAATATAACGGCTGGCCACACCAGTCAGTTGAATAACCCCGTTATTCTGGCTGAAAGTGGTGTTGGGGAAGGTATTGAAAATGGCAGCCAGCATGGAGTTGAATCCATCACCCAGAACACCACCTTTAATACGACGAAGGTAGTTTTTTCCCTGGATGGGCTGCCTGGAGATCATACAATTAGCGGTCAGGTCTCCGGTAGATTCAATGGCTGTGATCAGATAAATGATGGCAATGGGCAGAAAGGCGACCCAGTCAAAAGAGAAGCCATATTTGAAGGGAACGGGAATGCTGAGCCATGGTTGCTGCGAAATCGATTCCATAATGGCTGCAGTGCTGGTTTTACCCATAAACAGGGCCAGAGCCATACCGGTAATCAAACCAATGACAATGGACGACAGTCGCAGCCATTGGTTACTGGATCGATTGAGCATAATGATGACTGCCAGTACGGAACCACCCAGTACCAGGTTCTGCAGGCTGCCAAAGTCGGGTGCTTTGAATCCTCCAGCCAGATCGGTCATGCCTACCTTGATGAGTGAAATTCCGATAATGGTGATGACAATACCGGTTACCAGAGGCGTAATAATTCTTTTCAGTTTATCAAGAAACTGGGACAGGACTATTTCCACAAACGCACCCAGAAAACAGATACCAAAAATCAAAGAGAGAATCTCATCAGGGCCTCCTCCCTGACTTTTAGCAATAAACCCCGCTGCGAGCACAGAGCCCAGGAAGGCAAAACTAGTACCCTGAAGGCAGATCATGCCTGCACCAACAGGCCCAAATCGTCGGGCTTGAATAAAGGTACCCACCCCGGAAACGATAAGCGCCATACTGATCAGGTAGGGAATGTGTTCTCCCAGGCCAAGGACCCCACCAATGATCAGTGTTGGAGTAATCACTCCGACAAAACTGGCCAGTACATGCTGAAGGGCTGCGAAAAACGCCTGCGGTGCTGGTGGCCGGTCATCCAGTTGATAGATAAGATCCTGATTTCCAGCTTCTGCCTGTTCACTGTGCATATGTTTCCCCTTTCAGCTGTCACCCTGTCAGCTGTTTATTTTTTATAATTGTCAGGCTTGTTAATTGCTGACTAAATCATCAGCTTTTAGTGCTTAAGCAATTAACTGGCCAATTAGTCAGATTTACTGTCGCTTAACAGGATATGGCTTCTAACTATTTGTTTTTTCATCTGTTGATTCATGGATTGCGGTGATTGAAGAGCAGTTGAGAATTATGCTGTAGCGATAAAAATGTTACCTGCCCAAAAAGCAGGCATAAAAGTGACCCTGTTTGGTGCGCATATCTGGAGCGCTGTGTTCATTGTCCGGTCTATAGTGGAGTTATCGAAACTGACTGACTTGGAATATGAAAAGTCTTGTTAAGCCAGCACTTCTTGCCTTGGTACTCTTTGGATGTCACCAGGGAGCCCTCACTGAAGCTGTTACCTGGCAGCAGATTAAGTCCGGGCAGCTCCTGCCGGTAAGAACAACAGAAGGTCAGCGTATTTACGATGAGTATCTTGCTGAGTTGAAGGAACAGAAACTTTCGCCAGAGTTCTCTGTGTATCAGAATATCTTTAGTATGGATAAGCAGAAGGCTATCTGGTGTATAGAGAAGGGGTGCCCTGAACAATACCGGCTGGTAACCAATAACTATGGTTATTGGCTGGAGGACGGTGTCTACCAGCTGCTGATGTTTTCCACAGACCCATTCTGGGACAGGGAAGCCCTGGAACAGAAATCAGAAGAGTTGCTAAAGCTGCACTTTCCAGAGCTATTCAGTGAATCAGGCTTTGAGTGGGTGGTGCATATCAACCCCCCTACCAACCGATCGGTAAAGGGGTTGGCCCATGCCCATATTTTTTTACGGGACAGGCGGAATACACCCTCTAGACTACCGGCGTTAATACATCGACTGTCTTATAGCCGGTCATCAGTGAAGGTGGAGTAATGGTATTAGGGCCTCCAAGGTTTGTGAATGTTTAGTGGAGCTTTTCCCTTTTTATAAGATGACTGCCACCAGGCATGGCCAAAAGCTTCTGCCTATCCTTAAAGACAGAAATCCAGCGATTAATATCTTCAATAGGTTGATGGAATGTCTGAGCAATTTCTTGAGGCGTTTTTCCTTGGTTTATTTGCTTTTCAAATTTCAGTTTCCAGTTGTTGAAGATAGAATCACTCATTTTAAGAATAAATGGTTTATAAGGCTGTGAATCAATATAGGCTTTACATGTTCCTCCCATGCTTGGAACATTGCTTGCAGAC
The DNA here is from genome assembly GCF_001647025.1 of Endozoicomonas atrinae. Lineage (GTDB taxonomy): Bacteria > Pseudomonadota > Gammaproteobacteria > Pseudomonadales > Endozoicomonadaceae > Endozoicomonas > Endozoicomonas atrinae. The sequence continues at coordinate 2,473 of NZ_LUKQ02000014.1, forward strand.
GCATAAAAAATATTGAAAAAGTGGGTTGCAGCATCAACAACAATACGAGATTTGAAGGAAGCACAGGAAAATGGGTGTCCTGAAAGATAGTAGTTGTCTAACCAGGTACGAGCCTTTTCTGGGGTGATGTTATACTCCCTTGCCAGTTCATCGACATTTCTTTCATATACGTGTGTATTTTTGTCCCAGTCGGTGAATATGGCGGTTCTTTCTCTAAAGGTAGATACTGGAAATTGTTGCTCTGCTAATTTTTCGATATTTGCTCTTTTGAGCTTGTCGGATGTTGGATTATCGCCATATAGTTTATCTAACATAAAACCTGCCACAAGTAGATGTTTATCGTCTGTCTTTGACTCTTTTTCTAAATTTGAACGCCACAGTTCAATAGTGGTTTTAGGGACTTTATATTTTGTAGCTTGAAAATGAATACTTTTACGGCCTTTAACCTCTTCCTTGAAGTGTCGAACCCATCGCCGTACTGAGTCAACGTTACGTGGATAGCGCTCTTGTATCTTTATTCTTTCTTCCTGATCAAATACAGGACCATTGCCGCCATAAAGCAAACCAAGTAAATGGGTACGAAGATAGATGCTGTTATTTCTCTCTTTACCAGATGGTAATGGCTCAGGATGTTCACTGCCAAAATCACTGGAAAGTTCAATAGCAGTTTCATCAGCGATTTTCTGGCGCTTGGACTCAGTATGCTCTGAAACAATGGAGCTGACGTCTGTGACTGTTAAATGGGGGCGTTTTTTTCCTCTTAAGTTTGACGCTCTCTCTATGGGTATATCGGTAAAATTATCTTCCCATTTTATTTGTTTCCAACGCACGGCATTTTCAATATTAGTATCAAAGTATTCGCTGAGGGCTTCAGCAGTTTTATGGATTCCTGCTTTCAGAAAGTAATCTTTCTGTGCTCTGAGGTCGGACATTGATACACTGTGATCCTGACGAATAAGTAATCCAATGGCACGATCAAAGCTGTCAGCCTGGCCAGTTTCCATGAGGTGAATAACCTGTACGAATGAACTTCTGGCGACAGGAATTTGAGCCCTAAATTGTTGAATTAACTTCTCGATTTCGTTTTCATTAAATCCGCTTTTAAGTAGTACTCTTCTGTCATGTTCATTGTTTCTTCTTGCTCTTCTCCTAATCTCACTTAGCCGTCTGATAACTTCTTCTATATCATCACCTTCAAACTGAGCACTCAACTGTTTGTTCGGGAATCTTGAATTGAGCGCATATAAAGACTTGGTGTGTTTTAATGAAAATACTTTAAGTTTTTCCAAAAACTCAGGAGAGTGCTTTTCTATTTTTTTCATTGTTTTTGCATCCCGGTCAAGAACTGCCTTGACTTTATCTTTCTTGGATAGCCAGGTTTTTGCAGTGGATTCTTTAACCTGGCAGAATGATTTTACTTGCTCTGCCGTTTCCATATTGAGAAATTTTCGTAAATAAGTTGCCGCCCTGAATCTATCAACTTTGCAATTGATTTCTGCCAGTTTTAAATGAAGTTCATGTTTTGAATGAATGTCAGTTCTTAGTGCAGTATCAATAACAATCTTTTGCTTCCCCACATACTTCTTCTTTTCAAATCCATCAGCGAATTCAAAAACCTGAGATCTGGTTAGTCCATAAAGTTGCATGACTTTTTGAATGCTTTTATTATCGCCTTTTTCGATGGCCTCTTTTAATGTTCCGATAACCGTATTTATTCTTCTTCCAATAATATCATCGTTAATGAAATTAAAATTAGGAAACAACACATGCTTTATGTTTAAGAAAGATAATCCATCTATAATGGATAATTTTAACATTTGAGCTGTGTGTTTTCGTAAAAGCTGGTTCTTTTCTACCTTTTCGTGTGTTTTTCTCTGCTCCAGAGAGGTGAGCCTGTATAATTTATCTAGATGGTCTCTAGTAATACCAAAATGATGACAAAATTCACTCTCTAATAATACCCTTCTTTCTGGGCTTGCTCTAGATAGTAAATCTAAGTTTGGCAGTATGTATTTTTTTTTGAAGTTATAGAGTCTGCCATGTCGACTTGTATCATTAATATGATCTCTTTTCTCTATTTTTTTAATCAGCAATAGGCAAAGACCTCTGCTTTCCTTCTTTTCCATAATAGGGGGGGTGCGCATTTTACTTATTTTTTGCTCTCTATCCTCTTCGAGTTTTTTTAAAGATCTTCTAGATTTTTCTTCTTGTAACTCACTCAATCGCAAATAATTTCTATGCTCATCAATAACAGTTCTGCAGCTTAGGTCATATATGTGACCTCTAAAAGCTTTCTTCGTTCTGGCAGTTGTAGCGCCCTCTGAAAATATTTTACCTGCTATTTTTGGCAGACTGATATCTTTAGCTTCATTTAATGATGAAAGCTTCATCAATTGTTTGTCTTCTGGGCTCTTCGTGTTTCTATTCTCAACCTGATGCACTATTAATTGTCGTATAGTAGGTATCCCCCAGCTATCGTCCCATTCGCTATTCCAGTGTGTATCAAAGTGATCCGATGGTGGTAAAAGGTCTAATCGACGACAATCCATTAATGTTCCGTGACACTCCTTAGGATCCCGAAAATCTTTTATTAAAGAGCTGATGACCAGTTGTTCAGTCAAGCGACGGATAGTACTCCGATCTGTTGGACTCACAGGTGTTGAGTCAATAATGTCAACTTGTTTAACCTTCAAAGTTGCTGATCTAAGTTGAGATAATGGAACTTTATGCCCCATTTCTTTAGTAACCATCATGACAAAATTATGGAAATCATCGTTATCATAATTTTGAATGTAGAAGGAAGTTGGCACTGTATCGGAATGTCCGGAGAAATATGGATCGTAGAGGTAATAGCCTCTGAAGCCTGGTGGAAAAGGGAAGCGGCCATGTGCTCCTACCGAAAGAGTCTCTGAACCAGTCACCATTACAGTATTAAAAGACTCAGACATTTCTGGATCATTGACAACAACTGGACTTTCTAGCTCAGAGGATTCTATTGTATTACCTGAATCAAGGCGTTCAGGCTTAACGTCAGGAACAGTATTTTTTATTCTATCTGTGGAGTGGACTTTACTGTCTACTTTAATCAGTTGGAAAAAATGATTATAAATCACTTCTCCATCAAGCATGAATTCATACATGTATGTAGCCAGCTTCATATGAGGCTTTTTCAAACTTGGTGGCATATCATGCCAGCATTCTTTAGACAGGTAACAGTAACTATCACATCTGCCAACTTTATGTAATCGAAGATTAATTCCCATGGCTAATGAGAAATTTTTGTTATCATTATTGAAGCAGGGGATAGCTTCTAACTGATCCTGTACCATTGAAAGTCGCTTATATCGCTGTTTACGCTTAGTAACTTCTATCTTAGGATCTTTACCCTGTTTTCTTCTTCCAGGTATTTCTTCTCCATCTTGGTAGAGAAGCTCTTTTGATTTTTCAACTCTTCTTGATAGTTCATTACATGCTAATCTGAGCTCTCTGGCTGACTCCCGTGTTAATCTATGTGGCTGCTCATAAAAATAAGATACTTCAGTATCTGTCTCATACTTTACTTTTTTATTTGAAGGCCCACCAGAACTGACTTGTGCAATAGAATCATGCGGTGAATCGAATTTAGCACTTGTTGTAAGCCTTGAGGCTAATCTTTGAACGTCTGGCTTAATATCAACTTCAGGAAGGTGAGCCAGGTATTTTTTACTATTGTCATGGGGTTTTATTTTGGTTGTTGTTGAGTTGTCAAAGGTGTCAGGTGCCTGTTTAATTTGTGTAGGTTGGAATAAATCGAAAATGTTTCTGTTGCTTACTGGAAGAGACATGTTTTCACCAGATAATAAATTGTTTGAAATTTGTATGATTGTTTATTTATTGCTTTTAATAGGTTATTTGATGTTGTTTTTTTAAATTACATATTTTAGAAATATAAGTATGTTATTAATAATTTTAGGAAAGCTTAGGCCCCAGAGATTCAGTGATAGAGCTAACACCAAACTTACTTGATGCGATCATCACAGGAAATGCATATTTATGAACAGATTGTAAAGCTGAAAACCAGTCATCATAAGTACGTATGGGAGGTTTTATATCATCAATGACAAGCCATCGATTAGCATCTCTTTGGATTGCGACGTAATGTCCTTGAGTTCCTTCATCATTGGTAAAGTAAACAACCATTGTCTCGAATCTGTACCAGCATTGATAAAAATTATTATCTGTTGAGCAATGAAAACTAATATTGATCATGTCGTTACTATAATTCAGAATAGGTGTTATCAGTTCAGATATTCTTTTCCTGGTCCAGGTTAATTGATTATTTGTTACTAAGTAGGGATAAGCAAAAGATAGGAGCATTACTGGAGGAGCTGAAGCCATTTCAGGATAAGATAGCTCCATGACTACTTTCTGCACATTTGGCCTGTTTGTATTCGTCAAAGATTTTAGATATACAGTTTGCAATGTATCAGTATTTTTCAGCTCATCAAGTCGCAGATTCATTTCATGCATAAAATGTTCACAACCATCGACTTGGCTATGAAAAGTCCAGTCAGATCCATCATGAGAATAGACTTCTTTATATTGTCTGATTGGTGGGAATAAAAAAGTTTCAAATGGTTTACCTTGGTATCGATACGAGGGGGTGTATAAATCATGAATATTCTTGATCAACGTTAATAACTCGTTACAGAAATGAACTGCATCACTGAACTCTGATTGAAAACTACCACTCCGATAATAAGAAGATCCATACCTGTTCTTTTGTTCAAAAAAAACCTTAAGCTGGGTGCTTTGATAACTATTTAATAATTCGTTTAGAGCATAGTTAATAGGATCTGCTCCAGTACTACCTTTAGCTTGCTGCATTTTTGGAAGAATTTCTGACAGATTTTTAATAACCTGATACTCATTAAACTGGCCACTGTAGAGAATGCTTTGCTCTTCACACCGCTCTGTAAGTGTTTGCAAATACATTCTAATATTTATAGAAGAATTGATGCCAAACAGCAGTTCAATTACTGCATTATGAAAACAAAGGCCCTTACTATTGAGAAGTACCGGGTTGCCATTTCTAACAACTTCTACCAGCGGACCGTCATGTACAGCAAGTGGTGCTGGAGCGTCAGAACGTCTTTGAATCTCTGCCAGCAGGCGTCTTTTAAAATCTTCGGATGCTTTAAGGCAGTTACTATGGCTATCACTCAGGACGCTTGATAGCAGAAGAGGCTGAGAGCTGGCAGGTGTTAAGTCATTTCCGAACGTATTATTAAACAGAGTATCTACGTTAAATGCTCCAGGTGAAGCAGCTGAAAAATCTGTATCGCAGAGAAGGTCTTCTAAAGAGCAGTTATTATCTTGGGTATCTAAAGTGGGTGGCTGAATTGCTGGAAGGAGTGAAGCCTGGCTGTTTCCCTGTTGTTGAAAGCCGATGGAATCATGAGTCAAAGTAACTCTTCTGGTACGAACCTGCTCTACCACCATGCTTGGTCTTGGTTGATTCATCGTATGAAATCTACTTGATGTTGAGGATAACAGCGGTGAAGGATCTGATGAACTATATGGCTGCTGGAGTCCTGGGATAAGAATAGAGCCTTGTTGTAATTGGTCGAATAGATCGTCGGTAAAATCAAAACCTGTTATATGGCTTGTACTGGCTTGATCAGCTCTATTTTGGAGCGCAAGTGTATTTAATGCCGCGGGCACAACCGGTGCTACTGCCCATGGTTGTAGAGGATCAGTAAGATCAGAACTCTGAAATTGCTGCTGGCTTGCTTGGGGGGGGAATAGCTGTTGGCCTAACCTTTCGCGAAGAGCTTTATTTTGTTCTTCTTTTTCCTGTAATAGTTTATTTGCATTTTGCAACTGTTGTCTTAAGTTTTGAGCTATACCTGAATCCATCTGAACTAAGTGTATGTTCTGGTTTAATGTGTTACTGGTCACATTCGCATTGTCTTTCGCCCGGTCATTAGCTGCTGTTAATTGCTGTTGCAGTGAAGTAAGCTGTCTATATTGAGTTCTATTTTCATTTTCAAGAATTTTATTCTTTGTCTCCATGGTAACTAGCTCTGCCTGATAGCTCCTCTCTCTTTCCTCTGCCCCTGTTAGCTGTGAAATTTTTGATTCGATACTCCGTTCAAGTGCTGACTTTACCTTTGAAAGAGTACTTTTTTCTTCCAGTAGTCTATCACGCTCGGACATCATTTCTTCAAATGCTGATTTTTTTGATGATAACTCTGTCTGAGCCGTAGCCAGCTCGAGTTGGACCTCTTTGGATGCTTTTCTAACTACTGATAACTGTCTTTCAAATAAGGTTTTTGATGATTTTATTGCTTCTAATTGTTGTGCTGTGCTGTCTTTATCGGTATTTGATAATTCTAGATCTGCTTCTGCTTTAATTAATTCACGTCTCAATCTATGGTTTTCTTTTCTGTATTCCTCAATTTTACTGTTTGTATTTGAGTCACTTTTTTGTGCTGAATCAAGAGTGTTTCTTGCCATATCCAGCTCTGCTGTGAGCTTTGAATTTTGCTCTGTAAGGTATGACAGTTTTTGTCTTAAACTCGTATTGTCATCTTGAACTCTCGTAATGTTAGTGACTTTCTGTTCAAAGTCAGCCGTTTTAGCCTGCGATTTTTCAAGTTCAGATTTAAGAGATCTTTTCTGTTTTTCTAATTTTTTCAGGCTTTTTTGGGTGGATTTTAGCTCCGATTTTAGCCGATTGCTTTCATCATTGAGTTGATTTATTATTTCTAATATTGATTTTTTCTCGTCATTTAATTCTATTTGCTGCCGTAATTTGAGTTCCTGGTTTTGTATGGAATCAAGAACCGATGTTACGGACTTTAGTTCTTTTTCCTTTTCTGATAGATCTTGTAGTAGTTGAGCTTCCTGTGACCTAACAGATTCTAAACATTTTTCTTGCTCATCAAACAAATCTTTAACACGAAGAGATTTTCTCTCAAGCTTTTCATATTTTTTTTGCTCTTCAGTTAGTGATTTTTCTAAATCCATTATTTTCTCTTCACAGGATTTAATGACTCCTGCTTTATTTTTTATCAATTTTCTTAGATGGCTGTCATCAGACTTTATGGTTGATTCTCTTTGAGCTTTTACAAGGTTCTCTTCTAGTCTGGTTATTTTTTCTTTGTGTTTCTGTTCATCATCTTGTAGTTTTTTAATATTTTCTTGCAGTTGTGAAATTTTATCGGAAAAATCTTCGTTTAATTGTTTGATTTCCTCTTTCTTTTTCTCAGAAAATGTTTTTTGTTCACTTTTTAGTTTTTCCTCTAAGGAGGATTTTTCAGCTTGAGTGTCAAGCAGTACCTGTGTTACCGTCGATAGCTCCAGTTCAAGATCTTGTAGTTTTGTATCCAGTGATTCCTCTTTTTCTTTATGTTCTTTTAGTCTACTATTGAGGTCTTTTATCTCTTCTTTCTTTTCTAATAAATCATTTTGCAATGAAGTAATTTCTTCTCTTAACTGGCTGCTTAGTGTTTTTGAGATATCTAATAGTGTATTTAACTCTTCAGTATCGGCCAGTCTTTCCTCAGATGATTTTAATTCGTCCTTTGTCTTTTTTAATGACTCTTCTAAGTGCATCTTGCTGGTTTTTAAATCGGATATTTCTTGGGTTTGTGATTTTAATGTTTCTTCAAATTCTTCTGACTCTTTTTTAAGTCTGTCTATATGCTTCTGATAATCAGCAGATTTATCGGCTTTTGCTTTGATTTTAACTTCAGACTCTTTAAGATCCTCTTTTGACTGTTTTAATGCGTGCTCAATTTCTTTTTTGTTTTGTAGAGATAATTCCAATTCTGTCTCTTTCTCATCTAAACTGTCCTTAAACTCTTTGTGTTCTTTTTCAAGTCTGGTTAGGTGATTTTGTAAATTTGATAATTCCTCCTTCTTACCAGCAAGATCATCCTCCGATATTTTTAGTCTTTCTTTCGACTCTCGTAATGACTCTTCGAGACTTTTTTCTTTCTCGCTTGAGTGTTCCATGTGTGATTTTTGTTCATCTAGTCGTAGCTGTAACTCTTTATATTCTTTTTCAAGCGTGCCTAGGCGAAGCTGAAGGTCTAATGATTCTTCTGTTTTTCTTTTGAGCTCATTGTTAGATATTTCAAGCTTGTCTTCTGACTCTCTTATTGAATGCTCAAGTTGTTTTTCCCTGTTTTTTGAGGATAGTAAACTTGATTCCTTTTCATCGATTTGTGCTTGTAGAATTTTATGTTCGTCCTTCAGTCTGACGATACGCTCCTGTAAATTTGAAGATTCTGAATTTTTTGTTGAAATTTCATCTTCCTGGCTTTTTAGCCTTTCTTTTGATTCTCGTAATGACGCTTCGAGGTGCTTTTTATTTTCTCCTGACCATTCAATATGCTTTTCTTTTTCTTCCAGCTCCCCCTGAAGTGTTTTGTGTTTTTTCTCAAGGGTTGCTATATGATCTTGCAAACGTGAAAGTTCTCCTGTTTTGCTTGTTAGTTCGTTTTTTTGTTCTTCTATTTCTTTTCTTAGCTCTTTTTTCTCATTTTGTAGTGTAGTTATGGTTTTTTGAAGAGATGTGAAAGTTTTCTTTTTGGCTTTTTCCTGTTGATCAGACTCTTCTATTTGCCGTTTAAGGCAGTCAATTCTCTCAGTAAGGTGATTGTTTTCTTCTGTTAAAGATAATCGTGATCTTCCGTCCTCCTCTTTTATTTTTAGTGTTTTTCTGGCTTCATCCAAATCATGCTCTGCTGATTTTAATTTTTCTTTATATTCTTCAGAAATGCGTTGCGCTGATTGTGTATGCTCTTTGAACTCAGTTGCTTTCTCTCTGGATTTTGTTAGTTGATGTTCTAGTTTTTTTATTTTCTTGGTTGTGATTTCCTTATCCGTAGTCAACTCTGCTATTATTTTCTTGAGAGTTTCTTTTTCTTTCGTCAGGTTTGCTGTTTTTTCTTCACTATCATTTAGTTTTGATTCAAATTCTATTTTTTTAGCTATTGCTAGTGATAATTCATTTTCTAGATGATCCTGCTTTTCTTCTAGTTGGGCGACCAATTCAGAGTGCTCTTGCTCTTCCTTAGGCTCAAATTTTTCAGCATCAGATTCAGAAATTCTAATATTAACGGAAAGCTCTCTTTTACTTTTCTGTGAATGGACTTCTTTTTCCCATTTAGATTGAGTATCTGATTTTCTTGATTTTTTATTTGGTGTTTTTTCTAGATCTTTTTTCGGTTGATTAGGGTTTGACGCGATTTTTCTTTTCGATGGTATCGGGGTAGTGCATTGTTCTGGTTCAGTATGAGAAGGTCTGGGTTTTTTACGGGTATGGTGCTTTGGTGTTACTGTTTCTGGAGAGAAACAGGCTCTTAGTGCCTCGTAATCTATATTTTCTCCTATCTCGCCAATATCAGGAACTGTACCAGTGGGTATAGAACTTACACCTGGTTTAAAGGCTATCAGAAAAGGGAAAATAGAGCAGTATTCGTGCTCCTTTTGCCATAATTCTTCATCTCTGAAACCATCTCTCTGAGTCTTCACGAAGTCCACTACGGGAAAATAGTATTGTTTATGTTCCATTATTGCGGCTAAAAGAAACTCATATTTCTCAATATCACTTTCAGTCAGCCCATATTTTTCAGGATGAGCAAATGGGAGCATTAATGTGGCATACAGTTGCTCTGAATTCAGTTTGTTTTTCGTTGTACTTACATTAAACTCGGTCGTGGCGACAGTTCTTCTTATGGGTACTTTGGTTTTCGGGTGAACATCATTTGTCTCATTTTGACTTGGGGGGTTTGGCATTATTTGAATAAGTTCTTTCAGTACCAAGTGGAAAATATCAGAAACATCAGATGTTGTGCCTGTACTTTGTAAGGGGTCATAACCTTGATAGGAGGTATCGATAAGGTTTAAAATTTCATACCACTGATTTTCCCCAAAGAGAGCTCTGCCTTTATCGTGAATTTCATTAGCTTTCAGAAACTGACTGCAATGCCTAATGGTCAATTTACTCCCATCTGATTTGTTTGGTTTTGGATCCTGCAACGAGGAAATCAGTTTTTCTCTGAGAGCTTCTGCTGAAACTTCCCATCCTTTTCGGTCTATATATTCTGCTAAAAATAAATCCAGGCACTCCCATGCTGTTATTTGTTTTTTACCTGATTTGTATTGAGTGTCATAAGAGAATAGCTTTTCACCATTATCAAGTCCTCTGAGTAATAAGTTTTTTGCCTGATCCCACTCAAAACTAACAGTGGTTATTTTATGTGGCTTATTGTCCCATTTAACGATCACAGGTTTGCTATCTATGTTCCCTCTGGAAGGTTCTGGTGCCCATTTAGAGAATATTTGAAGATCAACAATTGGCTTTTTACTGCCTTCATGATATAGAGGGCTGAAAGCATCTAAAATGCTAATAAACGCGTCCCAGAAATCACCAAAGAGATCTTTTCCTGGTCCTTGCCTTGCTACTGAAGTTAACTCTTTGAATATTTTTTGCTGGAGATGAGCTACCTTCAGAGCTGAAGATGTGGAGGTTTGGCGTGCTTTCAGCGTCTTTGCAGGACGAGAAAGTTCATCTATGGCTTGCGATGTGCGGCGTTTTCTTTGAGTAGTTAAATCAGAGGACTCTGCCTTTAGCTCGTGACGGCCCATCGTGGCTCTTGTTTTATTTTGTCTGCTTTTCCTCTCACTTTTATAAGAAGCTGTTGTAACCGTCTCGCTGAAAAGAGGCTGGGCTGATAAATTTTCCATGATTTTCAGGTTATGCTCTGAGTGACTGCGTTTGCATCGCTTAATATAAGCAGACAATGTAACGTAGCCACATATATATTCTTATGTGACCTGCTGCTTAATGGCCTGCATTCAACCTGCATTCTGTTTTAAAAAATACTGTTATATCAGGAGATAACTGATTTTCAGGTTTCGTGCACCAGTATTACTAATGCCTGTTAAAGGAGCGATTTGAATTACCATACGATTATACGAACGTTAGAATTCCAAAATTTAAGAAAGTTCCCAATGTTTGTTTTGGGCAAGGAGTTCATTTTTATGGAAATGGGCTCGAGGGGGATGGAGTATTCCTGCCCTCTTCGAAGCAAACGGTATTTATCGTCAGAACAAAGAATTGCTATTACTTCCTAATATCCAGTTGATAGCGGCTTCTGCGTGGATTTGAGTTGTGTCATAAAGCGGAACAGAGGCATGTTCCTGTTGAATCAGCAGGCTGATTTCCGTACATCCCAGGATAATGGCTTCAGCTCCCCGTTGCTGCAGATTTTCAATGATATCGATATAGGACTGACGGGATGATTGCTGAATGTCCCCCAGGCAGAGCTCGTTATAGATGATATCGTGGACTGCTTTTCTCTGGGGCTTGTCTGGCGTGAGAACCTGCAGACCATAGCGCTCAGTTAACCGGTCTTTGTAGAAGTCCTCTTCCATGGTGAATGCCGTACCCAGCAGACCAACGGTTTTGATACCATCAGCTACCAGCAGCTGAGCAGTAGCATCGGCGATATGAAGCAGTGGGATCGATAGCTCATACTCAATGGCTGGAGCCACTTTATGCATGGTATTGGTACAGATCATCAGACCTTCTGCACCAGCGGCCTCCAGGCTTTTTGCCGCATTGGCGAGTAACACTCCAGCTTCATCCCACTTTCCTTGATGTTGCAGCTGCTCTACTTCCGAAAAATCCACGCTGTAGAGATAAATTTTGGCTGAGTGGAGCCCCCCCAAGGCCTTTTTTACACCCTCATTAAGGAGTCGGTAATAGCTTGCAGTGGACTCCCAGCTCATTCCGCCAAGCAACCCAATCGTCTTCACAAATGTTTATCTTCTGGCTTAATCATTCCGCTCACGATCATATACTGGGCCAGATAATAGGTCACCATAATTGCAATGCTGGCATAAGGGAGTGGTTGTATGAACTTATTAATGGCAATCAAGCTGTCAGATAGAGCAAACGTACTGGCACCCACAAACAACCATTGCCATGGTCGATTGCAGAACGCTGCGCCAAGCACCATTGCACTGATGGCGATTAAATAGGCAGTTACCGGAATAAGGAGTTCTCCACTGGCTGGTAAAATAAACCAGGCAAGGGTAAATGCAATGGGAATATAGCCTGCAGCCAGCCATTGTCGTTGGCTATTAAATCTGCAGTGTTGCCAGAAAAGGATGGCATAAGTCACCTGTGCTATTAAAAAACTGGCCAGGCCAGGAACAAAGAAATCCCCAATGGCACCATCCAGGGCCAGTAAGATGTCCCCGCCGGCAGAAAATAAAATCGCAATTATCATACCGGTTCGAAGTTTTCCAGATAGTGACAGCCAGATGGGGATTAGCAGCAGAAATATGGGGGCTGACTTTGCTACAACGGCCAGCAGGACTGGCAGCTGATTCATCAGCAGAATGTAAATAATGGCCAGAGTGCAGAAGATAATACTGATAGCTTTTGACATGACTTCACTATTCTTATTGTTAGAACAGTGGAAGATTATGATCTGATCTTAACCTCAGGCCAAGGGGGGCTGTGTATATACCCCGACAGGCTCCTAGTACAGCGGGTATGTTCCTTTGTCGATTAACTCGTAACTTGCGCCCTGATCACTTTTCACAATACTGACATCAAAGTGATCTTCTTTAAACCGGACCAGCATGTACTTCTGGAATACCGCTGCACCTCCCAGAAAAACAGGGAGGTGCTTACCTGGCCCATAGAAATTCCACAGGGTATGAAAATTGACCTGGCCTACATAGGAGTGCAGGTGTCCGGCAAAAATAGCGGAAACTTTATATCGACGCAGGATATCTTTTATCCCATCGGTAAAACCGGATATATGGTAGTTCAGGATGATATGTTTTCCTTCTTTGCTGGCCTGTTCCAGGTCTTTGGTTAGCCACTCCCTGGCGGATTGAATAGTAAAGTAATCTCTTCGGGCCTTTCCAAAGTTCCAGCCATCCCATTGCGCAGTATAGGTTGGGTAATTATTGAGTTGAACGAAATGGATGTCACCAATATCCCAGGAATAGGCAAAGCTTTTGCTGTACTTTTTTTTCAGCGATGGGAACTCGTAATAAGTCCCTGTACTGTGATAGTCAAAACTTCGGACATTCAGGGTTTGGACATGATCTTTCAGGTAAAGAATCATTCTGGAAGCGCAGTTATTCACAAAGCAGTCATTCACATTGTTTGAAATGTCATGATTGCCCAGACCTGGATAGACATTCATTTTCAATTGCTTGTGGTACAGCTCGTAATAGGCATTGAATTGCCAGTCATGACCAAAAGCCGTTAAGTCACCATTGATGACTACGCCAGCGAACTGCTCTTTCCCAAGATTGCTCTTTAATGCATTTAGGCTTTGTACATGATTTATATTTTCCTGCCAGGCTTTATCCCGGTCATCGCAGTTTTCCTCTGGTGTTTTACATGACCATGGGTACTGAGGATCTGACATGAATGCCATATAAAAATCGCGATAGTTGAATGGGATCAGCCGTGCATAGGAAAAAGAGTCATCCAGCTCTTCTCCCACGTTGGTTGCAGAGCTGTAATAGGTTCGGCAAACACCATTCCCATCGGGCTCGTCACAGGCCTCCAGTGCCTGATCTGGAGCCAGCTGGATTGATGTTATCGAATCATCAGCAAAATGCTGATTGCCATAGAATTCCTGTGAGCCAGCATCAGTTTCACACAGAGAAAATACCTGGCCAGAATATTGAGAGTGTTCATAGAGGTTTGTGCAGTCTTCTTCTGCGGCAATGGAGTGATTCATTAAAACCATGCCCAGAATGAATGATGAAAGTCGCGCAAATAAGTTCTGGATTTTAAGGTTGGGCATTGTGGCCTCTTATTTTTGAACAGAAAATGTTGTTCAGAGCTTTTTTTATTATTTTCCTGATATTATTTTTAATTAACTAACACTATGAAAAAGCTAAAAAATATATCGACAGGTGATTGTTCTCTTTGAACAAACCAGGGAACTCTTTGCTATTCTGTACTGGGTCTTAATTAGCATGGATTTTGTTTGAGATTTGCTACGAAAAACAAATGGCTTTTGTTTTCAGAGGGTTAAATGGATATTGCATCATAATCCGGTACTGCCGAATAATCATATATGGATTGAATAGAGATAAGTGTTATGACAAAAGGACGGTTATTAGGAATAATCCTGTCAGGTTTTATTGCATCGGCCTGTTCTCAGGAAAAACGCTTGGCTCTTGACGAGAGCGTCATGTTAGAAAAGCCCATGTATCACAAACACAGTGTTGAAGAAATTCTGAACGCATCAGACGATGAAGAACTGGTTAGGCTTTCTGGTGAAATTGTTAAGAAAATCAAAGGTAAAATATACCTGTTTCGTGGTGAAACAGGTGAGATTAATGTGGTTATTGATGATTCAGCCCTGCCCGATAAGCGAGTTAAGCTGAACTCTCCTACTGTTATTAAGGGTGAGGTGGACAATCCACCCGACAGAACTCCCAGGATCGAGGTGGATGATATTCATTATGTTTTTTAATCGTTATCAAGGGAACAGTTAAGTCTCGAAAAAGAGACTGCTGTTTTATTCGGGGTGTCTTTTGTAAGGTGAGCACTCTCACGAGTGCGGTGGCCAGAAACGTTGCCATTGAATAGTTTTATCACCCAGTACGAGAAAGTTGGGATTAATCAGGCTTTCTTTCATGTTATAACAGAAGCGCTGGCCATCCGGATTGAGAAACACCCCCCCGCCCCCTTCAACAATCCCCTGAACAGCACCGGTATCCCATTCAGAAGTAGGGCCAAGCCTTGGATAGATATCAGCCTGACCCTCAGCAATCAGGCAGCTTTTCAATGCACTGCCTACTTTTCTGGATGTGAGGCCCGGGTAAATAGCTTTTAGAGAGTTAAGGTAATTGCGGGCCTCGGCGGTTCCATAACTCCGGCTGCCAAGAACGATAACTTCCTTCTCTGGAGCAAATTTTCTGGGCTGAATCGTCTGAGCTACACCATCTTTCTCCTGTTTCCACGCCCCAAGGCTTCTCCCTCCCCAGTAAGTGATGTCAGTCGTGGGAATATGTACGATGCCAAGCAGAGGGTAGTTATTCTCAATCAGGGCGATATTGACTGAGAATTCACCATTTCGGTTAATGAATTCTTTGGTTCCATCGAGGGGGTCAATGAGCCAGTATCGTTGCCAGTTTTTTCTTTCCTGCCAGGGGGGATGAGCCGATTCTTCAGAAAGCAGAGGGTACTTTATGGATAAACTGTTAAGCCCATCAACAATGACAGCATTTGCCGCAAGATCAGCATTGGTTACAGGCGTCGTATCTGCTTTGGTTTGTACCCCGAGATCATCCTGATGATAAACGGCAAGAATACGCTTTCCTGCCTCTCGGGCAATGTGAACTAACTCAGGAGTTAAATACTCAAGATCGCTGCTCATATCTCGTACTCGTCTTGCCAAAGATGGGTTAGGTTCTGTTGACATAAGGTTGCTGGCTAATTGTGAATATTTCCTAATAACCCAGCGTTAAGTTGCTCGCGTACCAGAAAGAGTGCTGCGATCACTCTTGCTTCAGTAAAGTCTGGCCGAGCACACAGTTCCATCAACTGATCAAATGAAAAAGTGTCTACTTCCAGGGGTTCAGGCTCATCTCCCTCCAGCCTCTCTTTATAAAGATTCTGAGCTACCATAATATGAATACTTCGTTTCATATAGTTTGGTGAGAGGGTGAAGTCTCCAAGGTGATGCCAGCTGCGAGCACCAAAACCGATCTCTTCCTTTAGTTCTCTGTTGCCCCCTTCTTCCAGAGTTTCCCCGGGCTCAGCAAGGCCTTTCGGAAGGGTAAGCTGGTAATCTTCGGTTCCGGCAGCGTATTCCCTGATCATCATGAAACGCTGATGATCGATCAGTGGCACAACCATAACGCCCCGGTGTCCTGTCTCAAACTCCCCCAGACGTTCATAGATACGTTCTTCACCGTTTGAGAATTGGATATCCAGCTCTTCAATCCTGAAGAGGCGGGTACGGGCAATTTCCCTGCAAGCGCGAATCTCTGGCTTATTTTTCTGTGGAATGTGTTCCGTCATGATTTCCTGATGGTATTTGCTTGAAATATCTGGTCATTATAGTGGGCATAGGTAGCTGGTCATATGGAATCAAAATATTTCTGACTGATTGGGTGGGTGCTTTGCATGACGTAACGAAAGAGGGGGCGCAAGGAGCCTGCTGGGTTTAACCGGCGACCGTAGCGAGAAAAAGTTCGGCAGGCTCCTGGAAAACACTATCCTGACCTGCATTAGCAAGAGGATAGGGGCTGTTCACTTTGCAGCTGCCTGACTGGTTTCAGCAAAGGTCTGTGCCAGAAGCAAAATATTCATAAGCTCGTCCAGGGTATCTTCGAGAAACCATCCCAGTGGTCTCCACTCTCCTGCAATGTTGACAAACTCCATGGTTTCTTCAGAGATATCATCCGGGTCAGTGGTATTTGAGTCTAATTCCACATAAGTCAGGATGGCTTCTTTGCCATTATTGGAAAGCTCAATGTTGGTGATGTTTGGATAGGCAATATTGATGGGCATGCCGAGGCTCAATGTCAGCTTGTCAAACATATGTGTATATACAGTGGCGATAAAATCAGCAGGTGGAAGCGCTTCAAGTCGACCCGCTACCTCAGGGATCGCTTGTTGAAACTTGTTGATTTTATCCCTTTTCAGAAAACGGTACTTGAAGTTGGTTTGGGCCTCTTCACTGTAAAAGGAGGCAAGTTTTGAATAGTCCTGCTCTCTTACGCTGTTGAATATTCCCTCCAGAAGCCTGGTCAGTGCCTCCCTGTCTTTAGCGGTTACAGGTAAAACGCTGGTATCCGCTGGTGTCTGTTTGCTGCTTGCTTGTTTGTTTGCCTTAGCTTGAGATGCGTTCGCTTCGGGTATTCTCTGCCTGGCCTCAGCACTGGCGGCGGTGAAGAGAGCGATGAATGCAAACGTGGCCAGTGTTAAGGATAGATACTTCATTTCTGGTAACCCCGGGATTTCTGATGTTTATAACATGACGCGATGTCCAGGAGCCTGTCTGAAAAAAGCGCCCATCTGTTCGATCTTGATAAAAAAATCGGTTTTGTGAAGAGAATAGAGCTTCTATTTATCAAACAAAGCCGAATGTTTAGACCAATTTTCTGCCAACGCAGTAGGGAGCCTGTTTTCGGACAGACGCCTAGTATCCATGGATGTCTACAGAGACTAGACCACTGTGACTTTTCTGGAGTTGAAAGCACGGAATTTCATTCAGATTATGGCACTGATAAAATGGTTGGAAACGATTGAGGTATTGGTGCATTTGTTTCAGATATGACCCGTAGCCTGATAACCATTTGCTTCCTCAACATGCCTTTGATGAGATGCCATCATGATTGACTGGACTAAGATCAGCACAGTGCTGCTGGATATGGATGGAACATTATTAGACCTCCATTTTGACAACTATTTCTGGCAGGAGTACGTGCCGGACAGGTATGCAGAAAAACACGGTATTTCGTTAGCCAGGGCAAAGGAAGAGCTTAGCCCCCGTTTTGAGCAAACCTATGGCAAGTTGCAGTGGTACTGTCTGGATTTCTGGGCCAGAGAGCTGGATCTGGATATTATGGCCATGAAGCATGAGGTCACTCATCTCATCTCTTTCAGACCTTACGCCGATGCGTTTCTTCAGAATATCAAGGATCATGGCAAGCAGGTGATTATGATCACCAATGCTCATCGTGACAGTCTCTCTCTGAAACTGGAACGTCTCCCCATGGCACACTACTTTGATAAGTTAATCAGTTCCCATGACTATGGGTATCCCAAGGAAGACCAAAGTTTCTGGCGGGCACTGGAAGACGATATTGCGCTTGATAAGGAGCATGCTCTGTTTATTGATGACAATATCGGCATTCTTGACTCAGCAAAAACCTATGGCATAGCCGAGTTGCTGGCCATCCGTCACCCGGATAGTCAAAAAGGACCCTGGGAAACAGGCTCCTATAATGCTGTTGAGGACTTCCGGGAACTGTTTATTTCTTCTTAAAGAGTCATTTGCCCTGAAAAGGTTGTCTGCCTGAGGTTTTGATCTCGAAATGCCGAAGCCTTTTCACGATAAAAAGCAGTCAGGGTGACAGAATGAGTAATAGTGAAAAGATCAGACTTGATAAATGGTTATGGGCTGCACGCTTTTATAAAACCCGAAATATCGCCAAAGAAGCTATTGATGGCGGCAAAGTGCATCTGAATGGCCAGCGTTGCAAGCCAGGCAAAGAGCCTCGGGTTGGTGATGTGATAAAACTTCGGGCTGGCTGGGATGAGCGAATCGTTATCGTTAAGGCGCTTAATGATAAGCGCCAGAAGGCAGAGCTGGCTCAACAGCTCTATGAGGAAACGCCTGAGAGCCTTCAGGCTCGGGAAGAGGCTGCCGCTAATCGAAAAGCCTTGAGAGGCGCAATGCCAAGACCCGATCACCGTCCCGATAAAAAGCAGCGTCGTGAGATCCTGAAGCATAAGGCTGATTACTGATTTCAACTGGCTTCATTAGGGGCTGTTGGCGTTTTATTGCGTTAACAGCGTATCAGAGTCATTGTTAACGTAGTGAAACGTCAACAGATCCTGTCTCCGTATACTGTACGGCTACTTTGATCGCTTCCGTCAGGCTGACTTCACTGGCCTGACCAGTGCCAGCAATATTATAGGCTGTTCCGTGATCGACAGAGGTCCTCAGAAATGGCAGGCCATAGGTCATGGAAACAGTACGTTCAAAGTCCACCATTTTTGTCGCAATATGGCCCTGGTCATGGTACATGGACAGCACGCCGTCGTAGGCTCCGTTAAGCGCCTGATGAAAAACTGAATCTGCAGGAATTGGGCCGCTGATACTCCATCCTTGCTTTTTGGCCCGCATAACCGCAGGTTCAATGGCGCAGACTTCCTCATCTCCAAACAGCCCATTTTCTCCACAGTGGGGATTCAAGCCGGCAACTGCCAGCGATGGGGAATGTATGCCCAGTGACTTGAGAATCTGGTATGACTTGTAAATGCCCTTGAAAACCCGGTCTTCAATGATGGCATCACAGGCCTGTCTCAGTGACAGGTGGCGGGTAAGAAAGAAGACCCTGAGATCAGCAACCTGGAAGAGAGTAATGGGGTCATGGGTGTGAGTCAGTGATGCCAGCATTTCCGTATGGCCAATATGAGGAATTCTTGCTGCCTTGAGAGACATCTTATTGATGGGAGGGGTAACGATTGAGCTGTTTTGTTGACGTTGAACATAGTGAACAGCCTGCTCAATGAACTGGTATGCTGCCACTCCGGATGCCGCAGAGACTTTCCCAAAGATAATATTGTTGATATTTGAAATTGGGCTGTGGATCAGGTTGATTTGTCCTGGACAATGCAGGTCGGGTGGGGAGTCCTTGATCAATTGGAAACTCACCTTTCTCTTACAGATGCTGGCAGCCTGTCCCAGCCATTGCTGGTCACCAATCACTACTAACCTGCAGATTCCTGCAAGCTCTGGGCTGCATAGAGATTTGATAATGATCTCAGCGCCGATACCGGCTGGGTCACCCATTGGAATACAGATCAGGGGAGGCATTTCTGCTATCGGTCATACCAGGACCGCCTGCAAGACTGGAGAACTTTATCAGCTTAGCAGTAATGTCGGGTGTCATAAAAAAGGGAGCCTTATGGCTCCCTGAAAACACGACCCTGCTGATCAGGATGGCAGAATGATGTTGCCACCGGCTTCGCGGATTGCAGCCAGATTCTCTTCATCAAACTTGCTGTCGGTGATAATGCAATCCAGATCCTCCAGACGTGCGATGGTTTTCATGCTGGAGGCGCCAAATTTACTGGAATCAGCCAGCAGAACAGTTTTATTGGCCCGTTCCATCATTTTACGACGAATGTAGTAATGATCATTGGATGCCGTAGTCACACCATTGTTCAGGCTCCAGCTGTTGGTTGCCAGGAAGGCTATATCCGCATTGATGCTGTCCAGGAATGACAGTGCAGCCACGTCAGTATGAGCTTTGGTAATAGCACTGACGTTACCACCGGTGGTGAATACCTTTACGGTTGAAGAGTCTGACAGCTGCAGGGCAATTTTCAGGTCAGTCGTGATCACGGTGACCTTCATTCGCATCATGAGCTTGGCCAGAGCCATTGTGCTGGTGCCGGAGTCCAGCAGGACGATCTGCCCTTCACGAACCTGTTTCA
Source organism: Endozoicomonas atrinae (assembly GCF_001647025.1). Lineage (GTDB taxonomy): Bacteria > Pseudomonadota > Gammaproteobacteria > Pseudomonadales > Endozoicomonadaceae > Endozoicomonas > Endozoicomonas atrinae. Next base: position 22,691 of record NZ_LUKQ02000014.1, read on the forward strand.
GGGCTTCATGAGCGATGGATTTTTTCTCTTCGATATTAACAGCGTTTTTCTTTTCATAAGGAATGTCTTCCATCAGGAAGCTTTTGGACACGGCGCCGCCATAGGTCACGCGCAGTTTGTCTTCTTGCTCCAGGGTACGAATATCACGACGGATGGTCATTTGGGATACATCGAAACGTTCGGCCATCTCTTCGATGTTGGCACAGCCTTTTTCTTCAACAAAAGCAAGAATGTGTTCGCGACGTTCAACCGGGAGCATAGTTGTACCTCTTTAAATGGAGCATGATCAGTTTGCCCGTTCTGTTGATCTAACCGGGTAGCAAATCGGGTTTGCAGGACTCGATCAACGGTAATGACGCTTGCTGCCGATGAGTATTCAGAGATAGTAATTTCCCGTAAGAGGGGCTTACAGGGTTACCTTGCAGTAATGAACTGATAGCACTCGAATGCAGAAGACCGGTCAATGGGCATTTTGCGGGGGATTATATCACCAGAATGAGGAAGTATTCCCAACTTTTCATGCAGGAATATGGTCTTATTTGCTCTGGATTCAGGTATGGAAAATAGAACAACAATTAAAGCCCTGAGTGGTTATCTTCATAATCACCTGAAGCAAAAGACCAAAAAGGTAGCGAAGGAGGAAAAGCCCCATGAACTCCTGTGCCCTGAGTGCGATTTACTGGTGGTTATCCCGGTATTGATACAACGTCAGGTCGCGAGCTGTCCCCGTTGTTTATGTGTATTGGAAAAGCATGCCTATTACCGGGTGCAAACTCTCCTTGCATTGGTAGTAACAGGATTATTGCTCTATATACCCGCCAATATTTATCCGGTACTTACTCTGGAACTGTTTGGTCGACAGCACAGCAGTACCATATGGGGAGGGGTTGTTGCTCTCTGGCGCAGTGGCTTGCCGGTGGTTGCCACACTGGTCTTTGTGTTTGTTATGTTGGTTCCTCTCCTTCGACTGTTAATGCTGCTTCCGTTTATCTGGGCCTCCCTCCATCAGGGCGGAACCCGGTTTTCAAGGTTACTGTTCCGTGATTATCTGTTTCTCTGTCAATGGGGAATGGCGAAAATCTATATGCTGGGCGTGTTGATTTCAGCCATAAAGCTTATTGATATGGCCACTGTGGAAGCAGGGTTAGGGGTATTTTGTTACACCGGGTTGATGCTGGTTGAGATTGCCATCAGTCTGACGCTGCATGAGGAAAGGCTATGGCTTTCCCTTGGAAAAAGCAAAAGAGTTAAGGTAATAGAAGGGACTCGTACGATTAATGAATGGAATTGACCTGGGGGTTAAGCTCTGTCTTGTCTGTTATCAGATCTGTCCACAGCACCAGCGGCGTTGCCAAAGGTGTGGCGGCCGAGTGCATTTACGGCGCACGAACAGTATCGGCAGAAGCTGGGCCCTGACTCTGGCAGCAGGCCTGCTTTATATTCCGGCAAACATTTATCCAATGATGTCAGTCAGCTGGCTTGGTCAGGGGGGAGAACCAGACACCATCCTATCCGGAGTCGTGAAGCTTGTTGAGCATGATATGGTGTTTATTGCTGTGTTGGTATTTGTTGCCAGTATCCTGATTCCGCTGATAAAGCTCATGGGTATGGCGGTTTTACTCCTGTCAATTCAGTGTGGCTATGAAATGGGGTTGGGAATCAGACAGAAAATGCGATTGTACCGGCTTATTTCCTGGATAGGGCGCTGGTCCATGCTGGATATTTTTATCATTTCTCTACTGGCCGGATTGATTCAGTTTGGGCAGTTTGGACAGGTTGAGCCAGGGGCCGGTGCCTGGGCATTTGCTGCGGTCGTTATTCTCTCTATGCTGGCGAGCAGCAGTTTTGACCCAAGGTTGTTATGGGATAGCCGGAAGTCATTGTAAAAGTATTGGGGTCGCCTAGCGGTTTAGCACAGGAGGTGCTGTGAAATGAGTCGGGAACATGATCATTTTGTTGCGGATGACTCAGTATCCAGTGATTCGTCTGCGACAGCCCATGTCGAAGATCGTTTGAATTTTACACCTATCTGGTTGCTGCCACTGGTCGTTTTAATTGCAACAGGCTGGCTACTTTGGCGTGAGCTTGGTCATGGTGGTATAGAAGTCATGATTCGCTTTGACAATGGCCGTGGCATTGCTGTGGATAAGACAGAAGTACTGCATAACGGTATTCCTGTAGGGCATGTTACCCAGCTCTCGCCCAGTGAAAACTTTGATGCTGTTAATGTTACCGTAAAAATAAATCAGCGTTTCCAGCCTCTGCTTACCGAAAACAGTGCCTTCTGGCTGGTGGAACCACAATTGAGTCTGACGGAAGTTTCTGGACTGGATACGCTGATTACCGGAAATTACATTGCGTTCAGCCCATCTTCAGAAGGTACTTTTCAGACTGAGTTCACTGCTTTGAAAAGAGCACCTGGAATGATGGGGGGAAAAGACGGTCTCCGTCTGGTATTGAAGTCTGATGAATTACCCTCTCTGGACATTGGCAGCCCTGTTTTCTATCGAAAACTTAAGGTTGGGGAAGTATTCAATTATGGACTTTCAGAGAATGGGCAGTTCGTTGAGGTGCATATTTATATTCAGTCAGGGTTTGCTCATCTCGTGCATGAAAATACCCGCTTCTGGAGTGCGGGTGGCCTGAAAGTCTCTGCCAATATGGCCAGCCTGGAGGTACAGGCACAATCATTGGTTTCCATTTTAAAGGGAGGTGTTGCCTTTTACACCCCTGAATGGGAAGAGGATACTCCCATGGTTTCCAATGGTTCTGAATTTGCCCTTTATAGTGATTACGATACTGCAGAAGCGGGTATACCGATCACTATCGAGTTTCCTCTGGGGGTGTCGCTGGGCGACAGCAATATACCGATTCGTTTCCATGGGCAGGAGATAGGACGGATACGATCCGTGGATGTCAGCGAAGATGTTAGCCGTGTTATTGCTGAAGCGATCGTCAAGCCAGAAGCAAAACCTGCGTTGGTAGCGGGTACGCGATTCTGGATTGTTGAGCCCAAGCTGGGGTTTGACGGTATATCTGACCTGGACACACTGATCAGTGGTCGCTACGTAGCAATGGACATTAATAAGAGGGTTGTGGATGCGGCCGTTGCTATCAGCCACTTTAAGGGGATGGAAACCCGGCCGGTAACACCGATAGGCGCTATTGGTTTGAGTCTGACGCTACAGGCCGAAGCGCTGAAAGGTGTTGATATAGGTAGCCCTGTTCTCTACCGAAATGTTCCTGTCGGGTTTGTTCAATCCTATGACCTGAAAGACAGAGGGCTATTCATTCATGTGCTGATTGAGGCTCGTTACCAGCATCTGGTGAATAAAAGTAGTCGTTTCTGGCATGTCAGTGGCCTCAAGCTTGAAGGGGATCTTCGTAATTTTCGTGTTGATATGGCCTCGATGAAAAGTCTGATTTCCGGTGGCATCACTTTCAGTACTGGCAGGCCGGATGCGCAAAGCATTGAAAGTGGCACGAGGTTTACTCTCTTTTCAGATCAGGCCATGGCGCTTAGTGGTGACCAGCAGATTGAGATTGCTTTTGACCGAGCAGAAGGATTACGTGAAGGAACCTCAATTCGTTTTCGTGGGGTTGAGGTTGGGAGAGTCACCCGCTTACTGGTTAACAGAGAACAAAAGGGTGTTACGGTTAAGGCATTGATTGACAGCGATAAGTCCTGGTTGATGAGAAAAGGCGTGCACTTCTGGCTGGTGGAGCCAAAACTCGGCCTGGCACGAACCGCGAATCTGGATACATTGATTATAGGTCCGTTTATTAATGTTGAAATGCCTGATATTCCGGGGCCAAAGGCTACAGAGTTTATCGGTCAGCACAGAGAACCTGATGATATTCCAAAGATAAAAGGTCTGGTAATCGAGTTGGTGAGTCAGAGTCTGGGCTCAATTCAACGGGGCAGTCCTGTTTATTACCGGGATGTCCCGGTTGGTGAAGTCACGGGTTATCGTCTGGATAATCCGGCGAATCAGGTGATTATTAGTGTTAACATTGAAGATCGATACCGTAGACTGGTCAGCAGTGAAAGTCGTTTCTGGAATGTCAGTGGTATCGATATAGATGTTGGTTTGTTTCGAGGAACCCGCATCCGGGCAGAATCACTGGAAGCACTTCTGGCCGGAGGGATCGCTTTTGCGACCCCTGAAAAGCCAGAGAGGCCTATTAAATCAGGGCATCGTTTTGATCTTGCCCATGAGCCCAAAAAAAACTGGCTGCTGTGGCGGCCGGAGATTTGGCTGCATTAGTTTATCTAGGCTAGGCAGCCTCTTCTCTGGAATGATCTTCCTTGATCGATAGGATCAATTGATCCTTTTGAGTCCATAGCTCATTCACCCACTTCTGACACTGCTCTCGAAATATCTCATCATTGCTGTAATCCCGGCCTAGATAAGCGTCAGAGATTGTCTGTTTTTCAATTTTTACACTGATCTTGTCACCCCTGCCACAGAGGAAACCCCAGAATGATGGGGTCCCATCCTGGTACACAATGGTGATATTAATCAATGTGCGCAGCTGTTGCCCCATTGCTCCAAGCACAAAACCAGCGCCACCGGCTCTTGGTTTCAGCAGGTGTTGAAAAGGCGACTTTTGTTGTCTGTGCTTGTTGTCTGTGAATCGGGTTCCTTCCATAAAATTAAAAACGGATACAGGAACATCACGGAATTTTTCACAGGCTTTCTGGGTGGCCTTAAGATCTTCACCGCGTTTCTCCGGGTACTTTTCCAGATAGGCCCGTGAATAGCGCTTCATAAAAGGAAAGTCCAGAGCCCACCAACACAAGCCTATGACCGGCACCCAGATCAGCTCCTGTTTCAGAAAGAACTTCAGCATTGGAATTCTGCGGTTCAGCAGGTGCTGAACAATAAAAATGTCCGCCCATGACTGGTGATTGCACGTTACAAGGTACCATTCATCTTTCTGTAGATTCTCAAGTCCTTCAACCTGCCACTGCATGGTGCGTGTCAGTTTCATCCAGCCACTGTTGATACTGATCCAGCATTCAGCAATAGCGATGCATATGCGGGTACATAGTTTGTGCCACGGTTTTATGGGAATCAGAAAACGGCTAAGACTGAACGCAAGTAGAGGTATACACAGAATAAGTGTGTTTATCCCGAGTACGCTCGCAGATATAAAGCCTCTAAGAAAAGTAGGAAGAGATGACAGCATATGGTCGACACAAGTTAGTTATTATCATTTAGCAACTTCATGCTCATGAGAATGTAAGAGTTTTTTTAAGTCTTGCCAAGCAATACCTTCCCGCTTTTTATTGCTATCACCCCGGTTCCCATTTTGGATGGACAAGATTTCAGCGGCAATCGCAATGGCTATTTCAGCGGGCTTTCTGCCTCCAATACTTTCCAGCCCAACCGGACAACGCATATGCTCAATTTGGGCTTGTGAGAAATTGCCTTTATGTTCCAGTCGTTGACGGAAACGCTTGGCCTTGGTTTCTGAGCCAATAACGCCCAGCCAACGGCTGTTATCATGCTTCAGTGTTGCTTCGGTAATTGCGAAATCCAGCTGATGGTTGTGAGTGACGACCAGAACAAACGTATCCTCTGGCAGGTTTTCGACTTCCAGCTCTGGCTGATCGCTGATACAGATCTGGACATTTCCCGGTATCTCCTCTGGAAACAGCTCTGCTCTGCTGTCGATCCAGGTAATCTGGCAATCCAGAGGAGCCAGCACATTCACCAGTGCATGACCAACATGACCGGCGCCAAACAGAGCAATACGAAAACCACAGGTGGCGATGGGTTCCAGCAGGGCACTGACACTGCCTCCACAGCACTGCCCGAGTTTGGGGCCGAGAGGGAAGTGTTCCAGAACTGGCTCTGAATGATCGCTAATCAGCAGCTCCCGGGCTTTCTGGATCAGCAGAAACTCCAGCTGCCCGCCACCGATGGTATCAAAGCACTGGTCAGCAGTGACTAGCATTTTACTGCCGGACTTTCTGGGGGCAGAGCCTGCTGAACCCAGAATGGTAACCAGTACACCAGACTCACCGGTTTTCTGAAGATTAGCCAATGCGTCAATCCACATACTCTGTCCCTCTCACATCGGTCTTTTTATAGCGCTGCATTTTTTATGGATGTGACTGCCGTCAATACCCTTTCCGGAGTAGCAGGCACATCAATTTGTGGATTTACCCGATAATCAGCAAGGCTGGATACGGCATCCCGAATGGCACACCACACCGACATACCCAGCATAAAGGGGGGCTCACCGACTGCCTTTGAGTGATAGATCGTGTGTTTTGGGTTCGCCTGCTGGAACAGCTCAACATTAAATATCGGTGGTATATCTTCGATGGTTGGGATTTTATAGGTGGCAGGGTTGTTACTTAGCAAGCGTCCACTGTCGTCCCATACCAGCTCTTCAGTTGTCATCCAGCCCATGCCCTGGATAAAGCCACCTTCAATCTGCCCCTGGTCAATAGCCGGGTTCAGTGAGTGACCCACATCATGAAGAATGTCCACTCGATCAACCTTGTACTCTCCCGTCAGAGTATCCACTGTCACTTCTGAAACGGAAGCACCGCAGGCAAAGTAATAGAAAGGCCGGCCACTGGCCGTTTCCCGGTCGTAGTGAATTTCCGGAGTGCTGTAGAAACCACTGCTGGATAGAGAGATACGGTTCAGATATGCGGCCTGAATAAAGCCTTCAAACGGCATTTGACGTTCACCCAGATGAACTTCGTTATCATGGAATGAAACTTCCTGGTCTGAAACACCATAGTGCTCAACAGCAAATTCGATCAGACGATTCCTGATTTTCTGACAGGCATCCTGTGCTGCCTTGCCATTAAGGTCTGAGCCACTGGATGCCGCGGTAGGTGAAGTGTTGGGTACTTTATCGGTTCGGGTCGACGTGACCTGAACCCGTTCAAGAGAAACGCCAAACTCGTTGGCTACGATCTGGGCAACTTTAGTGTAGAGACCCTGGCCCATCTCTGTCCCGCCATGGTTGATCTGAATACTGCCATCGGTATAGACATGGACAAGGGCCCCGGCTTGGTTCAGATGTTTCGCGGTAAAAGAGATCCCAAACTTTACCGGTGTTAAAGCCAGTCCTTTTTTCAGTACCGGGCTTTGCTGGTTGAAGGCGCTGATTGCTTCTCTTCGTTGCCAGTAGTCAGAGCTTTCTTCCAGCTTACCGATAACATCGTGCAGCACGTTATGTTCTACCCGCTGGTGATAATGAGTAGTGTTCCGTTCAGTAATGCCATAGAGGTTTCTCTTGCGAACCTCCAGGGGATCCAGACCAGTTGAGCGTGCGATGTCGTCCATAATCCGTTCAATAACCAGCATGCCCTGAGGCCCACCAAAGCCCCTGAAGGCGGTATTGGATGCGGTATTGGTTCGGCAGCGATGACCGATCACGGTAGCGTTATTCAGATAATAGGCATTATCTGAGTGGAACATGGCCCGGTCGACAATGGCGTCGGTCAGGTCCGGGGAGTGTCCGGCATCACCGGCCAGCTCGATATCAACACCTTCCAGCATGCCTTCCTGATCAAAACCTACATTATAGCGATGGCGGAAAGGGTGACGCTTACCGGTAGACACCATATCCTGCTGTCGATCAACTCGAAACTTTACCGGTCTGCCGGTTTTTACAGCGAGAAGTGCTGCTATACAGGCCGGGGCAGCTGCCTGGGTTTCCTTGCCGCCAAAACCGCCTCCCATACGACGGACGTCGGCCACTACTTTACTCAGTGGTACGCCGATGACTTCAGCGACCAGTTTCTGAACCTCAGAAGGGTGCTGGCTTGACGTGTATACATGAAGCTGACCATCTTCCTGGGGAATAACACTGGCGATTTGCCCTTCCAGATAGAAATGCTCCTGACCACCGTTGGACATCTGTCCTGACAGCTGGTGACCAGCATTAGTGATGGCCTGTCTGGCATCACCTTTCTTCATGGTGTGGTCAGGCCGAACAAATGAGTTTTGTTCCATGGCCTGATCGATACCCAGGATGGCATCAAGTGCGCGATATTGAATTACGGCTTTTCGAGCGGCTCTTTTTGCGGCTTTATGGGAAGTGGCAGCCACTGCAAAAATCGGTTGTCCGATATAATCCACCCGACCTTCAGCCAGCAGCATGTCTCCCGGAAAAACAGGGCCGATATCTTTGTGACCCGGGATGTCGTCTGCGGTTATGACCGCTACAACACCGGGAGTATTCCATACTTCATCAAAATTAATGCTGATGATCTCTGCATGGGCTTCTGTCGAAAGGCCAAATCCTGCATGCAGCTGGTTGGTCATTTCCGGGCGATCATCGATATAAAGTGCTTTACCAGTCACATGAAGGTGAGCACTGTCGTGTTTAGCTGAACGGTTTCCGCTCATGTGAAGAGCGTGACGCTCGTCAGCCGAAATCGGAGTTTCAGGTTGTTTGCTCATGATCAGTTCAGGGCTGTTAGTCAGCTCATGGCTGTCATTGAACTCAGGGCTGCCATCGAGCTTATGAGTCTGTTTCAGTTCACTGGCCAGATCCGGTAGTTTACGCATGACAGATAATCCTTACATTCTGGCCAGACAGTTCCATAAAATAACGCTCCAGCAAATTGCAGGCAGCTTCAAGGCGGTACTCGCTGCTGGCCCGAACATCCGACATGGGTTTGAACTCCTGACGGATAGCTGCTTTTGCCTGGCTGAGCGTTTCATTATCCAGTGGTGATCCGGTTAAAATCTTCTCACACAGTTCCGCTCGCTTGGGAATGGCCGCCATGCCGCCCAACGCAACTCTTGCCCTTGTTATTTGACCATCACCATTGGTCTCCAGATTAATCGCGGCAAGGACGGTAGAGATGTCATCACCATAACGCTTGCTGAGTTTATAAACTTTTAGCTGGTGAGGTTTTTTGGGAATACGAATCCGGGCAATGTATTCACCCGAGGTAAGTTCGGTCTTTTTGTAATCCAGGAAAAACTGGTTAAGCGGGATATTCCTGATGTTATCTCCGTGACGAAGATCCAGAGAAGCATCAAGAGCCAGTAAAACAGGAGGCGTGTCGCCTATGGGTGAGGCGTTACCGATGTTGCCACCCAGGGTTCCCTGGTTGCGTATCTGCTGGGAGCCCAGTCGGTCCAGCATATGAGCAAACTCAGGAAAGTATTTTGTCAGTAAGGGGCTTATCTTTCGATAAGTGACCGCAGAGCCAATCACCAGTTCATTGTTATCTTCATGAATGGTCTGCAGAGAAGGAATATTCTTAACGGAGACCAGTTTTTCAATTTTCTTCAGTTGCTGGGTTACATCGAGCCCAAGATCGGTACCACCGGCGAGAATTCTGGCGTCAGGGTTATCCAACAGATACTGGGCGAGCTCACCTTCACTGGTAGGAATAAATGCACCGCTACCACTCACACTGCCTTGCTGCTCTATGGTTTGTAGCTTGGACAGGGTTTGTTGACGGTTTCTGAAAAACTCGTCATCCGCTTGGGCATTGGCCAGGCTGTTAGCCGCATCAACCAGGGGGCGGTAGCCGGTGCACCGGCACAGGTTTCCACCAAGGGCTTCAAGAACATCGGGTTTGTCTTCTGCACTTTCATGGTGAAGAGCAAACAACGACATCACAATGCCCGGTGTGCAGAAGCCACATTGGGATCCATGGTGATCAACCAGTGCCTGCTGTACAGGGTGTAACTCACCCTTTTTATTGCGCTGGTTGGTCTCGGGGGAGCCTGCAAGATCTTCTACCGTCAGTAGCTGTTTGCCATGAAGTGAAGGCATCAGTGCAATACAGGCGTTCATGGTCTTGTATTTGAGCTGGTCACCCTCTGGCTCACCAACCACAACGGTGCATGCGCCACAGTCACCCGAACAGCAACCCTCTTTGGTGCCGGTCCGCTTTTCATGAGATGTGGTACTGGTTTCAGTATTGCCTCGAAGATAATCAAGAACCGTGGTATCTGAAGCGGTGTCCTCAACTACGACGAGCCGATCGTTTAGAAGAAAGCGAATCACGATGGCAATGTCCCTTTTTCATTCTTTTTATTATGACTTTCTATGACGAGAATGCCATGACAGCTCGTTGAAGCTTTCATTGGGTAGGCTGTATGACATTTCCAGCTTTTTAATTTTAATTAATTTGACTATTTGGTCAGGAAAATAGCAAGTAATCAGCTGTGAATTTTGTTGACTATAAAGTCAGAAATTTGCATTGATTCAGATCAACTTGTTAGTCTTGCCAGGCTGGATAAAAAATCCTCAGTGCACAGAGCATAAAAAATAAAAAATACAGGACTGGAAGTTTCTATGAACTCAGTGGATACGAAGTCACTATCATCGGCAGATGAGAAACCAGCGTTTCTGGATCGGCTGTTCAAGCTTAAAGCTCATAATACAACGGTAAAAACAGAGCTGGTGGCCGGTTTCACCACCTTTATTACCATGTGTTACGTGGTGTTTGTGATACCGGGTATGCTGTCCGATGCAGGAATGGATAAAGGCGCCTTGTTTGCGGCTACCTGCCTTGTCGCAGGTTTAAGTTCCATCGCTATTGGCCTGTATGCCAACTGGCCGGTAGGCCTCGCTCCCGGTATGGGCTTGAATGCTTTCTTTGCCTATGCCGTTGTTCTGGGAATGGGCTACTCATGGGAACAGGCCATGGGCGCCGTTTTCTGGGGTGGTATTGGGTTCATGCTGCTGAGCCTGTTTAAAGTCCGTGAGTGGATTATTGACAGCATTCCGAAGGGGCTGCGAGTTGGTATTACTGCAGGTATCGGCCTTTTCCTCGCACTGATTGGTTTGAAAAATGCCGGTATAGTGGTTGCCAGTCCGGGGACGATTATCACTCTGGGTGATATTACGCAGTTCAGCCCTGTGATGGCCTGTCTGAGCCTGCTGTTGATTCTGGGTCTGGCTTACCGTGGTTTTAAAGCGGCAGTGCTGTTAGCCATTGTTGTTGTCTCGGGAATAGGCCTGCTGGCCGGAGATATCTCCTTTCAGGGAATATACTCTGCACCGCCCAGCCTTGAACCTGTGGTTGGCAAGCTGGATATCATGGGTGCTTTGAAACCGGAGATGCTGGGCGTTATCGTAGCTTTCATGTTTGTGAATCTGTTTGATACCACTGGAACACTGATCGCCGTGGGTGATAAGGCTGGTCTGGCTGATCAGAATGGCAAGATGCACAACATGAACCGGGCGATGATTACCGACGGAACCGCTTCCTGGGCTGGAGCGCTGGTGGGAACGCCGACGGTTACATCCTATGTAGAAAGTGCTTCAGGTGTGGCTGCAGGCGGTCGAACAGGCCTTGTAGCCGTCACTGTGGGGGGGTTGTTCCTGCTCTGCATGTTCCTTTCACCACTGGCAGCAATGGTTCCAGCCTATGCGACCGCAGGTGCCCTGATTTATGTTGCGGTGTTGATGGCCGGTAGCCTGGCGAATATTGACTGGAATGATTTGACAGAAGCGGGCCCGGTACTGATTACCGCCATCATGATGCCGCTGAGTTTCTCTATTGCTAATGGCATTGCGCTCGGGTTTATTGCTTATCCTCTGGTAAAACTGCTGGCAGGCAGGGCCAGTGAAGTCAGTATCAGTGTGTGGGTGCTGGCCGCATTATTTATTCTGAAGTTTATCTTTTTTGGCATTTGATTGGGCAATTGCATTAGGTATCCGGTTCTGCGAAATCAGTAAATATGGTTTTAACAGATCGGCGGGTTACGTGCTGTTATCCCTGTTGGTAGCAGTAATCCGCCGTTTTTCCGGGTGTCTACTGACTATGGCTGTGGCTTGAGTTTCCTTAATATCCGCTCGGATTTTTATATGAATTAGAGTGGATCAGAAATACCATGAAAAATCTTTTAACTTTAGTATTGATGAGTGTGCTGAGCTTTGGCGTTATGGCCGATGACTGGAAAAAGCTCGGCGAGCGTCGTGTTTCTTTTCAGAGCGAACAGGATGTAATCCATGTTAGTGGCTTCAAGGGTAAGTACGATACTATCGCATTCAAAGTGGACAGAGCTCCGATTTTCATGAAGAAAATCAAAGTTGTCTTTGGTAATGGCAAGTCACAGACCATTCACATCAACAAGCGTCTGCACAAAGGCAAGCGTTCACTGCCGTTCCGTCTGATAGATGGTGATCGCATCATCAACAAAATTGAGATGGACTACAAAACTGCTATAGGTGGTCATAAGTATGCTGAAATTACCGTATACGGTAAGCGCAGCTGATTCTATTTAAAGAGTCTTCTATGGGGCAGCTTGTCTTGCTGCCTTTCATTTCCTTCCTAATTCCTTCCATTCGCCTAGCAGAACTGCAATTTCTGTCTATCTTTACTGTTTCTATTTATCGACAACCTTGATCAGGGAATACCGTTTACTCAACTTATTGTATATCCGGCTAAATAGTGCTCTAGAGTGGCGGCGTTCATATCAGTTAAAGAGTGATGCTAGTAAATGCTACGAACGGCGGTGATTGGTGCGGGTTATCTCGGGAAATTTCATGCAGAGAAGTATGCTCGACTGGCATCCAGCCATCTTGTGGGCATTGCGGATATTGACAAGGTCTGTGGCCAGCAAGTGGCCAGTAACTGCAATACCCACTATTTCAGTGATTACCGGGATCTGATTGGCCAGGTTGATGCCGTCAGTATTGTTGTCCCTACCTCCATGCATCACTCCATTGCCAGTGACTTTCTCAGGGCTGGCGTACATGTGCTGGTGGAAAAACCTATCGCCAGTAATTTATCTCAGGCCGAGGAAATGATTAAGCTGGCTCGGGAGAAACATCTCATTCTACAGGTTGGCTTTCTGGAGCGTTACAACGCTGCGCTGGGCAGCGTTTCTGATAAGGTTAAGCAACCCCGGTTTATTGAGTCGCATCGACTGGCCAGTTTTAAACCTCGATCCATGGACATCAATGTGATCATGGATCTGATGATTCATGATCTGGATATTATTCTGAATATTGTTGATGCACCGATAATGGATATTGCTGCAAATGGCAGTGCGGTATTGTCGGAGACGATTGATATTGCCCAGGCGCGTTTGTCTTTTGCTAATGGTTGCGTTGCAAATGTGACCGCCAGCCGAATCAGTCAGAAAAGCAAAAGAAAGATGCGTATTTTTCAGAAGAGCTCCTGCATCTGTGTTGACTTTCAGAAATTAAAAGTCAGCCATTTCTTTAAAGGTGAAGGTGAGTTGCATCCGGGAATTCCTGCCATTGAGTGTAATGAGCAGAGCTATCAGGGCAGTGATGCTCTCAGGTTGGAAATTGAAGACTTTCTTCTGAGTGTTGAAGCATCAAGCCCACCAAAGGTCAGTGGTGAAGATGGTAGAGATGCACTGAATGCGGCCAATAGAATTTCGGAAATCATTGCAGAGACAGGTTTGAGTCTATAAGCGCGGTATAAACTATAAAGGATAGAAAGCCATTGGTTTGAGGGAAAGATCGATACCATTTTCTGAATTGCAAAAGGGGAGTCATGACTCAAAATAGTATCAATAACATTCCAATGGTGGATGTGCAGGCATGGCATCGTCCAATTCAGGAGCGGTTAGAAAAAAAAGCACTGGAGATATTGCGCAGTGGTCGTTTTATCATGGGGGAAGAAGTTGAGGCTTTTGAACAGGAAGTCGCTCATTACCTTGGAGCTAAGTACGCCATCAGCTGTGCGAATGGTACCGATGCTCTTGTTCTGACACTGCATGCAGCCGGTATTGGGCCAGGGGATGAGGTATTAACAACCGGGTTTACCTTCTTTGCTACCGCCGAAGCCATCATGCAGGTGGGAGCAACTCCCGTTCTGGTTGATATAGACTCTGAGACATTCAATATTGATCCGCTTGAGCTGGAGCGAAGTATTACGTCCCGCTGTAAAGCCGTCCTGGTTGTTCATCTTTTTGGTCTGCCTGCGGCTCTGTCAGAGATTCAGGCTGTTTGTGATCGCCATGGTTTAATTCTGCTGGAGGACTGTGCACAGTCTTTTGGTGCATCTTACCACTCTCGAAAAACGGGCAACTTCGGGTTGCTCGGTACCTTCAGTTTTTTTCCCAGTAAAAACCTTGGCGGGTTTGGAGATGGTGGCCTGATCATTACCAGCGACTTAAAAGCAGCCGAAACGGTACGCATGCTGCGTAATCATGGCAGTGCCTGTCAGTACTATCATGAATGTGCAGGCTACAATAGTCGCCTGGATGCACTTCAGGCTGGCTTGTTAAGAGTTAAGCTCAAACATATCGATGAGTTTAATGCTCAGCGTAGAAAAGTCGCCCAATGGTACCGTGAACTTTTGAAAGGAACGGAAGTTATTTTTCCTGAAGACCGAGAGAACCATATTTATCATCAATATACGGTTGTCTTGCCTTCAGGGAGAGATATGGTTAAGAAGCGACTGGCCAGTAAGGGGATTGCCAGTGCGATCTATTACCCTTTGCCTTTAAATAAACAAAGAGCCCTGGTAGGGGTTGCCAGTGAATATGAGTTGCCAGTCTGCGAGCAATTGTCTGAACACTGTCTTTCATTGCCAATATTTCCCGGGATGACAAATAGTCAGGTTGAGACTGTTGCGAGCACGCTGATTAAAGAGATGTGTTAATCGTTTATTGATGAACGTAGCTGATCATAAGAACCTATAGTTGTTGTAATGGGAGTTGCCTATGCTCTCTATCGGATTTGAAGGATCTGTTAATATAAATGGTGTTGACCTCAGTAGCCCTAGTTCTGGTGCATCTAATCCTACTGCTACCTGGAAAGGGTTTCTCGTATCAGAAAGTAAAAGCAGGGTTTCAAAGCTAACTGTGGCGGGCATTTTTCTTGTAGGTGGTATTTGTACCGGCGTTGGAATAGAGCTAAGAAACCCTGCTATTTATTTTGCGTTTCCAATAATTACAGCTCTGGCAGAGGCTTTTTATTTGGGTGGGAGGGCATATCACTATTTTAAGCCTAGACACCACGATATTGAGACCGTTGAAGAACTTATAGATGATGCTAATAAAGATACCTTTCCCGTTAAGAAAGCTATTCGAGAGACTTCTGAGTATGTATCTCAGGAAGGCGTTTATTTGCTGGGGCAGAAAGAATTTTGTCAAAGCCAAGATGTAGATGATAGTGATCCGGTAGCTCTAATGCCGTATTTTGAAATGTTATGGAAACACAGTGTTTCTATCAAAAGTTATGATTTTGTTCAGCAAGAAGGCTTGTTAAAGAGTTTAAAGAGAACTTTTCCAGATTATTTTCTTACCCACTCGCATTTACAAAAACAGTCACTATTTCAGGATGATGACCAGTGTAAGGCTACTTTTGAAGGTATTTGCAAACATTATAATCTTACACTTGTTAGGGCTAATGCATTCAGTCATGCAAGTGTTTCTGAAGAATTTATCTCAGAGGATAATGGTGACTGTCTGTATGACTCTGTATGGCAGTTTATCAGTGATGATAAAAAAAGAGAGCTGTACGACCAATTCTATTCAGAGCTTAATAATGAAGAGTGGTCATGTAGTAAGCAGCGACCAGACTACGATGTTCTTAAGGTAGTCTTACTAAAGACATTAGAAGACGATGAGGTGCTAAAACTTCTGGTGATGACAAATAATCAGGATCCACAATCCCCAAAATATTCAAGTTTTTCAGAATACCGGTCATTAATTATAAATGGTGGAACCTTTTGGGGGAGGCATAATGTAGAAGGAGTAGTTCTAGCAAAAGCTCTTGGAATAAATATTGTACTAACTGGTGACTCTGAATTTGATTATAGAATGGTTTTTTTTGAAAGAGAAGATGCTGCTGTCAATGAAATCAATGAGCAGCTTCCGACAATATATATAGGAAATAGACACCATCATTATTATCCCGTTAGAAAAGTGGATAATACATTAGGTGGCTGTTAACCAGACTGTACAGAAGTGCTCTGTACAGCGGCGCCGATTAAACACTGTAATTTTATATTCTGGTAACCAAGGAGCTATACCTTAGCTACCAGGTGTTTACTTATGAGGCGGAGAGTTTCTTCAATGCCTCAAACTTTTCCAGCTGCTCAGGCAAAATGTTCTTCTCTTTATCCCGGCGCAGGTAAACTTTAAACAACATACGGCCCTGCTTGCTCAGGAATTGAACAGAGCGTGTTTCAACACCATGGAATGGCTTGCTGACCAGCGCGATAACTGCAACATTATCCACCTTCAGGTGTCCTTTCAGTGGTGTACGGCGATCACTGAGATTGTAATAGCCGAACTTCTCGCCGCCTTTTGGAAAATGGCCGACCATTTCAAAAATAGAACCATCCACATCAATAACCAGAGTCAGTTCGCCCCAGGTTTTGATGTCTCTCAGTACATCCAGGTAATGGCTGGCATCAATCAATGTCACCATGTCAGCAGGCATGGCCTGAATCACGTCCAGTTCGCTGGCATTCAGCTGGTTAGCAATTTCTGCAGGTAAAATTGCCGGGTTTTCGGTCAGAATATCCTGCACCTGTTGAGCCAGAGTCATGCAGCTTTCTCCGTGTTTTGTCCGTCTAATGGGTGTTGTTCAAGAAAGTTAATCAGTGCCTGGTGCATCGTGACGTTCCAGAACTGTCCAGGCAGCGTCAGGTCGAGAATTCCATGGTGAATAGTGGCCAGTCCGTTGTCCTGCCACGCTTCAAAAAGTGACATGCAGTGCTCGCTCATTCCTTCTCCGCCGACATGATCAAGCTTGCCAATTTCCAGCCAGCCACGGTCAAAGCCAGAGCCGATGGTGCCCAATAGCGGCTTATTACCCGTAGCCTTGCTCATCATCATCAGGGGTTTTTTGCCAGTATCCAGAGCTTCGTAATAAGCTGGTAGCGTTCTAAGACTCATGGCATTGTGCCCAGCAAAGTTACCACCTGCACCGGAACCAAATGGCATGATTTCGGCACCAGACTTTACACCATGGTTGTAGATATTCCGTTCCCGGGTATCCCTTCCCCAGTGGCTGACGCTCAGTCGCCCTACTTTGTGGGAGCTCAGGATATCAACACCCCTGCGGAACATTTCAGCACGCTCAGGTGAGCTGGCTGGCTCTGGCATGGAACCTTTTTCAATGGACTGTTTCATTCGGCTGGAGCCCAGAAGAATCAGCTGATAAAGGTCTACACCATGAGCTTTGGATTGCAGGAAGGTGTGAAGGTCCTGCTCCCAGTCATCCAGGGTTTGACCAGGCAAACCAAACATCAGGTCTACGACGACTGCTGCGTTGTTGAGACTGTTAAAGTAATCCAGTCTTTCCAGAAGAAATTCACCAGAATCGATACGACTCATACGACGACGGATGGTTGTATTAAAGCTCTGTGCCCCCAGGGAAAACCGGTTAAACCCTGATTCCAGGCAGGCAGCAATTTTGTCGTTATCAAAGCCATGAAAGCGACCTTCAAAGGTCATCTCTACGTCATTGGCCAGCGGCAAGGACTCTCGAACCGCATTGCCAAGACGAAGAATTTGTTCTGGTGTTAGATCCGTGGGGGTACCACCGCCAAAATAAACACCATGGAACAGGCCTTCCTGTGTCCAGGCATCTTGCGCCGACATGCGAATTTCCCGTTCCAGGTAATCAACATAACGGGCTACCTCATCTTTCTTCGTGGTGTTCTGAAAGAAACCACAATAAGAGCAATGAGTGCGACAAAAAGGGATGTGGATATAGGCCAGTCGCTTACCAGAAGCGAGCAGCAGAGGGTTTGCAGGGCTATCCATCAGTTGCCGGTACACGTCCTGAGTCTGCTCTGCAGGAACCGGAATGGAGCCGCTGTGGGTATGGGCTGACTTTTTGCCGGCAAAGGCAAACTTCAGTGGATCAGGGGATGATATCCCGGTCAGCTCGGGACCCAGGGTGTGTCTGGCAACCATAATTGGATCGTTCTAACTTAAAAATGAGAATTATTATTATTTGTATTTATCGCACGGTGTGCAATTGATACAGATCAACAGATTTCAGGTGAAAAACTTCGGTTTACCACCGTTTGGCTGGTGTGGTTACGTGATGGGAAGATTGGCCTTTTCAGGATTAAGCAGCTGAAGTGAATTTCCATCTAAGTATTGACAATATTTTGAGTAATATCAGCATGCCAATAGGCTATAGGGCTTTTACGATTTTAAATAAGAACACTGCTTTTATACAACGTGCTTTTTAATTTTTGCCCTCTAATAAATAAAGTTATCTAGACTTTCCAGATTTGCTGGTTTTATTTCAAATGTATCTTGGTTATTGGAAAAAGTGCTCCATGTGAACCTTGGTAAAAAAAAAATTGTCTATCCAAATGGTAAGTCAATCTAAAGTAATAAGGTTGAAGTTAATGAAGCAGTTTAAACAGTTTTGCATTTCCTTTTTGGTTTCTATTATTTTGATTCCCATAGCTCAAGCAGATGAGACTACGGTAACGCCGGATAAATTACATATCAGTTATGTCAGGCAGTATATGGCAAACAACCGTTTCTTTGATCGTATTCAAGTTGCCGGATATGCGGGGCAGCCAGTTGATGCCCAGGTTAGAGCTGGCAGGGCAGAAGCAAAACGACAATATGACTGGGTGCTGCGCGAGTATTCATTGTATGAGTCGTTACCCTATCTTGCGTTTTATATTCCAGCTTTTATCGTTGGAGGCACAGCGCTTGCCTACAAAGACGCTATTTCGAACTTTATGGTTACTAGCTCAGCTTTTGGTCACATATTAATTTCAGCTGCTATTGGATTAGGTGTCGGGATAACAGTCGCCACCGCTATTCCATTTGGTATGAATGTCTATTACGGAATATTTGCTCCAAAACTTGCAGAAGAGAATTTGATATTGGCCTATGGTGCAAAGAAAGCACTGCTGGATAAGCGCACTCAGCATTACATTGAGGATGAACTGTTTTACAGTTTCTGGCGAAGCCCCAGCAGTGAAGCTCTTAGCCGGTTGCAGAAAATTCTTGATAAAGCATTAAGGCTTCCGTTTTACTCTAAAGAACTGGTGTATGATGAAGACAAAATCGATGAGGTTCTTCGAGATTATCCAACCTATGTGGCCGACCGGTTAAAACTGTTTGCTCATTCCGAGTTGATTTATCAGCAGACGGATGCATCAATTTTCGACAGTCATTATCCGATTTATTTCTTAGGTGCACCAGGTACCGGAAAAACCCATGCAGCCAGGCAGCTTGCTGAAGCGATGGGGACTAACCTTGCCGTCGTCACTCTGGATGGTGCAAGTATTGATGATATTGTCGGAACCCCTTTTGAAAGTGCCAATGCAAAGGCGGGAAGAATTCTTGATGCTATCGTTGCTCGTACAGATTCGAGCCAGGATATTAATCATCACAATCAGGTTCTGTTGATTGATGAGTTTGATCGTTTGTTCATATCCGGAAATGAGAAAAGCAAGGACGTTCTGTCATTTATGTTGAAGCTGCTCGATCCATCGAATCGTTCTTACTACAGTCCATACCTTAAAACAGAAGTGCGTTTGCCCGATACGATCATTCTTGCTGGTAATCGTGATATTCACGAGTTAAGTGCCCATGACCCTGAGCTTGAAGCAATAGCCTCCAGGCTGGATAAAGTAGTATTTGAAGGTTTTGATAGCAGGGCGAAAAAGAAAATTGCATTTGAAATCATGGTTCCAAATAAGGAAAGGCGCTATCAGTCTGCAGGTAAGCTTTTCGCAGACTTTACGCTACCTGAAAGTGGCCATGAAATGATTCATGCCTTTATTGAAACTGATCAAGACCCAGGGCTGCGCTCCCTTGAAAAATATATATCCCAGGTTTTTGAGAAGTACGCTCATAGCCTTGGGCCAAAGAGCCTGATCCCTGCTGGAAATGAAGCTGAACATTGGGGTAGGCATCCGCTTCCTGCAGGAGAGTAGTTTTTGTTAATTGATAAAAATATGGCTTGGTTCACCAGCATCAAGCCATATTTGAATCAAAAGACACAATTAATGATTTACCACAAGCGGGCAGTGGTAGACAGGGTGCTCTGACACACTGACCTCAATATCAAACACCTCTCCAATGGTTTCTGGTGTCAGAACCTGATGGGGTGTTCCTTCCGCAGCCATCTTTCCATTCTTCAGGATTACAATCCGGTCAGAATATCGTGCTGCCAGATTCAGGTCGTGCATGATGACCATAACGCCGATACCCTGGTCCGCTTCCTGTCGGGCCATTTTCAGGGTTAGCTGCTGATGGGCTGGGTCCAATGCAGATGTCGGTTCATCAAGTAACAGATAACGCTGGCCATGAGTGCTTTCATCCCAGATCTGTGCCAGAACCCGTGCCATATGAACACGCTGGCGCTCACCACCGGAAAGGGTGGTGTAATGACGATCCTTAAGGTGTAAGCCATCAACTTTCTTAAGGGCTTCCCGGGTGATCATAAGATTTTCATCATGATGACTGGCGCAGGGAATTCGGCCAAGCAGCACCACCTCTTCCACAGTAAAGGGAAAGCTCAATGAGGACGACTGTGGCAAAACACCGAGCATCAATGCCTGGTGATTCAATGGCCAGTCATTCCGGCCATTAAGCAGTACATCGCCACTGGATGGTTTTCTCTCGCCACTGATGACTTTCATCAACGTACTTTTACCGGCACCGTTCGGGCCAAGTACAGAAACCACTTCACCTGGCTTCAAGGTCAGGTTAATGTCCTGAAGCAGACTCCTGCCTTCGATATGAACCGAGACTCCCTGAACTTCCAGAGTATTTACTACTGCTCTTTCCATATCAGGCAATCCTTTTACGCTGCTGCCACAACAGTGACAGGAAGAAAGGGGCACCCATCAAGGCAGTGACAATACCAATGGGAAGTTCTGCAGGGGCGACAATGGTGCGGGAAATCATATCCGCTGCCAGTAACAGAATGCCGCCCAGCATGGCTGAGGCCGGCAGAAGAATACGATGATCGGGGCCAACGGCTAATCGGATCAGATGCGGAACCACCAATCCTACAAAGCCAATAACACCACTGACGGAAACGGATACACCCACTGCCAGAGCAGTCAGGAAGATCAGTTTCAGTTTGACCTTCTGTACGTCAATGCCCAGATGACGGGCTTCAGACTCACCCAGCAGCAGCGCGTTTAGTACCAGGCCATAACGACCCAGGATCAGGATAACGGGGACTAATAACGTGGCACAGATGATGACCAGATCCCAGGTAGCACCACCGAGGCTGCCCATTTGCCAGAAGGTCAGGTTGCGCAGCATGGTGTCATCAGCGATGTAGTTCAGCATGCCCATACCAGCACCGGCCAGGGCGTTGATAGCGACACCGGCCAACAGCATGGTGGCAACAGAAGTACCATTGTTGGTTGTACCCACTTTATAAACCAGCCAGGTGGACAAAACCCCGCCTGCAAAGGCCAGAATGGATACGCTGTAGCTTTGAATCAGGGACGATGCACCAGCAAACAGCAGGCCACCAAGAACGATAGCAATGCCTGCTCCCAGGGCAGCTCCCGTGGACACACCAATGATACTGGGGTCAGCCAGTGGGTTCCTGAACAAGCCCTGCATGGATGCACCAGCCACGGCCAGCGAACCACCGACAATAAGGCCCAGCAGGGTTCTGGGTAAACGAATTGACTCAATAATCAGAGCTGACTGGCTGCTGATGGCGCTGTCAGATAAACCAAGTCGGTCAAGCAGTATGGTCAGAATATCGCCTGCGGGAATTGGAACAGCGCCAACTCCAATGGACACAATCACCACGACTGGCAGCAGGATTGCCAGTCCGGTTAACAGCAGTGCCCCCTGATGGTTACGACTCATTGGAGGATGGATTACCTTGGTCTAAGTAAAAAGATTTTGCCAGAGACAGTGCAACGTCTCCTGTTCGTGGGCCGAGACCGCCCAGTAGCATATTACCATCGATGGCAACCACCCGGCCGCTTTTACCCGCAGGCGTCTGCTTCAGAATAGGCATCTGCTCCAGCAGTGTTTCCGGTGTCATATCCGGGTTACTGGTGGACCCAGGGAAAATGATCACCTCGGGTGCCAGCAACAACATGGCTTCATTGGAAAGCGCCTTATACCCTTTGAACTGCTCTGCTGCAGGGTTGTATCCGCCTGCCAGACCAATCATGGAGTTAGCCGCCGTACCCGTGCCTGCGATGGTTGGAGAGCGTCCGCCCATGGCCAACACAAAAAGAACCGGTACTTTCTTCTCATGTTTTTTCTCATAAGAAGCGGCCAGCGCTTTTGCTTCGTCCAGAGAGTCTTCAATGTCCTCCCATAGGGTGCTCTCTCTGAATGATTGAAACAATAGTGCTCTATTTTCACAGCTACTATGGGAACACCACTCATAATAGTTAACTGTCATGCCCGCTTCTGTTATTTCCAGCTCTACCAAAAGCATCGTTTTGCAAATTGAAGTTTCTATAGATTCAGGCAACATGCTGAATCTTGAAGATAGTTTACAGCGTGCACTCAATGAAGCCGGGCAGCTTGGAACAAAAGAGTTATTGGGGCTATTTGAATCACCCAATAAAGAACCTATCGTCGTTAATCAGCAGAAGTGGAACTACAAAGGAAAGGTTCTTAAGCACTATGAAACCTTATACGGTCGTATACCTTTGGAGCGCTCCGTATATCAGGGTG
>NZ_LUKQ02000140.1 GCF_001647025.1 Endozoicomonas atrinae
ACCATTCGCACCGGAGTTAAACAGCTCAGAAAGGCTATGGGAGTGGATGCGGGAGCATGACTTATCAAACAAAGCATTTTCAGGTTATGAAAATATTGTAGATTGTTGCTGTGAAGCTTGGAATAACCTTTGCAGCGAAGCTGGTCGACTGTTCAGTCTGTGCTCCCGTGATTGGGCAGTTATACAGTAGTTAGAAAATTCAATTGGTATTATTCCTGATGAAGGCGCTGGCCTGTGGTTTGATATGATCGCCATTCCAAAAGATGCCAAAAATCCTGAAGAGGCTCATATCTTTCTGAATTACCTGCTGCGGCCCGATGTTATTGCCAACATCACCGATTATGTGGCCTATGCCAATCCGAACAAAACCGCCACCCCATTGGTGGATGGTGAAATTCGTGAAAACCCTGGCATCTATCCAACTGATGAAGCCAAAGAACGGTTATTCGTCTTTGAGGTTCTACCCTCCAAAGTTAATCGCCAGATTAACCGTATGTTTACCAAACTGACATCCGGTCAGTAATAAAAAAACCGCCTGAAAAGGCGGTTTTTTTTCGTCAGCC
Organism: Endozoicomonas atrinae; assembly: GCF_001647025.1. GTDB lineage: Bacteria > Pseudomonadota > Gammaproteobacteria > Pseudomonadales > Endozoicomonadaceae > Endozoicomonas > Endozoicomonas atrinae. Next base: position 564 of record NZ_LUKQ02000140.1, read on the forward strand.
TGCCAGGGAATCTTCAAGCTCTGCTTTCCAGATTGCCATGGCCAGTGCCGGTACACGGAGGACTTTTGGCGTTGGTATCCACTTATGGCGAATACGGGAGAACACATCGAATCGCTCAGACATTCCTGCCATTGCTTCAGCAACCACTCGCCCGGCAATATTGGTCAGTGCGACACCGTGCCCCGTATAGCCATGCGCTGTGTAGATATCATTACCCAGATGCTCAATATGCGGCATGTATTCCCGGGTAACGGCGAACAAACCACCCCAGTGATACTCCATTTTCACATCATCAAGTGTTGGAAATACCTTCAGCATCCGCTGACGCAGGCGCTCTTTGGAGTCACTGTATTCGCCATTGAATGGGTGATTAACGCCACCAAACAGAATTCGGCCATCCGCAGTTGGACGGAAATAGTCGAGACTGTTGTTTAAATCCGACATGGCCATTTTATTGGTAATGGGCTGTCGATCCCCCAGTTGCTCGGTAACGGCAATGTACGAGGCCACTGGCAATACTTTGCTTTCCGCTTTCCGGTTGAGGCCGTCAATGTAGGCATTACAAGCCAGAAGCACCTGCTTCGCCTTCACACTCCCCTGCTCTGTCAGTATCCGGTTTGAACTGCCTTTGACCAGTTTAATCACCTTGCTCTGCTCGAATACGCGAGTACCCAGATCAATTGCTGCGCGGGCGAGACCCAGTGTGTAGTTGAGGGGATGCATATGGCCGCTGTTGGTATCAAACAGCCCACCCAGATATTTCTCTGTTGAGGTCACTTCCCGGATTTTGTCGCGATCCCACCAGCTGACACTGGGGTAGTCATAACGGGTCTGTTTCAGCTCCAGCCAGGACTTCAACTCTTTTTCCTGGCTTGGCTTGATAGCCAGTTCGATATAGTTCTGCTGAAAATCACAGTCGATATTGAATTCACGGATACGATCGCGAACGATATCCAGCGACTCGCAGGAAAGATCCCACAGCTGCTTGCCCCATTGCGGGCCAAAAGTTTCATCCACCTCACGGAGCCCCAGACAGAAACCCGCCAGACACTGCCCGCCATTTCGACCGGAAGCCGCCCAGGAAATACGGCCAGATTCCAGCAGCACCACATCAAAGCCACGCTTGCGCAGTTCAATGGCCGCGTTAAAGCCGGTCATACCACCACCGATGATGCAGACATCCGCAGTGATATCTCCGTTCAGCACAGGCTGAAGCGGAAGTGAATGCCCGGTGGCCTGATAATAGGAATCGATATATTCGCCAGCTTGGCTCATTCCAGTTGCCCACTCATTTTTCAAAAACACAAACATCTAAAATGTAGAGGTTCTGTACGATGCACACCAACCACTTCGCCGCTCACCTCCGGTCATGGCGCTATGGCTATTAGAAATCACCTGGAAGGTATCTCCAGCCATAAACGACGGCGGATTATCCTGTGGATACTCCACACTGGCAATAAGTAGCTATGCAAAGAAAAACGGTTCGTGATCCGGTTAATTTAGAGAACTGTTACCGTCTGAAGTTCATTCATTAATTCAATCCTGTGTATAACAAACCATCACATTAAACAGAGTTGGCTAAAAACCAGACATAAAAAACGTATTAATTTATTAAATTTAATTTCCAGTGACGCAAATCAAAAAAACAAAATGGCCTGAGCTTTTAAATGTTCACAACTTTACACAGACAACAACAGTTTTTAAAAAAATCATCGCATTTATTTAATACATAAATGGCCAAATCAAATTCCAAAAAATCCAGTTTCACCGATCAATAATTACACATAACAGTTAAAAGCATTAAGCAGCCAATACGTTGGGAGCAAGTGCTTTAACGGAGGAAACGATGGAGCTTTACTACAAACTTGATGACCGCCCCCCACTGGCCAAGTGCCTGATACTGGGTCTTCAGCACTTGTTATCAGCACTCCCGGGAATCATTGGTGCTCCATTGGTTATTGCCTCTGTTCTTGGCTTCTCTGTTCAGGAAACCATTATTCTGGTTAACGCCTCCCTGCTGATGTCCGGTCTGGGTAGTATCGTTCAGGCGACGGGCATGGGACGTTACAATATGGGGGCAAAGCTCCCGGTGATTCAGGGCACCAGTTTTGCCTTTGTCGGCGTTGCCATATCCATTGGATTCCAGTACGGGTTTGCTGCCGTCATTGGGGCAACCATCGCCGGTGGTATTTTCGAAATACTGCTCAGCTTTATCATGCCTCAGGTGAGGAGGCTGTTTCCTCCTGTCGTGACTGGTACTGTGGTCTGTTTGATCGGTATGACCATCTTTCCGGTTGCCGTTGACTGGTTGGGCGGCGGCCATGGCGCTGAGGATTATGGCAGTCTCGTAAATCTTGGTGTGGGCATGGCGGTATTTGCCGTGGTGGTGGTTCTTAACCAGTGGTTTAAAGGCTTTATCTCTGCCGCTGCCATTATTATTGGTTTAACCGTTGGCTATGCACTCTGGTTCGCTCTGGGTCGACTGGATCTGACCAGTGTTGCAGAAGCTGCGATTGTTGCCATTCCCAATCCACTGCATTTTGGTGTCGAGTTCCATGCTGGCGCTATTGTCGCCATGTGTGTTGCCTATATCGTTTCTATGGTGGAATCCACCGGCGACTATCTCGCGCTGGCCAACTACTGTGATACCCGTCTGGATAGCAAGAGACTGAGTGCCGGTATTCGCTGGGAAGGGTTGAACAGTATCATTGCCGGCTTTTTCAACTGCACCGCGACAACCTCATTCAGCCAGAATATTGGTGTGGTTGGCGTTACCGGTGTTGCCAGCCGCTATGTGGTCATGGCAGCAGGCGGTATTCTTGTGGCTGCAGGCCTGCTGCCCAAGCTGGGTGCGCTGATTGCCAGTGTTCCCCAGCCTGTGATTGGTGGGGCTGGCCTTATTATGTTCGGCATGATTCTGGCTGGCGGTATCGGCATCATCAAGACGATTGATTTCTCCCGCCGGAACACCATGGTGCTTACCCTTGGGGTTGCTGCTGGCCTGGCGGTCACTTACCGACCAGAAATTGTGGGTCAGCTGCCAACCGCACTCAAGACAGTAATGGGTAATGGTATTGCGCTTGGTGCCATTGTCACCGTATTGGCCAACCTTATTCTGCCTGGTCAGCGCATGGAGGTTGAAGAAGAGCCAGAAGGTGAACCTGCCACTCAAAATGGTTAACCATTAATGATGTGAGACATATGTGGGAATCACGTCCTAAACTATTAGAAACCGTCATGTTCAGGGAGTGAACACATATGTCTCAGTTGATTCAGGAATTCAAAAGCGAACACTTGCAAATCAGTGACTTACTCTTGCAGGCTCGTGAAGTGGGTGTTGGTAACCAGCAGGGTCGGGACCTGATTCTTTCCGCCAAAAAAATGTTACTGGCTCATTTAAACAAAGAAGATAAGTACCTTTACCCTGTACTGAGAGAAGCTGCTGAAAACGATGAAAGCCTGAAGTCCACCCTGACTGACTATGCACTTGATATGGATAAAATTTCTGCGGACGTGATGGCCTTTTTTACCCTGTATGAGAGCGGTGACAATACCGTTGAACACTTTCAGCAGGACTGCAACAACATCATCAAAGCACTGAGTAAGCGGATTACCAAGGAAGAAGCGGTTCTCTACAAGACTTACGAAAAAATCAAAAGCGCGTGAAGCCGACAGCTTAAATGACCGGCTGGTTCTCAGTCGGCCATATACCAATGAAACGTTCTAAAAGAATACAAACCCAAGCAATACCACACCCAGAATCATCCGATAGATGACAAATGGCATGAGCCCTATACGGTTAATAAACGCCAGAAAGTAGTGTACACAGACCCAGGCACTGACAGCCGATACCAAGGTTCCAAGCGAGAGTGTCTGCCAGTCCACAGGTACAGAGCTTTTTGCCAGATCCAGCATCAACAGGCTACCAGCACCCAGAATCACCGGAATCGAAAGCAAGAATGAGAACCGGGCAGCCGCATCACGGGTAAAGCCCATCATCAGGGCTGCAGTCATGGTTATACCTGAGCGCGAGGTACCGGGAATCAGGGCCAGAGCCTGAGCAAAACCAATCAGCATTGCCTGCTTAAAGGTGACCTGCTCCAGAGGCTGAATACGCTTACCCTTCACGTCAGCCCATCCCAGCAGCGCCCCAAAAATCAACGTAGTACCAGAAATAACAGCCACAGTACGCATCGCCTCATCCAGCCCCATTTGTTTCAGGGCCAGACCAAATACCACGGCCGGCAATGTGGCAAAAATCAGATACCAGCCCAGGCGGCTGTTAAATGTAGCACCCTTTCCAACGAGAGAGCCCAGCCAGTCTCGGGCAATAGCGAAGAGGTCTTTCCAGAAATAGGCTATAACAGCAGCCAGCGTACCAATGTGTACAGCGACATCAAATGCCAGTCCCTGGTCCGTCCAGCCAAGCAGCTGAGCAGGTAGAATCAAGTGACCTGAGCTGGAGATGGGTAAAAATTCGGTAATGCCCTGGATCAGCGCCAGGATGATGGTCTGTAGAGTATCCATAACGGTCCTTCTGTCTTAAGAGGTTTTAGCGTTCTGATTTTTTCAGAGCCACCTTATCCCGAAGATAAACCGGCATGGCCTGCTCCGCAGGCAGCCCTTTACCCTGTTTAAAGTCGGCTGCAGCCAGCAGTGCTATATCCTGGGCATGAGGCCAGGCTTCAATCTGGCAGTCAACTACGTTTGCAGACAGTCGGTTTCTGAACGCCCAGCCAGTCCCCATACCAAACCAATGCCCTTCCATAACGGGTACCACAACCTGCTCCGGGACGGTCACTACCTCTGCTGAAACCGGCACCATTAAACCTTCAGACTCGGAAAATGCGCCCCAATAGACCTCATCCATTCTGGCATCGATGGCACTCAATACCTTTGATGCTTTGTGTTCTCTGAGTCCCTGCTGAGCCAGAGCTGCCAGCGTCGAGACAGGAACTACCGGAAGATCAACCGCAAACGCCAACCCCTGAACCATGGCAGTAGCCACTCTGAGGCCGGTAAATGCGCCAGGCCCCCGACCAAAGGCCAGAGCATCCAGCTGCTTAAGGCTTAAACCAGCCTGAGACAGAATGTCTTCAACCATTGGAAGCAGATCACGGCTGTGTCGGCGGGGGGTCAGCTCAAAGCGTTCGATCACTTCGCCATCAAGGTTAAGGGCAACAGAGCAAGCTTCCGTTGCAGTATCAAGAGCAAGCAGTTTCATGGGGAGTCTTTACTGTTATGGTGAGCGTCAGCAACATGGAAAGGCTTCTGCTCTGTGAATGAGCGCTATTTTGAAAAGACAGGCCGCTCATTACAACCGTATTTTCATTAATTACAAAAAAGTCGGTGGCGCTTTCACACCCCCGACTCTTTGTTTTGTTATGCAATCAATGCTCAGGCAGCAACGGGCTTCAGCGTGTCCAGTACCTGCTGTTTGATCTGGTCAACAGAGCCAACACCTTCAATGCGGCTGTAACGGGTATCTCCACCCACTTTCTGGTAGAACTCAACCAGTGGTGCAGTCTGGTCATGATAGACTCCCAGACGCTTGCGTACGGTTTCTTCTTCATCGTCTGCACGCTGCACCAGAGCTTCACCCGTCACATCATCCTTACCCTCTTCCTTGGGCGGATTGAACACCACATGGTAGGTACGGCCACTTTCAGGATGTACGCGACGACCACTCATGCGCTTGACGATTTCTTCATCTTCAACAGCAATTTCAACCACGTGGTCAATGGCAACACCGGCATCACGCAGGGCTTCTGCCTGGGGAATGGTGCGTGGGAACCCGTCAAACAGGAAACCATTGGCACAATCACTTTCAGCAATCCGCTCTTTTACCAGGGCAATGATGATGTCATCAGACACCAGGGCTCCGGAATCCATAACGGCCTTGACCTTTTTGCCCAGCTCAGTGCCATTTTTGATGGCAGCCCGCAGCATATCCCCGGTAGAGATCTGAGGGATACCGTACTCTTCCATGATAAATTGGGCCTGAGTCCCTTTACCGGCGCCCGGTGCACCCAGCAGAATAACGCGCATGAAAAGCTCCTGTTGCCAGCCATCCGTTCTCTGCTGAAAGAGATCGTATTATAGAGACATCGTCTGGCTTGGAATAATTGACAAACTTATCGAAAAGCGGACAAGGATATACAGCCAGAAGCCCGGTGACAAGTTTGGACTTATCACCGGGTCTTAGAGGATATTCTAACGCCATTATGGGTATTACTGCTTTTCAACCACCACACTACCGATGGAGTAACCTGCTCCGAAGGAGCATATAACCCCTTTGTCCCCAGATTTCAGGTCCAGCGAATGCTTATGGAACGCAATGATCGAACCGGCCGAACTGGTATTAGCGTACTCATTAAGAATCACCGGTGCTTCATGAGCAGCTGGCTCACGCCCCAGCAGCTTGCGCGCCACGAGTTGATTCATATTCAAGTTTGCCTGATGCAACCATAGACGACTTAAGTCACTGGGATGAAGTGCTAGAGACTCAAGGTGCTCAGAGATATGCTTGGCCACCTGAGGACAGACTTCTTTAAAGACCTTTCGACCATTCTGGACAAACAGCTTATCTGACTTGCCGATACCCGCTTCATCCGCACGATTCAAAAAGCCAAAGTTATTGCGAATGTTATTGGAAAATTGTGTCCACAGGTGACAACCAAGTACTCGATAGCCATCTTTTCGCTTGGCAATGTCTTCACTCTCAAGCAAAACGGCAGTACAGGCATCACCAAAAATAAAGTGGCTGTCCCGGTCACGGAAGTTCAAATGGCCGGAACAAATTTCCGGGTTCACCATCAATACCCGTTTTGCGGACCCACTGCGAATGGCATCGACGGCAGATTTAATACCAAATGTCGCCGAAGAGCAGGCAACGTTCATGTCGTAGCCGTAACCGCCACCACCGAGGAACTGCTGGATTTCAACCGCAATAGCAGGATATGGCCGCTGCATATTGGAACAGGCCACAATAATCATATCCACCTGTGATGGATCTACCTGAGCCTGAGCAAGCGCTCCTCTGGCAGCATGGAGTGCCATTTCGCACTGGACAGAGATGTCTTCATTGGAACGCTCCGGAATAAGTGGAACCATTCTCTGAGGATCAAGAACACCTTCCCGGTTTACCACATACCGGTTAACGATTCCGGACGCCTTTTCAATAAACTCACTGCTACTTCTGGCCAGTGGTTCCAACTCACCGGCGGCTATGGCGACTTTATTCTTATCATTCTCCTGATCGACCCAGGCATTGAATGCGTTGACCAGCTCATCATTACTGATGGCCCCCGCCGGGGTGTATAACCCGGTACCACTGATCACTACTTCCGGCACAATCACTCCATCACATGCTTATTATCTTTTATTTTTCGCATCTTATAGCAGGGTAATTACCAAGGGAACTAAATCTTATTCACCTTACTGGCTTGCCAGCTCCGTCAATGGCTGAGGAATATCCACTTCCCATTCGTCATACAGTGCCTGCAGACGGCCTTGTTTTGCCAGAACTTCAATACGTGCATCGAAAATATCCGCCAACGGCCTGCTTACATGGCCATCGCCGTATGACATGTAGTAGTAGTTTCCGGTCACAAATTCAGCAATTTCGAACTGCTCAAGCTCAATCTCTTCCTTCTCGGCAACCGCTTCGATTTCGGCCAGTTCATCCACCAGAACATCAATGTCACCAATTTCCAGAAGAGCTATGCCTTTCTTCATATTGATGAACTCTTTGACTTCAAAGTCACCGTACTTTTCACCATCCGGGATCAGGTTATACCCCTTTCTCATACCGACCACCTTTCCGGTCAGGTCAGGCCACTGATCAAAAGATCGAACGGCTCCCTCCTGATAGGCAATTGCAAGGTACTCAGGCTCCAGCGGGTATTTACTGAATGTCAGATTTTCATAATCAGAATCAAGACCTTCACCTGGTACACCATCCACTGCACGATATTCAGTCATCAGTTTCATGCTGCGGTTCCAGGGCAGGTTTTTCAGGCGGAGCTTAAACCCCAGAGGCGTGTAGACTTCTTTCAGAATCTCCCAGTAAAGGCCTGTACCATCTTTATGAGTATATCCATCCCACATCGGGGCGGCAAAGGTGAGCGTTTTTCGCTTGATCGTTGCAGCAATATCTTCCGCAGAACTTGCTGCAAGAGCCAGGCCACTGACGGAAAGAGACATCGCAAGGAGGAATGACGTCAACCACTTCATGAGCTGTTTCCCTTTTTCTTATAAAGCGCTACGAGACTGCGACAGGATTTGCCTGTTTAACAAAACGTCACTTTTCCCGCTCAAAGCTATTATTATTGGTTATTGCAGGTAAAGATGATCTACAGATTAGGGAGTAAACGCAAGACGAAGGCAGAAGAAACCGCTAAATTGATAACCATTTCAGCAAAAACACCTAAACAATACGACAACGAATACATATTGCTTCTTCAAACGTGAATGAATTACCGCCCTGGTACTAGCAGCTTATACCTCTCAGGGTTGTCATCACAAACCCAGAATCCACATTCAATTAAAGAAGACCCGGCATTGGTGAGAATAATCATAAGCCCTATAGTGATCACTGTTTTCACCCAGAAAGGCTGGAGCGTATAGGGAATGAAGCCCGGTCCATTACTCCCCATATACTGACCAGGTATTAATAAGAGCATACTCGTCAACAGAATAATGCTGACAAACGAGACAAATGCCCAAGTATAAAAGTGCATGCCAAAGACATCTTCACCGTATGGAGGTGTTCCTGGAATGACATGAAGGCTGACCTGCCTCAGTGCCACTGCCGCGCCAAAAACAGCGGATAACAATAACAGGCCATAGTGCCATGGCTTAGGGCCATAAGAGACATTCAGCAACAGGGCAATCATGCAGGCAACAAAACCCACTCGCTGTAGCAAGCAGAGAGGACATGGCAGATCATGTTTATAAAACTGGTCGTAAAATGCGTACACTAGCACTACTTCCAGTGCCAACAGGCCAAGCGCATTCAGATAGCGCAGAACCACTGGTAAGTCATAGCGTTGAAAGTACATGCATACTCACTCTTTCAGACAATTTATAAAAGAATTCGTAATGTTGATGTAGCGTGAAACTGAAACCAGTAAATGGACAAAAAGAAGGCAAAAGAATAGACACTCAGTCCGAACTTAAGGGAATTCCTCAGCAAGGCAATGGCAGCAATAAAGTTAAGCAGAAACAACAGCGAAACCATGGTGAGATACCTTCATAATGAAAATCTCCCCGAACCGGCTGTCGACCACACTCGGTCATCGACAGCAATGTTGTTAACGAAATCAGGACTTTCCGGTTCCTCGCTTCTGTCTTGATGCCTCAAGCTCAGGACTATTATCCCCCAGACTCCAGTTTCCGGGTTCCTGCTCTTCAATCACAACCCAGACCGCCTGCTGAAAACGATCTTCACCACCTGCAGCAACCTTCACCAGCAGCTCAGAAATACCATCCATCACTTCCTGCTTCTGGATTTCATTAAATAGCCCTTTGACCGTTTTCACAGAAACAAACGGCATAAGCACTTACCTCACAATAAACTTCGACCCTCACAGGGTAGCTCATTTTCACCAAAGTGATGCTGTTGAAGGGCTGGAGTTTCTTTTAATCCGCAATCATTCGGTTTAACCAGTGTGCAGAAAGCAACATACCGACAGAGACAGTCAGTGAAAACAGCCCCATGTCAGTAAAGAACTCACTATAGACAGGCAATGTGTCGACAGCAGAAGACAGGTCATCAATTTCCAGAGCGGTCAGGCTGGCCACATACCCGGCAATAACCGATGCCGCAGAGCTGGTTAAAAACCAGATCCCCATAATGAACCCGTGCAGGCGCTCGGGTACCAGTTGGGCCACCATGGCCAGCCCCAAACCGCTGATCAGCAGCTCACCAATGGACTGAAAGAAATAGCTCAATACCATCCAGCCAGAAGAGACCATCCCCTGTTGATTGGCAAAATAGGCCGCTAATGGAAACACCAGAAAACTGATGGATGTAAACAGCATTCCCAGGGCAAACTTAAGGGGCATGCTGGGGCCGCCACCATGCAGCTCTGTACGGTTATATATCCAGGCCATAATCGGACTGGCCACCATAATCCAGAACGGGTTCAATGATTGAAATGTCACAGGGTTAATGGTGATGCCCAGGATCACCGGCTCAACATTATTGATGGCAAAGAAGTTGAGTGAAGTGGGCATCTGCATATACATCACAAAGAACACAACCGCTTCGAGCATCAGAATTAGAGCGACCAGCATTCTTCGCTGTTCCTGCCCCTGGGCAGCAATAATCTCTTTCAGAAACATCAGCAATGCAGCTGTACTCACCAGGGCCAGCAGAATATTGGCCATTAACAGATAATGCAAAATCCACGCACTGATGCCACAGGCAACAATAATGCCTGAATAAAGTAACAGCCGGGTTTTCCAGGGTACCGGTCGAAAGTCGGGCTCAGAACCGATATCGCCTACCCAGTGGCGCATGAAGAAATAATTACTCACAGCCACAAACAAGCCTATGGCACTCGCCATAAAACCGGCTCCCCACCCCATGTATTCCGCAATATAAGGAACCAGTGTCATAGACAGAAACGAGCCTATATTGATGGACATATAATAGAGGGTAAAAGCACCATCCAGCCGGTTATCTTCTTCTTCATAGCATTTCGCCAGCAGGCTGGAAGGATTCGCCTTGAACAGGCCATTCCCAACGGCAATACAACCCAGAGCCACATAAACAGTCGTCTGCTGATGACCAGCCATTGCCATGATCAGGTAACCGACCATCATCACCACAGCTCCCAGAACCATGGTCCGCTTGGTACCAAAAATGTTATCCCCTACAAACCCTCCGATAGACACAAATCCAAAGACCAATGCACTGAATGCACCAAAGGTAATAAATGCATCTTCATCTTCCATACCCAGCTGACGTACAAGATAGATCGATAACAGAGCCTGAAGACCGTAATAACCAAAGCGCTCCCATAACTCGATAAAAAAGATCAGGTAAAAAGGTTTGGGTTGATTCAGGATATTGAATTGCGACATAACGGCTCCAGATCAGGTCCAGAAAGCACACTTCGCTAAATGCACGGGTATGATGAGGTGGAATGAAGAAGAAATAGAGAGAGGTTTCAGGGACTGTTGAAAATTGCCAAAAGCATACTCAAATTAAACGAGACCAGCCCAGTATAGTTCGATAATTCTTTAAATCACCTGTGATAAAAATAAAAAAGCACCCAGACGATTAATCTGGGTGCTTTTTACTCAGGAGCTGTGAAACGTTCTGAATTAGCCTGTATTTCGCATACCTGCGGCAATACCAGCAATCGTGATCATCAGCGCCTGCTCAAGCTCTTCTCCCACTTCAGCATCTTCTCCCGCCACCTTTTCATGAGAGCGAACCCGCTGCAGCAACTCAGCCTGAAGGAAGTTCAGTGGATCGGTGTAAGGGTTACGCAGACCAATGGCTTCTTTGTTCTGCGGATGAGATGACATCAGCTCATCCCCTTCCTTAAGATCCAGCAGCACTTCGATGGCAGACGACAACATACGTCTTAATTTTTCGCCCAGATAGCGAAGATTATCGGGTACCAGCTGATCTTCATAATACTTGGCCAGTTGAGCGTCGGTCTTCATGAAGACCATCTCCAGCATTTCCAGACGAGCCTTAAAGAAAGGCCAGTTGGTCATCATCTCTTCCAGCACATCCCGATTGCCATTTTTGACAGCATTCTCCAGCGCTTCACCACAGCCTAACCAGGTAGGCAGCATGAGGCGAATCTGTGTCCAGGCAAAAATCCAGGGAATTGCTCGCAGACTTTCAACACCACCATTAGGCTTTCTCTTGGCAGGACGCGACCCTAGCGGCAGTTTACCCAACTCCATTTCTGGCGTTACAGCCCGGAAGTAAGGCACAAAGTCAGGCTCTTCACGAACAATACCACGGTACACTTTAACGGAATCAGCTGACAACTGATCCATTACCTCCCGCCATTCCTGCTTGGGTACTGGCGGAGGCAGCAGTGTTGCTTCCAGTGTCGCGCTGGCATAAAGCATCAGGCTCTGTACAGCCACCTGAGGAAAACCAAACTTGAAGCGGATCATTTCACCCTGCTCAGTCACCCGCAGACGGTTATTTACCGAGCCCGGAGGCTGGGAAAGGATAGCCGCATGAGCAGGGCCGCCTCCTCGACCAATGGTACCACCGCGGCCATGGAAAAGGGTCAATCTGACATCAGCCTCAGCACATACCGCAGTGACTTCTTCCATCGCACGGTACTGTGCCCAGGCTGCAGCCATCCAGCCAGCATCCTTTGCAGAGTCAGAGTAACCAATCATGACCATCTGACCACCATGGCAGTAACCACGGTACCAGGGTAATGAGAGCAGGTGACGAATACACTCAGCCGCGTTGTCCAGATCATCCAGTGTTTCAAACAGTGGTGCGATGGGCATGTCGAAATCCACGCCACACTCTTTCAACAGTAGAGCAACCGCCAGTACATCCGATGGCTGGGTAGCCATGGAAATCACGTAGCAGTTCAAAGCTCTGGAGCCTTCGGCGGCAACCACACGACAGGTATCAATCACTTCCTGAACTTCAGGAGAGGGAGACCACTTATGTGGCAGTAGAGGTCTGGGGTTCTGAAGCTCTTTCAGCAGGAAGCTTTGCCTTTCCAACTCTTCCCAGTGCTCATAGTCCCCCAGGCCAAGGGCCTTGGTCAGTTCACTGAGTGCCTGAGTATGACGGCCAGACTCCTGACGGATATCCAGTTTAATCAGAGTCAAACCAAAGCAGTACGCCCTTCTCAGCGTATCCAGCAGCGGGCCATCAGCAATCACCCCCAGTCCACAGGCATGGAGAGACTCGTAACACAACCGTAACGGCTTGATCAGATCTTCATTATCAAGAATTACACCTGCAGTGGGCGTTAAATGCGCATCCCCCTGTCTGGCCAGGCCTCGCTCACACCACTGACGTGTATGCTTCAGCTTTTCCCGCAAGTCTTTTAAAACAGACCAGTAAGGTTCACGAGAATCCCCCACAAGCACTCGCAGCTCATCACTGCAATCGTTCATGGAGAGCTCACTGATCAATGGTTTAAGGTCTCTCAAAAATAGGTCTGCAGCCATCCAGCGACTGAGCAGCAGCACTTCACGGGTCACTTCAGACGTTACAAATGGGTTGCCATCCCGGTCTCCCCCCATCCAGGAGGAGAAGTGAACAGGTACGGCATCAATCGCCAGCCGGTGACCAGTAAACTCCTGAAGGCGGTCATCCATCTGACGGACAAACTGTGGTACCGCATTCCACAAAGAATGCTCGATGGTTGCAAAGCCACCTTTGGCTTCGTCAACCGGTGTTGGTCGTTTACTGCGAAACTCATAGGTATGCCACGCCTGAGTAATCAGCTGGCGAATACGCTGCTCAATGCGCTGCTTTTCATTCTCACTGAGAGACTGGTTTTCCAGATCATTCAGACATTGAAATACCTGTTCATATTTTTGAATCAAGGTACGGCGGGTTACTTCAGTGGGGTGCGCGGTAAGTACCACCTCAACATCCAGCTCAGAGGCTTTCTCGGCAATCTGCTGATCACTGAAACCTTTCTGCTTCAACGCCTTGAGCAGTTCACGAAAATGATCGGGAACACAGTAGCTGGTTTCACAGTCTCTGGATACCAGGTGAAACTGCTCGGCAATATTGGTGAGGTTCAAAAAGTGACTGAACGATCTTACGACAGGTACCAGCTCATCATCTGGCAGGCTGTGTAGCAGATCCAGCAGTGCCTGCTGTTCGTTAACGCCTTTATCGTCAACTGCATCGCTGCGGGCAGCTTTGGAGAGCTGGCGAATAGATTCAATCTTGTTGAAGAAATCCTCTCCCTTGTGGTCCCGAATGACCTCACCCAGCAAGGTACCCAGCATATTGACATTTCGACGCAGCGACGACGGGTTCTCTGATGGCTTTTCTGACATAGCTATTTGCCTTTCGATGTTATTCCGGCCCACTTTGCCTCCATAAGTTGTCATAGCGACTCTGACTCATTGAGTTCAGTTATTAGTCCATGACAATTTATACCAATTGAATTTTCTAACTACTGTATAACTGCCCAATCACGGGAGCACAGACTGAACAGTCGACCAGCTTCGCTGCAAAGGTTATTCCAAGCTTCACAGCAACAATCTACAATATTTTCATAACCTGAAAATGCTTTGTTTGATAAGTCATGCTCCCGCATCCACTCCCATAGCCTTTCTGAGCTGTTTAACTCCGGTGCGAATGGT
>NZ_LUKQ02000141.1 GCF_001647025.1 Endozoicomonas atrinae
GGGTGCGAATCTCATAGGCATCGTTATCCTGCCAGCTGAACGCCAGCGTCCCGTCACTGAGTTCAACGACAGTAGGCTGTTTATCGGTTTGGCCAGCACCGACCCTGAAGGCGTTGTTAACGGGGGCTCCCAAACTATCGTAACGCTGAGCCCAGATCTGCTGGCCGTTATTGAGGTCAGCACCGCTTTGCCAGGTGACAATAAAGCCCCCATCACTCAGGGCGGTGACATCGGGGAAGACCTGTGCTGGCAGAGAGTTGTCACTGCTGACAGAAAACTCATTCCCAATGGGCTGGCCATTACTGTCAACAATACGGGCAAAGGCACCGTAGCCTTCGCCATCCTGGCCGGACGAGTCCATCCAGGTGAGCACATAACTGCCATTGGTTAGTGCGGCTATTTCCGGTGGATCACCGACATTATGACTGGTGTTCTCAGATACCTGCACCGGGCTGCCGATCAGATTACCCTGACTATCGAGTTTCTGAGTATGAACACTGCCTGACTGAATCCAGGCCATGGCCAGACTGCCATCAGATAACTGGGTAATGGAGGGGTAGTTCTGTTCTGTTGAAGAGTTGGTTAACTGAATCTCTTGCGCGTCTCTTGCTGTTCCATCAGCATTAAACCGCCGCATATATAAATCGTATTGGCCACCACTGCCTATATACTGGTGAACATCACTCCAGACAGCAATAAATCCACCATCACCCAGTGCGGAAAGACTAGGGTTCCATTGGCTTAGAAAGGTGTGCTGACTGTTTAACTGAAATGCAGCTTGGCGTACAGAGCCATCAGGGTTATGAACTTGTGCCCATGCGTCAGCACTGTCACCAAAGTGAGTCCAGCTTACAACAACGCTGCCATCGTTGAGAACAGCCACACTTTCGTTATAACTGGTGTTGTTATTAGGGTCATCATAAACAGTGATGACGCTACCTTGGGCTACGCCATTGCTATCATAACGCTGCATCTCAATAGTCGGGCCTGAACTGTTCCAGACATTCAGGAAACCACCGTCGGGCAAGGCGACGAGGTCACCGTAAAAACCACCACCGGAGGTGGTTTCTGTTGAGGCCGAGACAGTGCTGCCGGATGGTGTCAGTGTCGGTGCATTATTAACAGGTGTAATGGTCAGACTGGCACTTTCACTGGCTGAGCTGAATGCAGATACACCGCCATTGGTGCTGGTATCGGCAGTGCTGCCAGCGGTACCACTGGTCTGATCCCAGGCCCTGAAGGTAATGGATTCCGTACCATTGTAATTTTCACCAGGCACAAAGCGGATCTTATGAGCGGCATCCAGCAAAAGAGCGCTGGTCTCAGAGAGGGTACCGACTGCTTGCCAGTTAGCGCCGTTATCAACAGAAAACTGCCAGTTGCCGTTGGTATTGTCAGCACTGGTAATGGCTATCCCCTTGGGACTATTACTGTCTACATCCGTAATAAGACTGCCAAATAAATCAGACACTAACTGGCCCGGTGCATCAGTAGTATTCTCATTGATAGTGGACAGTATCGGATCGCCGCTGTTATCCAGAACAGGAGCATCGTTGGTGCCAGTGACGGTGATGGTCAGGGTACTGCTGTCGGTCAGCGGGGTGCCATCGTCGTCGGTAACCGTGTAGTTGATCAGTACGGTTGCAGTTTCACCGGCCGCCAGGTAATCAAAGTCAGTACCGGGGTCGAAGGTCACGTTGTTGCCGCTGAAGCTGATACTGGCGGTACTGAGCGTAATGGCCTGACTGTCACTGTTGTTGGTCATGGTGGCAATGCTGGCGGCACTAAGGCTGAGCCTGTTGCTGGTATCCAGATCACTGTCGTTGGCAATGACATCGACGGAAATACTGTTGTTTTCCTGGGTTGTGTCGATATCGGCGGTAGCCACCGGTGCATCGTTAGTGCCAGTGACGGTAATGGTGACGCTGGCATCCGAAGTCAGACCGCCATCGTCACTCATGATGTAATGAATGGTGATGACGGTGGACTCACCAGCTGCCAGGTAGTCAAAATCAGCACCAGGTGCAAACTGCAACCGGTTCTCGAGAATGGTTACAGAACCCTGGCCTGAAATAATATTGCCATGGTTATCAACAATTTCAGCACTGTTCAGGCTGAAGTTGGCAGGGGTATCATCCAAGTCTTCATCGATATCATTGGCCAGTACATCGATGGTCACTGAATGGTTTTCATAGCTATCATCAAAATCGGCTTGGGCTTCAGGTGCTTCATTGAGGTCATTAATCGAAATGCTGATTGACGTACTTTCGCTGAGACCTGCCTGGTTGGTAACTTCGATGGTTAAGTTGTAGCTATCCCTGCTTTCATGGTTCAGGGGCCCGGTAACAAGAATTTCACCCGTTGTGGGTCTGATGGCAAAGGTGTTGTCTTCATTACCTCCAGTGATGGCATACGTTACATCGCCTGAATCGCTGGTAAACACTTGACCTATAACCGTAGAGCCGTCTATGGGGACGTTTTCATTGACGGCAAAGTTTTGACTTTCGATAACTGGAGCAATACTGCCGGAGGGGGTTGATGCTTCGTCATTGTCCTGCTGGTTGAGAGTATTGAATTCCAGCTGGGTCAGCTCATCCTCTGACTGAGATTCCGTATTTTGATTGTGCTCAATGATGACCGCTTCAGACAGTGTCTGTGGTTCACTGCCATCGGTTTCCTGTTGATTTGGGTTGCTTTGTGTTGAGTCTGAAGCAGCCAGTTCTTGTTGTGGCGAACTTTCTGGCTGCTCTTCTGATGAGCTTGTACTCTCTTCACCTTCTTCACCGCCTGTACCTTCTTCGCCAGAAGCCGTTGGTGCCAGGGTATTAATCCATTCCGTCCCCATCATCAGTTGTTGCTCTGCTGGGACAACAAATGTCTGGCCGCTTAACAATGTAATAACAACGGGTGAGCCTGATTCATTGATAATAGTTTCATCAAGAAATACAGGGTCTCCGATTCTTTTTTCTTGAATATTTCCATTGGAATCAATGGTTTCGACAGTAGTGCTGGCTTCTGTAATATACCCGATAACAGAACCATAATTATTAGAATTCATTATATTACCTCTTTTTCGAGGTTATCCTTGAAAAGCTACTTTTCCTATTGATTAACTAATTATAGTTGTTTGCTATAGGTAGAATTGATTAAACCTTATTTAGATGGATTTTAATATTTCGTTTGATTATATCTTTTAGCATTTTTGAATGATGGTTAGCTAAACAGCTTTCTTATTAAAATCAATTAGATAATGATGTTCTTTATTGTCCGTTAAATACGATGGCCTGTAGCGATCAATTAAAAGAGACTATCAGTCTACAACTCTGAACTGACTAGCTATCAGTCCCAAGATTCCCATTATTCAACAGTCCATCAATGATCTCGGTATCGGTGCTGCCAAACACGGACAAATCCACACCCTGCAGGTTAATCTTCTGGGTAATATCCCCATCAGCAGTATCGCGAATTTCCAGAACTGGATTAGACGGGTCTGCCTGATCAAAAGAAAGGTACTGTGTCAGATCGTTATTCTCTTCATCGGACAGCAGGTCACTAATATCCAGCACATCTCCCTCGCTCAGATTGAAATCAGTAATCGTATCAATGGCTGGTGAAGAGGCCGTACCAATGTCGGCAAAATTGAAATCAAATATATCTTCACCAGCACCGCCCGATAATATGTCGTCACCGGCTCCGCCAACAATGAGATCGTTACCCTCGCCACCAGAGAGGGTGTCATTTCCCGCAGCACCATACAGTTTATCATGCCCTGCCTGGGCAATCAGTTCATCGTCCCCTGCAGTACCGGCAAGTATGTCATCACTGGCAGTGCCGTTGATTTCTATCTGGCCCTCTCCAATGGTGATTGAGGTATCATCTATTCGTGTACCGTAATGGCCTCCCCAGTTTTCTCCGTCACGCCCACCATGCTCAATATAAATCCTTCTTACACCGCTACCGTAGTTTTCAAACGAATGGGATGCTTCACTCCAGCCGGATACGGCAGTTATTGTTCCAGTGTCGTAAGTGGCGATGACATTGTTACTGCCATCCCTGAGCTGTACCTTCAGATTGTACAGGTCGCCGCCATAAGTGCTCTGTGCATACCAGTCACTGACCGAGATGATGGGTTGTGAATCCAGGTAATCGGCAGAGAAACCTTTGGCCAAAAGATCAATGGTCTGGGATTTCCGGGCCCAGCCATATGAGGTTATCCAGCTGGCCCCATCGCCGTCATGGTTTCCACTATTTGTCGCCCAGCCATTGCCACCGTTGGCAATTATGGACCATCCAGTGGTTCCGGATGTTGCCCCGGGGTTGGTAACCAGGTTGGTGGCGACCTGGGCATTCTGGCTGTTGATATTGAATGTGTACTCAGCGCTTGATGTTGCCCCATCACTGACCGAGAAAGCAAAGCTGCCGGTGCCTGTTGTACCGGCGGTGTATACCAGTGAAGGTAAATCCGCTGCGGCAATGGTTTGCCCAGCCAGGACGGCTGCTCCGTTTAAGGTCAGACTACCTAATGAAGGCAATGAGTTGATCGTCACCGACTGCAGGCTATCGAGGCCGTCACCCTGGTTAAATTCAAAAGTGTCTGCTGAGAAGGCAAAGCTTTCACTTTGACTGATTAACAAACTGGCATCTGCAGAGGATACCTGCTCTGCCTGGTCATTAATTTTAAGTGTCAGCGTTTGATCACTGAATGCACCATGAGTATCGGTAGCTCTGGCTATGATGGTGTGTTGGGCACTGTCTTCATAGTTAAGTTTTGACCCATCGGCTACGGTAATAACCCCAGTAGCACTGTCAATGGCGAAACGGCCATCACTGTCATCCAGCAAACTATAGGTGATGGTATCTCCGTCAATATCCGTCGCCGTCACCTGGCCAACCATTGTGCCATTGGCGGCATTTTCAGTTACCTGGTTACCAACGGCCAGCGTACGACTGAAGACGTCGTTATTACCATTTTGATCGGAGGTCCAGGTAACTTGCAGGGTGCCGTCAGCGAGTTGTACAACATGGGGGTCTGACTGGTTGCCGGCTGTCGTTTCATTAATCAGGGTTTCACCGCTGATGGCTACCCCGTCGGCACCAAAGTGGCGGCCATAGATACCATTGCCGGCACCATCCTGATTTTCAGATGTCCAGGTGATATAGAAACTGCCATCGGCCAGTGAAGTGACCTCCGGCTGGCTTTGAATGCCTGCGGTTGTAGCGTTGATTCTGATTGGACCACCCTGGGGTGTTCCATCAGGGGACCAGCGCTGAAGATAAACATCATCCGTACTCTGATAGGCACTGACTACATGACCGCTGCTCAAAGTTTCTATCGCAAGCTCATGGCTGTTATTGGCAGCATGATCGCCAAAACTGGCCTCACTGGTTGTAGGATTTCCATTGCTATCAAAAATACGGAAGCGAGCATTATTGCTGCCTGATTTACTTGTTCGCCAGACTACCGCATAATTGCCATTGTCCAGCTCGGTCATGACGGGTTTTGACCAGTCCCAAGTATTTGCAGATCCCGCATTGAATGTTGTCAGAGAGTTACCGGAATCATCAAAGATATTTACTCTGACAACATGTCCACCACCGGGATCCATGTTGAGCAAGGCAAAACGATTGCCCGACAGCGCTGTCAGGTTTGAGTAATAGTCATCATACCCCACTGCAAACTCATCAGTGATCACATCTCCATTGTCATTATAAACTTTAATCCTGGGTGTAGAGTTTGAGCCAGGTACACTATATTCCCAAGCAACTACATAATTACCATTTTCCAGAACAATGATGTCTGGAGCGGACATGTTGTGGTTGCTTGTTGGATCATTTGTGTTTATTTTAAATTCACTTCCTGCAGTAACCAGGCCATCCATGCTTTCAGTCAGCCGTTTACCCATAATGGCATAGCTGCCACCTTCTTCAGCTAACCAGACCGCAATGGCACCATTATCATCGGTTGCAGCAATCGCAGACTGTGACTGATCAGCTTCAGGGGCAGGAGCCTCTGTTATTGTGTAATTTTGTAAGTTTCCAAAGTTCCAGCTTTGTGTATCCTCTGTTTGGGTGAGTGTAATGGAGTTACTGGTGCTATCTATTTGACCATAAGCATTACTATTACCACCGCTGACATAATTAATACTGCCTATGTCAGCATCGGTGAAGGTAAAGTTCAGAAAATCATCACTGACTACTGGAAAGCCGGGGCCCAAAGTGGTGTTGTAACTACCTGATAAACTTAAGTCATCGGTATCAAAGTCAACAGACAATACAAAACCATTATCCCAGCCTTCCAATTGAAATTCCGAGCCTTCGCCTATTACAGCTGTTTCTGTGCCGCTATTATTACCAACGTTATAATTGAGCTGTACCGTTTTACCAATAAGGCTGAAAGGTTCAGGATCGGATATGGTTAACTCTGAAGAACCATCTGTAGAAGTAAAGGGTATTTGGAGAGCATGATCTGTCCCCTGCATAATGTTCAGGACATCGTCGCTGGACAGGGCTTCATCATAAATATTAAATCCAGCAATGTCTCCTTCAAGGTGGCCACCCACATAGTTTGAATGCCCCAGCTGAATATTGGTCTGACTGGTAAATCCTGAAAAGCTATACTCTCCCGAAGCCACTTGCCGACCGTCAACATAAAGGGTTTGTCCACCCGCTTCACCACCCAGCGTATAGGTTACATGGTGCCACTCACCATCATTATAAGTGTCGGTGCTTGAAATAATTTCAGTGGGCCCTCCTTGCCATAAATACCCTTTCAGCTGGCCATTTTCCAGGTAGATAGACCGATCATGTCCAGAAGTACCTGAATGTACTTCGAACAAACCTCCTGTTGCTTCTGTGGTTCTAAACCAAAAAGACGTGGAGAAGGCTGTTTCAGAAGCATTAAAAGTGGCGGATACTTTATCGTCTACGCCATCAAAATGAATCGCACTGCTGTGATCAGAATTGGGTCCAGCAACAAATGTGGGAGTGGAAGAAGGTGTAAAGACAGCGCCATTAGCACCAGTATAACTACCGTCAGCAAAGTCCCAGAACTCCTGAGGCAAAGGTGCATCGGGGATGTTTACACTGGTCATCTGTGGCGCATCATTGGTGCCGGTGACGGTGATGGTTACGGTGCCTGGTTCACTGGTGGCATTGGCCGTATTGGAGTCATCCACGGCAACATAGGTGAACGAGACCTGACGGGTTTCCCCTTCGGCCAGATCCTGGAAATCATTCCCAGGGTTAAAGCTGAATGTACCATCGTTATTGTTGGTGACCGTACCTTCGCCGGGTGTTGTTTGGATGATATAGCTGAGCGTATCGCTGGTATCGGCATCGGTTGAACCGAAGTTGCCGGTGATTATTGAGCCATCTTCAGAGGCACTGGCCGTTATTGCTTCCACTACGGGTTGATCATTGGTGCCATTGATGGTGATGGTCACATTGTGGCTGGACCCATCAATCGACCGGACAGTGATGCTCTCCGTCAGGCTGTCACCAACCCCCAGTGCCTGAATCGCTGGTTGAGTGTTATCCGCCGAATAATTCCAGTTACCGTTGCTATCAATGGTGAATGTTCCATAACTGCCACTGATGGCTTCTTCGATAAACCCGCTCTCCCCGCTGTCTGGATCGGTGGCGGTCAATGCTCCCGTGGTCACCAGTTCATCAGCGCTGCTTAATGGCTCGCTGGCGACATTGGTTGATAGTGCATAACTGCTGTGAATCTGGCGAATGGCGCCGGAAAATTGAGAGCTGGAAGGATCAAAACTGCCAATGGGATCGATATTGAAAAATGTCCACCAACTATCGGCTCGATCAAAGGTTACCGGGCTGTCAAAGATATCCAGAATTCGTAAATGGGTGACTTCACTGCCATGGACATCCAGTACCCGGTTATCAATGTAAATGCGGTTATTGTTGGGGTCAAAGATGACGTTTTCCCATGAACCGGGCCCTGTTGTGGCAGAGATCAGGTAGCTGTCCGTTGCGGTATTATCTTCAATGACCGCTCCCGTGCTGTCTCCACTGAAGACGGCGGGGTCTGCCTGGTTGGCAAAGTCGATCGACAACGAGGCTGATTCAGACCATTCAATACCATCACTCACCTGGAACGACAGGGAGGTGGTACCACTGAAGTCCTGCTGTGGGCGAAAGATCAGGCGGCCCGATTCCAGGTCGGAGCGTGATATCGGGTCACTGGTTGTTATGCTGGTATCCGCAACACTGTCCCCGTTCGTATCCAGCAGTAGCTGGCCCTCAGCAGACAGCTGCGTGAATTGTATGGCCTCAAGCCGATCGGTACTGTCGATATCGGTAAACGGGAAATCCTCGAGGGTAAAGGTGTAATCGGTGTCTTCTATTCCCGATGAAGAGTTGACTGTTGTCGATGGCCGGTCATTGGTACCGGTAACGGTGAGGGTCAGAGTACTGCTGTCGGTCAGCGGTGTGCCATCGTCGTCAGTAACCGTGTAGTTGACCAGCACTGTGGCAGTTTCACCGGTTGCCAGGTAATCAAAGTCAGTGCCGGGGTCGAAGGTCACATTGTTACCACTGAAACTGATACTGGCGGTGCTGAGCGGAATGATCTGGCTGTCGCCATCATTGGTCATTGAGACAATGCTGGCAGCACTGACACTGAGCGTAGCGCTGTCATCCAGGTCTTCATCGACATCATTGGCCAGTACATCGATGGTCACTGAATGGTTTTCATAGCTATCATCAAAATCGGCTTGGGCTTCAGGCGCTTCATTGAGGTCATTAATCGAAATGCTGATTGACGTACTTTCGCTGAGACCTGCCTGGTTGGTAACCTCGACGGTTAAGTTGTAGCTATCCCTGCTTTCATGGTTCAAGGGACCGGTAACAAGAATTTCACCCGTTGTGGGCTTGATGGTAAAGGCGTTGTCTTCATTGCCTCCAGTGATGGCATACGTTACATCGCCTGGATCACTGGCAAACACTTGACCTATCACTGTAGAGCCGTCTACGGGGACGTTCTCATTAACATCAAAACTTTGACTTTCGATAACTGGAGCAATGCTGGCGGGGGAAGTCGATGGTTGGGCATTATCCTGCTGGTTGAGAGTGTTGAATTCCAGCTGGGTCAGCTCATCCTCTGACTGAGGTTCCGTATTTTGACTGCTCTCCTGCTCAATGATGACCGCTTGAGAGAGTTCCTGGGACTCGCTGATATCGCTTTCTTGTTGATTTTGATTGTTTTGTCTTGAGTCGGAAGCTTCAGATTGCTGTCCCGGTGAATTTGCTGACTGCTCTTCTAATGAATTCTCTGGCTGTTCTTCTGATGAGCTGGTGCTTTCTTCATCTTCTTCGCCAGAAGCCGTTGGTGTCAGGGTATTAATCCATTCCGTACCTATTACCATTTGTTGCCCGACTGGGACAATAAATGTCTGGCCGCTTAATAATGTAATAACAAGGGGTGAGCCTGATTCATTGATAATAGTTTCATCAAGAAATACAGGATCTCCTATCCTTTTTTCTTGAATATTTCCATTGGAATCAATGGTTTCGACAGTAGTGCTAGCTTCTGCTATGTATCCGATAACAGAACTGTTATTATTTGAATTCATTATTCTTACCTCTTTTTCGAGGTTTTCCTTGAAAAAATGCTGTTCCAGCTGATTAACTAATTATAGTTGTCTGCTATGGGGTAGGATAAGTTAGGCACTATGTATATAGGTTTTTATATTTCGTTTAATTATATCTTTTGGCATTTTTGAATGATGTTTAGCTAAACAGCTTTCTTATTAAAATTAATTAGATAATGATGTTCTTTATTCTCCGTTAAATACGATGACCTGTAGCGATCAATTAAAAGAGCTATCAGTCTACAACCCTGAACTGACTAGCTATCAGTCCCAAGATTCCCATTATTCAACAGTCCATCAATGATCTCGGTATCAGTGCTGCCAAACACGGACAAATCCACACCCTGCAGGTTAATCTTCTGGGTAATATCCCCATCAGCAGTATCGCGAATTTCCAGAACTGGATTAGACGGGTCTGCCTGATCAAAAGAAAGGTACTGTGTCAGGTCGTTATTCTCTTCATCGGTCAGCAGGTCACTAATATCCAGCACATCTCCCTCGCTCAGATTGAAATCAGTAATGGTATCAATGGCCGGTGAAGAGGCCGTACCAATATCGGCAAAATTAAAATCAAAGTGATCTGCACCGGAACCACCGGTCAATATGTCGTTACCAGCACCACCGATAATAATATCGTCGCCGCCTCCACCAGACAGGTTGTCAATATTTTCTGTGCCTTGAAGGGTCTGTCCAATAACAGATGAATTGGTAGCCACATTGATTAGGGCTTGATCAACCTCTGCGCTGAATGCAGATGAACCGCCGTTAGTACTGGTATCAGCATAGGTGCCTGAACTACCGGAAGTTTCGTCCCAGAGTCTGAAGTTAAAGTCAGCCTGCCCGGTAAATCCTGTATTAGGAACAAAGCGAACGTGATCACTGGCGCTCAGTAACAGTGCATGACTATCTGACAAACTGCCATCGTCGACATTAATCCAGGTGCTGCCACTGTCGGTAGAGTATTGCCAGGTACCATCAGCAGAACCACCGGTAATTGCAACTGACTGTGTTGCCGTTCCATCGGCATCGGCAATACGGCCTTCAGCAATGATTTCTGCAATGCTATTGCCGTTGTCTGACAGGGTGTTTTCATCAATGGTTGTCAGACGGTGCTCAATATAGAGCTGGTTTTCCAGCAGGTTGACGATGTCAGAAATTGACTCCCTGTGCGGAATGATCAGTACCCGGGCGGGGAAGTTGAAATTGTTCAGTGTGCCAAAGAGGTTATCTGTACCCTCATAGGCATAGGAGGCATTGGGCTGGGTTGAATCATTTTCCGGAATAATGACCATAAATACATTAGGATCATATCCATTATTGTCAACCGACTGAGCATAAGTCACGGTTTTCCCGGCCAGGGTCATGGTACCGGTTGTCAAACTTTGATTGCCATCCGAGCCAAGATTTCCGCCAACGCGAAGTACGGCATCGACAGCATCAGAGCCATCAAGTTTGATGGAAAGAATGTTTTGACTGAGAAACTCAACTTCGGAGGTAATTGATTCACCACCAATGGTATGTGTCATCGGGCCTTGTCCCGCAGGGCCAAGATTCAGATTACTTTGTGTTGTCCCGTTAATGGTTAACGTGGTGTAGCCAAAGCCGTCAAATGCATCATTACCCCCATCACCCCAGCTTGTACCATTCCAGTCCTGGTTTGCAGTCCAGCTCCAGTTATTGGTGATATTTTTATTGGCATCCAGAATTTCTGGGGCATCATTAATTGCTTGGACTGAAAGCACGGTGTTAGCAATATTACTGGTTGCCTGGCCATCGTCTACCTGAATTGTTAGCTGTCGGTCATCTGTGGATAGATTATCCGTATTATTTGAAAATAGAATTGACCGAATGGCAGCTTCGTAGGTATGGAGACTGGCAGCACCGCTAAGGGTTACCGTGATTTGTCCTGCAACACTGGTATTAACGGAGGTGCTGACACCACTGACCTGACTGACATCCAGGGTATCGCCGACCTGGGCATTCGTCAGAACAATGGTGGCGCTCTGTAGCGGTGAGTGGTCGTCAAGAATGGTGATATCCAGATCAGCAATGGCTACAGGGCTGCCACCTTCAGTGAACGTAGAGGCCCAGTTATTGCCACTGGTGTTACTGTCATCAAAATCAAGATCAATGACAGGAGCACTGTTAACATAGAGATCAGATTCCAGTTTATTGATAATGCTTGAAAGAGTCTCCCGATGAGGGATGATCAGTATGCGAGCAGGGAAATTAAAGTTGTTGAGGGTGCCAAAAAGGTTGTCGGTACCTTCATAAGCATAGGATGCAGTAGGTTGTGTGGTGTCCTGTTCAGGAATAATGACCATAAATACATTAGGGTCAGATCCTCCCGTGTTAACCGACTGGGCATAGGTCACTGTTTTGCCAGCCAAGGTCATGGTGCCGGTTGTCAGGTTTTGAGTGCCGTCGGAGCCGAGATTTCCGCCAACGCGAAGTACTGCATTTACCGCTTCTGATCCATCAAGCTTAATAGAAAGAATATTCTCACTAAGGAATTCAACTTCTGAGGTAACCGACTCACCACCAATACTATGAGTCACAGGACCCTGACCTGCA
Organism: Endozoicomonas atrinae; assembly: GCF_001647025.1. Taxonomy (GTDB): domain Bacteria; phylum Pseudomonadota; class Gammaproteobacteria; order Pseudomonadales; family Endozoicomonadaceae; genus Endozoicomonas; species Endozoicomonas atrinae. The sequence goes on from NZ_LUKQ02000141.1 coordinate 12,183, forward strand.
GAGCCAAGATTAAGATTGCTTTGTGTCGTCCCGTTAATGGTTAATGTGGTAAGGCCAAAGCCGTCAAATGCGTCATTACCCCCATCACCCCAGCTTGTACCATTCCAGTCCTGGTTTGCAGTCCAGCTCCAGTTATGAGAAATAGTTTGATGAGCTACCCATTCCTCATTATCAGACCCTGTTATGGTAACCGTTACAGGCTGCTCAGTACCGTCTACCGACTGTACGGTGAGGGTATCGGTGAGCGTTTCGCCAGAGGAAAGTGATTGAATAGCTGCCTGACTATTATTTGCACTATATATCCAGTTTCCGTTTCCATCGATGGTGAGTGATCCATACAGACCATTAACCGTGGCTGGAGTATAGGCGCTTTCACCAGCGTCAGGATCAGAAATAGTCAGTGTCCCAGAGGTTGTCAGTGTGGCAGCAACGTCTTCAACGACAGATCCTGTGGTTGTGCCACCAATTGTTGGCACATAATTGGTGGACGATATGGTAATAGCTGACGTTGCGGTTTCTATACTGAAAGCTGTTGATCCCCCGTTGGTGCTGGTATCAGCATAGGCTCCAGCGGTTCCAGTTGTCTGGTCCCAGGCGCGGAAAGTAAAGTCAGCATTACCGTTATAATTGGCGGCGGGAACAAACCGCACTTTGTCAGTGGCTGTCAGTAGCAGTGCATGGTTGTCTGCCAGGCTGCCATCATCGATAGCCGTCCAGGTCACACCATTATCGATTGAGTATTCCCAAATGCCGTTGCTGTTATCGACAGCCGTAATGGCTACGGCTTCAACGGCCGTGGTGTCAGCATCAGTAAATGAACCATCGGTAATAATCTGCCCAACGGTATCGCCAGGGTTGATGGTTTGAATATTGATGTTATCCAATCCACCGGTACTGCCTTCCATATGAAGGTATACACCATCCCAGTTTTCCGGGTTCCGTGCATTGTTCGCCAAAGGGTCGAGTGCGAGGTTGATATTGGTCAGCTCAGGAAGAGTGGTCCACTCACTTTCACCTGAGGTCAGGTTGCGGAACATTAATGTTCCAGAACCCTGACCATTATTGGCTTCCATGTCAATTTCCAGCCGATACCTGGACCAGCCGCTACCGACTCCCGAAAATGACACACTACTGCCGTCAGCCAGCCAGAGGCGATTAAAAGAGAACTTCACACCATGCTCTTCTGTCGCAGCACGGGCAATCTGTCCATCATTATTCAGGTCGGCACCCAGGCCAAACATAACGCCCCAGTAATTTTTATAGATATCAACCTCGACCACCATGGCTCTCGCGTCGGTGAGATCAGGCACTGTCTGTACCTGTGAATTCACCCTGGAGGCACTGTTTCCAACTCCAGATCCACTGGCGGTATACTTCATGGCCTTACTGCCGTCGGCACCAAAACCATCTTCAATAAAAATAGAGCTGCTGGTATTAAAGCGTTCCAATACCCAGCCATTTTGATTATCGATAGAGCCTGTATTGAGTCCCTCAAGGTTGTCAGACTCTGTGCTTTCTGTATCTTCAGGAATGAGGGATAGATTATGACCCGTAAGATTGCTGATGACAGGTGCATCATTGGTGCCGTTGATGGTAATGGAAACTTGATGAGGTGTTCCATCGGTGGACTGAACGGTTAAAGTATCTGTTAACGTATCACCTGCCCCTAACGACTGAATGGCAGTCTGGCTGTTATCAGCACTGTAAGTCCATTGGCCATTCGTATTCATAGTTAACGACCCATAGGTTCCATTAACCGTTTCAGCCGTAAACGATGATTCGCCACTATCAGGGTCATTAATGTTCAGAATGCCGGTAAAGGTCAGAGTTGCTCCACTGTCCTCCTGAATTGCCGAAGCTTCCAGGTTGCTGACCCAGGTCCCTGCATAGTTTTTAAATACAAGGGTTTGTCCATTGGAGAGCGTTTGTGATTTATTCTCATAGGCAATGTAAGAGTTATACTCCGCACTGCTTTGGAATGTAATAACTTTTCCGTCATAGGTTGGATCATTGGGAAGGGTGAAATCACGAACCCAGCCACCATTATAGGTGGTGACTTTCAACGCATTGTTAACACTCAAATAGCTATCAGGATCAGAGACAAAGCTGCTTCGCTCACTGTTAGTGTCAATAATGTCATCAAAGGAAATGGGAACATTAAAGTCATCAATCAATAGAGCTGGAATTGTATCTTGTCCTGTGATGGTCGGAACGTCGTTAGTGCCGGTCATGGTTACCGTGACGTCCTGGCTGACGGTGCCGCCGTTGCCATCGTTAACCGTGACGGTATAGGTCTGGGTCCGCACCTGACCCGCCGCCAGGTAATCAAGGTCCGCATCGGACACGCTGAAGGTCCAGTCCACCTGGCCGGTGCCGTCACCGGTGGTGTTGTTGCTGACCGTCGGGGTAAAGGAGCCCAGGTACCCGCTGGTGTCGGAGGTGACACTGACGGTCTGGACATCGGTGAGATCCACATCAGCAATGGCAAAGGAACCACTGTCGGATAATGTGGTGGTGTTTTCACCGGTGCCGCCATCCACAATCTCGGTCACCGCGCCGGTGACATCGGTGGCCGCAGTAATGGTCGGTACATCATTGGTGCCGGTGATGGTCACGGTGACCTGCTGATCCACGGTGCC
>NZ_LUKQ02000142.1 GCF_001647025.1 Endozoicomonas atrinae
GATCATCCTGAGTTTTAATCTGACTGGCTATTTGATCTACCAGTTTTTCGTTGATTTCAACGCTCATTGTTATTCTCCATTTTGGAGTATTAACGACAAGCGTTTACACAATTTAAATTACATTCCCAGCAAAACTACTCCTAAAGAATTATATGAATGCCTTAGCAAAGTTAAAGTGAATCTAGCGGCTACCACACCTTCCACAATACGCTCCGAAAATACCTCCGTAACCGGCGCAGCAGCACCGGCCTCCCACTCTGGTAACAGTTTTTCTGGCAAAGTGAGAACGGCCATGCACTCTGGCGGTGTGATTGATTATGCCAGAGAATATGCCAGACAATATGGTCATCCATTCTCCCTGGCGATCTCTAATGACTCGGAAATGACTCATCAAGGCGCTGTTTCCCAACAATTGGTAAAACTAGCTGGCAAGCGATATACAGACGCAACTGAATCGGCACTCCTACAGGCCAAACGCGGTGATGTTTATGCCCCTGCACCAGTTGGAAAGTGCTACACCACCTCATCATTTGGATTTCATGCTCAAACCAACGGCCATTGCCAGCTTATTCATAACGTTATACCTCAGGTGAAACCTGATCATCCTTCCCTGTCAGAATTAAATATTTTTCAGGAAAAATTGAAAGAGTCATTGGCATCCCTGTTACAGCAAGGGTCTGAACAACGACCTGGTCAACCCATTATCTGCAGTCTTATAGCATGTGGAGGTAGAGGTGGCAGCGGTACTGAACTGGCGGAGGCATTATACAAGGCCTACCAGGAGTGCAGCCATTTGCCCGACCTACCAGAAATTATTCTGGTGGGCTGGAAGGAGCCCGACAACCCTAACCCTCAAGACCAGAAAACCATTAAGGAATTCGAAACCAAATGGCGTAGACTAACCTCCTCACCTGCTAATAGTCAGCCTGCTTCTAAGCGCTCTGATATGCGACCATCAAGTAGACATCCGGTCGCAAGTCATAAAAAGCCAGAAGCCATTACCCCTCCATACGCTCCCCCTGCTCCCTACATGGCAAGCCGTAGTCACGTATCTGGCACAACAGGAACGTTACGTGTAAACCCTGCCAGTACCAGAATATCCGGTCATACAGCAGGAGCATCAGCCTCTCAAGGGGCAACAGGGGGTAGTTCAAGCACCTTAAGTCTGCGTCCTGGGCTGACTATGACTATGCATAGTGATGGTGTGCTCGGCTATGCCAAAGAGTATTGTGTAGACAAATCGAAAAGATTCGGCCTGGTGAATCCAGCGAATGAAGATATGAAACATGAGGCAGGTTTGGCTCAAATTATAGCGTCTAAGGCAGGTGATCGCTTTATCCATGAAACTCAAACCCAAGCTAAAGCCAAAGGAAAAATTCGGGCGGGACAGTGTCTCACCACACCCTCATATGGCTACAAAGGCGAATCCCAAAGTTTTTGCCATTATATCCATAATGCAGTAGCTCCATTTGCTCCATTGGAAGGAGTTTCAAAAAGTGTTTTACAGAGATACAAGAGTGATTTTCAAAAAACTATTGTATCCCTGTTGGTTCACGCCATTGAATATAACAGTCAGTATGTTATGTGCAGTTTCATTGGCTGTGGTACTTTTGGTGGTAGTGGAAGCGACTTGGCTGATGCCGTTCATGCTGCCTATAACGATCCACGATTTAAGCATGGCAAGATTCCCGAGTTGACTCTGGTTGGCTGGAGTAATTCACCATCGGGTGCTGATCAAAAGATCTATGATGCTTTTAGTCGCCGTTGGAATGCCCTGGAAAACGGTCAACCTTATGATTGATGACTCCGGCTGCCATTAGCTGATCAGTAAAACCAGGATACTTACCCAGTATCCTGCCATGGTTCGGTAGAGCTGAGCAAATGGCATATGCTCTGCCTGAATGAGGATCACTCAGAGTATGTGTGCGCTTCCTCAGTTACGCATTCTGAACACTTACTGAATTTATGAAAAATTAAAGGAATGTTTTCAGGCATCAAAAAATAAATTAACAATGTTACTTATGTAGCTATTTTTTCAAACTAACTTCTATTTATTAAAGGATTTTTTTTATGGACACTACAAGTACAATATTAATTCAAAAAATGATAGAACGTGGTCGTTATCAAATAAATGATCAATTAGGGATAATAGAATCAAAACAATATGGTTTTCCAGTTATCTGGAATGGTCATGATGTCAAATCAATTGATACATCAGAATTGGGCGATAATCTGGATAGATGTCAAAGAACCTTAACAGCCTACAAGACATCGCTGCACAGCATGAACACTACGGCAACAATGAGACTTGTCGAAAAAACGCCAAAACAATCTCAACGTGAAAGAGCGACACCTGATTTAAGTTACTCGTCGAGAATAGCAAGTGCTTCCCAAAAAGAAACCAAGGTACCCGCAGGCCGATTTTACGCGGTAATCGTACCGTATCAAACATCGACACCGATGGCTCAAGCCCAGGTACTTCAACGACATATACAATCAGTGATCATAAACGCTCCAAGAGATCAAAAAATTTACATTATGTATTCAGCGCACCATAAAGCTGTAAAAGATGTTCATAACGATTACCCTCTTAATACAATTCGAGGGGGTAAGCAGGCTGATGTGCTTAAAGAATTAGGTAGCTCATTGGGAGCTACAGCTACTTCACTTGGGCAGCGAGTGTTTGCAACCCCAATTCCTCTTCAAGGCGCCTCAATGCTGCATGCAAAAAAAGCTATAAAGCATATAAACGGCTTGGTAAAGAATGGTCATTTAGTTATAGCCATCCGTAATGAAGATTGCCAAACCGGTCAATTCGCTTATGGCATTAAAAAAAATGGTAAATTTGATCCGGATTGTGATCCTGAAGTTGTCCGATATTTGCAAAATCAAATGGGAAAAATGGAACAAAGACCGTCACATTCAAGCCCTCGTGTCTACACCACTACTGAAACTTCTTCAAAACGTAAACCCGGATATATGAATCCTGTACAGGAAAAAATCCAGAAACTGACACCATCAAGAGCACGAAGCACTATTTCTTCTGCTGCCACTCCGAAACACAACCTCGGAAGGGAAGTCGATGATCTACAAAGACAAATGCATAATCTGCCACTACCATCTTCAGACTCAGGAACTGGTATGGCTTCTACTGCCATCCCAAAGCGTAACCACGGAAAGGGGGTCGATCATTTACAACAGCAAATGCAGGATCTGACACCCCCCCCCCCCCCCACACTCCTCACGAGGCTACGTGCCTTATGTTGCTTCTCCAAAACGTAAACCTGGAGATGACAGATATGTGCAACAGCAAATGCAGGCTTCAGCACTACTACCTTCACGTTCGCGGGCTACAGATTCTTCTGCATCAAGAACGAGTCAGGTATATCATGCTCCATCAGTTGCCACGCATTCTCCTGATGGTAATGTGCACTTTGCTTTAGAGGACGCCAACGTATTTTTACTGTTTAAGAAGATGGAAGGTCTTAAACTCAAAAAAATAGAAGATAAGAATAAAGTTGAGTTTCAACTCAGCACTGATACACAACGTGATGTAACAAATGTTTGCATTACTCCTCACCCTGACTCATCCAATCTTGTTGAGGCAAGAAAACAGTTAGAGAGAGTTTATACAGAATTTATGGATAAGTGCCGCGTTAGGGAAATATCAGTTCCTCAACATAAGCAGAAAAGCATCGTTGATTTGGCGTTAAAGGAAGTTGAAGGCATGTACTTTAATTTAGTTACTTACAGAGAAGGAAGAGAGCTTGCATTCTTTGGAGTAGGAAAGACTGCTGAAGAAGCATGTAAAGAGTTTCAAACTCTTTTAGGCTCATAAAATATGGATAAATATGATTGATTATTTTTTTATTTAGTATTTTTAAAATAGCAATAGAGATTTCAACCAGTCAGTATTTTTCAGAAACGAACAAAGGTTAAAGTGAACAAGTCACCTTAACCTTTTGTTTAAATAATTTACTTTTCTTGATTAAGCACAGAGCCTGGCAACTTCTTCTGCTGCCAGCAGGAATGCGCCTGCGCCGTAATCAATGTTGTGCTCTTTTTTGGTCTCCCTTGGGTTAAAGGCAGGTAACTGAACCCATCCCATCATACCGTCATCGTGTACGCAGGTTTTCAGTGCAGCCCACGCTTTCTCCAGGGCAGGCATATAGACATCACGATCCAGAACACCGTGGTTGATACCCCATGCCAGGCCATGAGCAAACAGAGAGGTAGCGCTGGATTCCGGTGCAGGGAAGCTCTGTGGATCAAGCATGCTGGCGCGCCAGAAGCCATCTTCACCCTGCAGTTTGACAACGGCAGCCATCAGCTTTGTAAACAGATCAAGGTACTTCTGGCGATCAGCATAGTCTTCAGGCAGATGATCAACAACACGACAGATTGCAGAAACTACCCAGCCATTGCCCCGGCCCCAGAATACTTTCTCACCATTTTCTTCACGCAGTTCACTGCCCTGACCATCCGGAATATAACGCTTGTCGCGGAAGAACAAGTCTGTTTCCGGATCGAAAAGGTATTCAATACTGTCCCACCACATGGTATTCATGGCTTCCAGATATTTCTGGTCACCGGTCATTTCTGTCAGCATGGCAAACGCAGGTGGTGCCATAAACAGGGAATCACACCACCACCAGTCTTCCCGACCCGGTTTTGGGTCATTCATCATAAGATCAAACGCTGCCTTTGAAGACTCAGTCATAAAGTCTTCTTTCATCGCCTGATAGAGCTCGAGATAGGTCTGACAGCAGCAGTGGTCGTCAGCAAAACGGTCTTCAGGACCCACATCCCATTTATTGCTTTTTGCCCACTTGATAGCAGCGTTCAAATACTGACTGTCATCAGTGGCTCGCCAGGTTGCCATCACGCCGGGATACATAACTGCACGTTCCCAGTCGGTACCTTTTAATACCCGGGTTGCACCACTGCGACGGATCCAGGACTTGGTTGGATTAGCCAGCTGCCAGTCACACACCATACGCATCAGCTTCACTGCTTCTGCATGATCAAAAACGGCAGGAAGAGTCTTTTGTTCAGTCATCGTCGTATTAATCTGTTTTCGTGAAAAGCGCTTTCGTATGGTGGGAATCAGGAAATACAAAGGGCTTTTCTTTACCCATGAGCATTTGTAAATAAGGGCTCTGTTGAGCCCTTATTTATCTGGATTAACGAGCCAGCCAGCCGCCATCTACTGCTACGGTGTAACCGTTAACGTAGTCACTGACAGCAGAAGCCAGGAAGACAACAGGGCCAGCCAGATCTTCTGGAGTACCCCAGCGGTTAGCAGGAATGCGACCCAGGATTTCAGCATTACGCTTCTCATCAGCACGCAGGGCAGTGGTATTGTCAGTTGCCATGTAGCCTGGAGCGATGGCATTAACGTTAATGCCGTGCTGAGCCCACTCACAGGCCAGCAGGCGGGTCAGGCCAGCAATACCACTCTTACTGGAAGTGTAGGAAGGTACGCGGATACCACCCTGGAAGGACAACATGGATGCAATATTAATGATCTTGCCGCCGTTACCCTGCTCCAGGAACTGCTTGGCAACCGCCTGGCTCAGGAAGAATGGGGTCTTCAGGTTAATATCCATAACCTCATCCCAGTCTTTTTCACTGAAATTCACGGAATCTTCACGACGGATGATGCCGGCATTGTTCACCAGGATATCAATACGACCGAAGACTTCGACAGTCTCCTTCACAATGCGATCAACCGGCTCAATGCTCAGCAGGTTGGCTTCAACGAAGTGAAAACGACGACCAGCTGCTTCGATTTTCTCACGGGTTTCTGGCGCGTCAATATGACCAACGGCACAGATATCTGCACCCGCTTGAGCCAGAGCAACCGCCATACCCTGTCCCAGACCGGTATTCGCACCAGTTACCAGGGCAACTTTACCTTCGAGGCTGAAAGAAAACTGTTGAGTCATGGGAATCCCTTAATCCTGGTATTCCCAAAGACCATAATGGGAACACCTGTTCTGAAAACTTATATAAGTTGTTTGGTTTGCTTCCCATGCAGGGCATGGGAACATTGCCGGCCTGTTACTTCAGGTCTGCCATTGGCACGAAGTCCATATCGGAGAAGGTCTGGTTCTCACCAGCCATGCCCCAGATGAATGTATAGTTGGAGCTGCCAACACCGGAGTGGATGGACCAGCTTGGGCTGATAACCGCCTGTTCGTTGCGCACTACCAGGTGACGCGTCTCTGTTGGTTCACCCATCATGTGGAAAACAACACCGTCGTCTTTCATATCGAAGTAGAAGTACACTTCCATACGACGCTCATGGGTATGGCAAGGCATGGTGTTCCAGATGCTGCCTGGCTCAAGAATGGTCATGCCCATCGCCAGCTGACAGGTGTCCAGAACAGCTGGAACCATGTATTTGTAAATGGTGCGACGGTTACAGGTTTCAGAGTCACCCAGTGTTTCCGGGCTGGCCATTTCCTGAGTGATTTTCTTGGTTGGATAGGCTGCATGGGCTGGAGCACTGTTCAGGTAGAACTTGGCTGGCTTGTCAGCATCAACGCTGGCAAAGGCGACTTCTTTCGCGCCCATGCCGATATACAGTGCTTCGCGGCTGCCAATTTCGTGCTCAACACCATCAACAATGATGATGCCGGCTTCGCCAATATTGATAGCACCCAGCTCACGACGGGCCAGGAAGAAGTCAGCACCAATTTCCTTACCGGCTTCCAGTTTCACCGCTTCAGTACCAGGCATACAACCACCGGCAATCACACGGTCAACATGGCTGTACGTCAGGTTAATGGTGCCGTTGGCAAAAATGCCATCGATCAGAAACTCACGACGCAGTCCTTCGGTGTCCAGTTGTTTGGCATGATCACTGTGAATAGGCTGACGGATTTCCATAAGTCTCTCTTTCTCTGTTCTTGCTCATCAAAAGATGTGTACTGACACACCTTCTTCGAATTCGGAAAAAAAAGTCCGCCCGAAGACGGACAAAGGCTACTTGGTTCTTTACACACTCAGCACCGCATTAAGCGCGGTTGCTGCTTCCACACATATCAATCTTTTCGCGGATCAGAGCAGCCATGGCGTCTTTACCTGGCTCCATGTACTTGCGAGGGTCATTGGCGTCTGGGTTAGCCAGGAAGTACTCCTTTACCTTGTCGGAGAAGGCAATCTTCAGTTCAGTGGCAACGTTTACCTTGGTAACACCCAGCTCGATGGTGCGACGAACATCAGCAGAAGCGATACCGGAAGCACCGTGAAGCACCAGCGGAGCAGTCGTGACGTTACGAATTTCCGCCAGACGCTCAAAGTCCAGCTTTGGCTCAGACTTGTACATACCGTGGGCAGTACCGATGGCAACCGCCAGAGAGTCGATGCCAGTACGTTCAATAAATTCGGCAGCCTGTGCAGGGTTGGTGTACAGCGCATCTTTTTCATCAACAATCAGGTCATCTTCCTGACCACCCAGACGTCCCAGTTCTGCTTCTACGGTAACGTCACGGGCATGAGCGTATTGCACCACTTCACGGACGATGCGGATGTTTTCTTCAAAGTCATGATGGGAGCCATCGATCATCACAGACTTCACACCCATATCAATCAATGGCTTGATCGCGCCCAGCGACTCGTGGTGATCCAGGTGCAAGGCGATGGGAATATCGTGAATTTCAGACGCTGTCTGGGCAATCGCCACCAGGTAGCGGGCTCCTGCGTAGCTGATGGTACCCGGTGTGCCCGCCAGGATAATCGGGGAGCGCATTTCCGCAGCTGTTTCAACAACAACGCGAACAGTTTCCAGGTTATGGATATTAAAAGCTGGCACTGCGTATTGATTAGCCTGAGCATCCAGCAACATTTGTCTTGTTGAATAAAGTGCCATTAATTTGTCTCACTCCAAGCAGAAAATATCTGCTGACCTTTAACGAGTGTCAGCAGTACATTAAAATCGTCGTCCATTACCGTGAGGCTGGCTTCCATACCTGCAGCAATGGATCCCATCCGGTCATTTACCCCAAGAATTCGAGCGGGTACTTCAGATGCCATTCTGACGGCATCCCACTCAGGCACTTCTGCCAGACGGGTCATATTTCTAATGGCCATGTTCAGCGACAGTGTACTGCCAGCTAATGAACCGCATTCCGTGCGAGCTACGCCATTTTTTACCTGAACCGGTAATTCCCCCAACTGATACGTTCCATCAGGCAAGCCACCAGCACACATACAATCTGTAATGAGTGCAGACCTTTCCGTCCCCTTGCACTTCCAGCTCAGCTTAAGAACAGCCGGATGAACATGAACGCCATCTGCAATCATTTCTGCGATCACGGAGTCACTGGCCAGCATGGCGCCAACACAGCCTGGCTCGCGATGATGCAAACCACTCATCCCGTTGTAGAGGTGAACCCCGATAGTGGCACCCGCCTCAATGCAGTCTTCCACCTGGTCGTAGGTTGCATCGGTATGCCCCATGGCAACACGAACACCACTGGCAACCAGTTGTTTCGTTGCTTCAACAGCACCTTCGGTTTCAGGAGCCAGTGCAACAACTTTCAAAGAGTCACCGGCCACTTCAAGCAGGTCAGCAATACGCTCCTGAGAAGGAGCCAGAAAAAACTGTTCCGGGTGAGCACCTTTATGTCGGGGTGTAAAAAACGGGCCTTCAACATAAGTACCCAGGATTTCGGATCCGCCCTCTATACCAACAGCCATGGTGCTTTTGACATTAGCCAGTGCTGCGAGAATCTTCTGCCAGGGAGCCGTTACGGTGGTTCCCAGAAATCCAACGACACCCGTCTTTGGAAGATCTCTGGCAATGGTTGCCAGGGCTTCCGGAGTCGCATCCATGGTGTCTGCACCACTCTGGCCATGAATATGCATGTCAATCAGGCCAGGCATCAGCTTGTGATTGCCCAGATCCACCAGCGTGTAGTCAGCCTTGAGGCTGTCACTTACCGAATCAATACGGCCATTACTGATGTGAACAAACGCATTTTCAAGAATGCCTTCAGGCGTAAAAACCTGAGCCGCTTTCAGTGCATAATGGCTGTCAGTGATGCAATCCATCATCATTCAGATTCCGTCATCCGCTGCATCAGTGCTTTTCACAGCACGCAGTTCCTGCTGGAAGCTCTTGATGTTTTCAACACCGGTTTCCATCACCTGTTTAACCAGCTCACCCAGCTCCATACCATCACGCTCAAGGCAGGCTTCGGCGGCCATCACCAGGTTGGTACCGGAAATAACATCTGCATTGCTCATTTCAGACGCAACCTTGGCAGAGCGCTGAAAAGGAGAGCCACCAGGAATGTCGGTCAGGAACAGAACACCGTCACCACTGTCAACCTTGTCAGCCGCTTCACGTATTTTCTGTTCCAGTTCGTCGGTAGACATGGACTCCAGAAAGTCCACATATTCAACCTGTTCACTATCACCAGCGATTGCATTGACTGCAGACTGATAACCAGTAGCGAAGTTAAGGTGCCCGGTGATTACGAGACCGATCATGTTGATTTCCTCATTACTTCAAATGCCATCCTGATGTGGTACAGGGAGAAGACGACACTTTTAAGGACGATTAAGAGCTAAGGTTTTCAAGAGGGGGAGTCATTCCCCCTGCCTGAATTGATTACAGAATACCCAGATACTTACCGGCGATACCGATCACCATGGTCAGGCCAATCAGACCGCTGGGTGATTTACCCTTTTGCACCAGGTAGTACATCAGGAATACAAAGCCCAGAGGCAGAAGGTTCGGCATGATCTTGTCGAGCAGATCCGTCTGTATGTGCACTGTCGCCTGTCCAGCCTCCACCACCAGCGGTGTGGAGATCTTGATAAAGCTGGCACTCAGTGCGCCCACTACGGTCAGACCAAGAATGGTGGCCGCACGGGACAGCAGAACCGTTTTCTCTTTCAGCTGAGCCAGGGCGTTAACACCGGACTGGTAGCCGTAGAAAGTCAGCCAGAAGTACAGTGGGAAGTGCACCATCTGGTACAGGAAGAAGAACACAAAAGGTCCCGCCACACTGCCATCCAGGGCAATGGATGCACCGATACCCAGGGTAATTGGCATCAGGGTCATGTGGTCGATAGCATCACCGATACCACCTGTTGGCCCCATGGCCGCTACTTTCAGAGAACGAATGGTGCTTGGCTTCTCTTTGTTCTGTTCCATCGCTGCCACCAGGCCAACGATGAAGGTGAACAGCTTTGGAGAAGCATTGAAGAGCTCAAGGTGCATCTTCAATGACTTAGCCAGGTCATTCTTGTTCTTGTGGATCTTTTTCAGGATCGGGATCAGGGTGTAAGCCCAGCCGCCGGCCTGCATACGTTCATAGTTAAAGTTACCTTCCATGAACAGACCGCGGATAGAGATCTTCCACAGGTCTTTCTTGGTGATAACTTCTTCTTTGGACTGATCTTCAAAGAAATCCTGATTCAGGACTTCATCGCTGACACCGTCTACCAGCGCTTTGCTTTCAGCGATGTCGTTGCTGTATGTGGTATCAGATGCCATCGCTGAAATCTCCATGGGCAGAAGCAGGTTGAGCCTGAGCAACGGTCTGCTGACGTTCTACTCGCATCATGTAATCAAGTACGGCAACACAGGTACCGAGAATGGCAACAGCCAGTACCGGTAGCTTCAGGTAAGTCACCAGTACGAAGCCGATAAAGAAGTAAGCTGCCACTTCTTTCTTGAGCATGATTTTCAGCAGCATGGCAAAACCAATGGCTGGCATCATACGACCAGCGGCTGACAATCCGGCAAGTACTTCTTCTGGCAGCAGCGCAACAATGGCACCCGCAGTTTCTGAACCAAAGTAAATCGGCAGGAAAGCAACCAAAGCGTAGATAAAGGCACGAACACCAAGGCCCAGGTAGAGCATGTTGTCGATACCACGGGTATTGCAGCTTCTGGCGTATTCATCACACTTGTGCATTACCGGAGCGAACGCAGTGAACAACAGCACAATCAGACTCTGCATGGCCACAGCGAATGGCATGGCGATACCAATACCCACTTCAGGGTTTTCGCCGGTCAGGATAACGAATGCGGTACCAATAATGGCGCCGATGGTGACATCGGGTGGCTGGGCACCAGCATTAGGAACCAGACCAAGCCAGGCCAGTTCCATGGCAGCACCGGCCATCAGGCCTGTCTGCAGGTCACCCATGATCAGACCGACAACGGTACCGGTGATCAGTGGGCGGTGAATATTCAGTGCAACATCGTACTTGTCGATGCCGCACAGCGCCGCCCAGAGGGCGACGAGTATGGCTTCCATTAACATGCGTGTCCCCTCAGAGTGCGCTCATGATTTCGATTGGTTCTTCTTCTGGCAGACGCTGGATGGTGCATTCAATGCCCATTTCAGTCAGCTCACGGAATGCGTCGATATCGCTCTGATCTACGGAAACGGTTTTGTGGATCTGGTTCTTGCCTTCGCTGAAGTGCATGTTACCCACGTTAACTTTGGTGAAAGGCACACCGCCTTTAGCCAGACGCAGAACGTCCTGAGGAGTTTCAACCACCATCACGATTTTCTGTGCGGCACTTGCCTTGTGAATAACGTCGATGGTTTTCTGAATAGAGAAATAACGGGTAGCCATTCCCGGAGGAGCAGCCATGTCCATCAGGTTCTGGCGGACAGGGTCTTCAGATGCGGAATCATTCGCCACCAGAATCAGGTTACCGCCAGCATGATGGCTCCAGGTAATCGCGATCTGGCCATGCAGCATTCGGTTATCAATACGAACCAGCACAATATTAGGGGTGTTCATGTACCGTACTCCTGAAAGTCTCTAACCAATAGATCTCAAATTTTTTTGAAAATGCCGCCGGAACATTTTCATTCCCTTATCAATGGGAGGTGGCGGCATTTCCAGCTCAAGGCTTTGTTATTGGGCTCAAGGCTGCTTGCTATAAGGGTGAATAATGACGCCCTGGACGACCCTGTTTACTTCACCTGTGGGACAGGGGTTATCCGGTGTTATTTGCAATTGTACGGATTTAAAGAATGCAAAAACTTGAGCTAGAGCAATGAAAGGAAACGAAAGCCAAACATTTTCAGTTTTAAGTGTTTGCCCTAATGTCATCACATTACCCTTTCGAACGTCATCTTCGACTTCATCAGAGATGGCGAGAATGTGAGCAGCTTTATCATCACGACGGAGTTCAGCCAGCAGATCCAGATCATACTGTCGTGTGTATGAGTCATTGGTCATGAACTCAATGATCACTGTCTTGTCGTTAATGATGGATTTAGGGCCGTGACGGAAACCAAGAGGAGAGTCAAAAACAGAGACAACCTTACCGGCAGTCAGCTCCAGAAATTTCAGGGAGGCTTCCTGAGCCAGCCCCTGCAGGCTTGAACTGCCAAGGAACACCAGTCGATCGAAATCCGTGGATGCCAGGGCTTTCAGTTCTTCCGTTTTTTCTTCCAGTAACTGTTCAGTCACCTGGCTGATACGGTCAACCAGTTCAGTCGTGCCCTGCTGCGGGTCGAAAATGCACAGTGCACTCAGCATCATGCTGGTGAAGCTGCTGGTCATGGCAAAACTTTTGTCATTAGTACCTTCTGGCATCAGCAGGCAAAACATTTTCTCAGATTCACTGCTGGCTTTTGCCAGGGCTCCTTCAGAATTACAGGTCAACACCAGGTGATAGCATTCCTGCAAACACTGATCAGCCAGCTGAACAGTGGCAACGCTTTCAGGGCTATTGCCAGAGCGGGCAAAAGAGATCACCAGTGTTGGTAGCTGTTCAGCAAAACACTCGGCAGGAGATGCGACGATATCGGTTGTACTGATGGCCTCAAATCGATGACCAGTCACTTTGGCCAGGTGAGGTGCAACCACTTTACCGGCAAATGCAGAAGTACCGGCACCAGCAAGCACAACTCTCAGGTTTTCTTTCGCCAGAAGCGGAGACAGAAATGCGTTCAACTCTGAACGACGTTCATTCACCTCAGCAACGGCATCGCGCCATACTCGTGGCTGCTGGCTGACTTCCTTCGCAGTGAACTCACCTCCGATATCCCGGAGCTGGCTCTCATCTAAACCCAGGTAACTGCTCATCTCTCTTCTCTACTCTTTTATTTAAACGATTTATTAAAAAAACGTTCAAAATTGCCAGTTAAGGTATCTTTCAGGTTTTGCCGGAGTGTTTCTGAGCTTTTTAAGGCCAGAAGACCCCCCTCCGACAAAACAGAACTTTTTGTCAGCGAATTTAAAAACGGATTTGTTTTCTAATGGTTTCAAGCCTTCTATGCGCTCAAGAAGACTTGGAACCCGTGATCAACAGGCTTTCGCGTAATCTTCAGTCACCTGCATAACACGGTGATGAATCAGTGATCTGGCAGTGCCTTTAATTTCACCACGACGTATCGCCCAGTACTGCTCTGGCAGATACTGGCTGACCAGCGGCATCGGAATAACTCTGGACTCCAGGTTCTCCAGCAGAGCGGTCAGTGCTTTTTCTGCTCTTTCGCTGTTCCAGTAGTAACGGATACGGTCGCTGTAACTGTAGGTTCTTGCAAAACGACGATCGTCGTCGTTACCAGCGTAATACTTTTCCCAGTTACCGGGATTGGCCATCATCTCTTCTTCCATGGCTTCACGGATATGAGAGCGCTTCGCTTCCGGTACCAGAGAGTCTTCAATATGTGCAAGGGCATAAAGCGCTTCACGCATGGCAAAAGTGAGCTGTGGACCTACTTTCAATATGGCAAAATGATCACGAACCAGTGCTTTATAAGCATCAGGTGTTTGGTAATCGGTGGAATGCGCTTCAAAAACGATGTTCGGATCCGCTTCAATAAAGCGACTCAGATCAACGGCTTTTTCAGGCTGATAATCGATAACAGACGTGTGGTCGAACTCAACACCCGGCTGAACTACCAGACCGACTACACGCTGCCAGGCACTCTCAAGGCCAGCTTCTTCAAATATTTGTCGGTGGCAGTCCAGCGTATAACTGGCGCGTTCAGGCGTAGTGATATGAAGACCGGAAATTTCTTCCGCTTCACCACCCGGGACAGGAACTTCGGTTCCGATGACATAAACAATATTGGACTGACCGAAACACTCAACTGCCGTTGTTTCAGCCACTTTACACAGATCAGCGGCACGCTGGGCAACCATTTCATCACTCAGAACAGCAGGGTCGTCCTGACAGCTCATGCTGGCGTCTAGGTGGATTTTGGTAAATCCGGCAGCAACGTAAGCCTTGATCAGCTCACGGGACTTTTCCATTGCGGAGGCTGCTGGTTCATTCTGCCAGCAGTTAGGCCCCAGATGATCACCACCCAGCCAGATATTTTCTACCGGAAAATCAAGCTCACGGGCGATATCATAAACGTATTCGCGAAAAGCAACCGGGTTCATGTCGGTGTAACCACCGAATTGGTTAACCTGATTAGAGGTTGCCTCAATCAGGACTCCGGAGCCATCTTTTCTGGCCTGCAGAATAGCGGCTTCAAGAACCAGCCGGTTAGCGGAGCAAATGGAGTAAACCCCACACTGTGCTCCCTGTTTATGACGCCTGATGATCTCAATTAAACTGCTCACAGCAACACCTTATACCAATTCCATTTTTAAATTATGAAATAACAGCCCATGAACGGGAGCATAGACTTTTCAATCGGCCAACTTCAGAAAGTAATTCATTCCATGCCTCACAGCATTTATTGATAATATCTTC
>NZ_LUKQ02000143.1 GCF_001647025.1 Endozoicomonas atrinae
TTATTGGCTATATCAGATGTATTATTCCAATCAACAGATACACTATCCTTGATGTACTCCAGTATTTCTTCTGCCTCTGGATTATCTTCAGCTCTATGTTCCAGCCATTGCAACCAACGAAGGTCAATGGTTGCTTCATGTAAATCAAGAAAACGGCGATGAATATCCAGAACTTCTGGGCACCGGCTGGCTGATGGGTAGATATACATTACATCCCCCTCCCGACCATCGGTGGGATCAAATGGATCTGCAGTAGGCATACGGCCATGCCACTGTAGATAACCGTCGGCACCGGATCGCCAGAGATACAGACCGGCAGCCAATCTGGGGCTGGGCATGTTGTATAGCCAGACTGTACTGCTTTCTTTCAAATCATTAATATTTTCCTCAGTAACTTCTGTTCCGTGGTTGATAAGGAGAAGATCCGTGACTTCTGCAAGTTCAGCCTGATTGTCATGATTCATATGGCCAGCGGTATTAAATTGAAGAGAGTTATCATTCAGCAGACTGGCCGTATTCTTTATTTGAGAGAAGTGATCGTTGGCTGGCTCGTCAAAAATTGACCAGTAAATGTCAGGGAGGTTCTTGTTCTCCAATAACTGTTGCAGCTGTTTCAAATCCTCTATTGCCTCTGTTTCATCCTTCTGCCTTAACAGACGTTTCAATGGAGAGTAAGCCAGAATCTTGTCGTTGAAGCCAAAGCGTTCTAATTGTTGCAGTTGCTGAATAAACGCCTGTCTTCCTGCCGCTGTGTCTGGCGTTGTGAATGCAGGAGCAACGGTACTGAAACCGTGGGATGCCAGCAGTGAAAGATCACAGGAGGTTGCATTTGAAGTCTGTCCTTCCAGTGCCTTGAACCACTGATAGTAGGGGGGGGGCTCCATGTAGAGGCCTACAGGGCTCTCCAGTTCAGGCAGCAGGGTCGGAAGTACCCGCACTTTATAATCCAGAAGCCGTAATTCGCCACGGCTGAACAGCTGGATCATACCAGAGTAGTCTCCAGAGAATGCTTCAGAGGGAACCTCCACCTGAACGTAGAGGCGCCTGGGTCTTTTGCTGGATAGACGAATACTTTCCATATCTGAACGGAGATAACTATCATCCAGTATCAGTGACGTTGCATTGGGGGTCGGCCTTTCATAACGCCAGTGCCCGTAGCGGGTGATGACCGTTAAGGATTTTCCATCCGACGATTTGGGAGGGGATACCACAACAGCGGGTGCCACATCATCAATAGGGCTTTCTATTTCAAAGGCCAGGTTAAGAATGCTGTTTCTGGCTGCCAGATAAAAAGTGTCATCATCTTTTACCTGCTGGCTTATATCTTCCAGTGAGAGTGAATCTGGAGGGGTGTATGGCTCAGTAGCTACAGACCATTGATTAAGGAGGCGCTCGCGTCGTTTTTCCTGAGTGGCCTGGGCATAGGTGCCATCAAGAGGTTCCAGAACCAGAGCTGCAAGGTATCTGGCGTCATAATCACCGGTCAGATCGATATTAACCATCCCATCGGTGATACGAATGTTTTTGCTGATAACGTCACTTCGGCGTTTACCAACCAAATCCCAAAGGTCCCCATCAATACTTCCTTCTTTTTCCCTGCCAGCCAGATAAATATCATTTATCCACTGCTCTCTGGTTAACTTTTCATCAATGATTGTGGTTCCATTGGCGATGATTTGCCGGGTAAGGAAGTGAGGCAGGTATTCCCATTCGCCCTGATCCTGTGTCCATAGGCTGAGTTTCCATAACCCATCAGGCCAGGGAATCTGCAGGCTGGTAACGCCGGCAATACCATCTCGAATCAGTGAGTCACCTGAAGTACGAACACGTTCTGTTATTTTGCCTTTCAGGTATGAGCTGTTTTTGCCAATGGCTTCAAAGCCGGGGAAAGCAGCACTATTGCTTGAACCAAAATCCAGTGCCAGAGTGTTTTCGGGAAGCTTGGCGGCCGAACTGAGAAGGATTTTTTCCAGATCAATGTCAGCCCACGTATCGGCGCTGAAAATAAACAGTTTGCTGTAGGGCTGTTTAAATGGCTGTCCACCTGACGTTTTCAGCCCTGAAAGCGGTAAGACTACTTCAAACGGACCCGGTGATAGAGTGAACTCCTGGTTGACCCTGGATCGGTAATCCGAGGAGTTTTCATTATCAATACGCACAATCAGGACTTGTTGATTGCTTGATCCATTATTTCCACTGATGATCAGCTCAGATCCATTCTCAAGGCTAGCCTGTTCGAAGGTGTGGATGAAGGGTAGAGAGTCTGCTTCACTAAGCAGCAACCTATCATTGTTTGCAGCAGAGAAAGGACTAATAAGGCATGAAGCACAGGCAGCAGATGCAATCAGCTGTTTTGTCGCTTTTCCAATGAACCCGGCTTCCGGCCATAGGGACTTTTGGAGCGTGTACTCAATGGCCTTTCCCATGATGCGCTCAGCTGCCTCATAGTTGTTTTGGGGAATAGCCTTATTATCGACGGGAAGGTGAGTGGTTAAAGGCGCTAAACAGGATACGGAGGGGATGTTACTGGCTCTGATCTTGAGAATAGAGCCAGTATTGAAAACTCATTGGTCAGGCCAGTGCACCCAGGAAGTTCTTCAGAGTGATAATGATAATCACCAGAACCATCAGGGAGAAGTCCAGTCCACCGAGTGGTGGAATCACTTTGCGTATACGACTGGTAAGTGGCTCGGTAATCTGTAGCAGCAGCATAAGTCCCGGATTATAGCTATTAGGTGCTACCCAGCTGGCAATGGCGATAATGATCAGACTGAACATATAAATATTCAGAAATTCTATGCCCAGCTTAATCAGGCTACTGATCAAGATACTGGGGAAAGGAATAGCTGCCAGAGAGTACCCCCCCATCAACAGCAGTACATAGAGCAGTATGATCTGAAGTATCAGTGCCAGAACCAGAGAGGCCATATCCACACCGCCGTAACCGGGAATAATCTTGCGGATGGGGTTTAGCAGTGGCGATGTTGCCTTCACTATGGCTTGAGAGATAGGGTTATAGAAGTCGGCTCGGACCAGCTGAAGCAGGAAGCGAATCAACACAGCCATGATATACAAACCACCCAGGGTTTGGATCAGGAAGCTGAGACTCGAAGAAAGTGCAGACATAGAGTGTATTGGTTACCCTTTTATCAATAAACAATAGAAGTTAATAATCTTTACGCATAATACAATAAAGGCTCGCCACCGCACGTCAACAGGTTGAAAATCAGTCTTTCAGAGCTTCTGCAAGTTCTATCGACCGGTTGACGGCTGCTTTCATTGCCTTCTCCACCAGCTCAGGCAACCCCTGCTCCTGAAAAGTCTTTATGGCCTGTTCAGTGGTTCCGTTCGGAGAGGTAATGCGACGACGAAGCTCAGCAGCATCAACATCACTTTCCGTCGCCATTCTGGCAGCCCCCAGAGCAGTTTGCAGTGTCAGCTGTCTTGAGGTTTCTGCATCAAGGCCCAGGTGAGTACCGACCTGTTCCATAATTTCCATCAGCAGGAAATAGTAAGCCGGGCCACTGCCAGAAACAGCAATAACGGCATCAATTAACGACTCCTGGTCGACCCACTTGGCAATACCAATGGCATTGAAAATATTGTCTGTCAGCACTTTCTGAGCAGGACTGACGTTATTGTTGGCAAACAAGCCGCTGGCACCACATTGCAGCAGAGAAGGCGTGTTTGGCATGCTGCGAACAATAGAAAGATGATCTCCTCCCCAGTTCTGCAGGCTTTCCATGGTAATGCCAGCAGCGACAGAGATGATCAGGGCATCCGGCTTTATGGACGAACTTAAGTCGGTCAGAACCGCTTTCATCACCTGTGGTTTAACGCAAAGCATAATGACGTCAGCCTTACTGACGGCCTGATGGTTATCCACCGTCGTTTCAATATTAAATTTTTCGCGGATATCGGACAGTGTTTCTTCAGTTCTTGCCGTAGCAATCAACTGATAGGTTGGCCAGCCATTATTGATCAGGCCACCGATAATACTGCTGGCCATATTGCCAGCACCGATAAAAGCAATGGTTGATTCAGTCATTTGTTGTTATCCATTTGAGGCTCTTGTTGGGAAGAGAGTCTGGAGCCAAACAGAGCAGTACCTATACGAACCATGGTTGAGCCCTCCTGAATAGCGGACTCAAGATCATCCGTCATGCCCATGGACAGGGTATCCATCGCTAGGGAGAACTCGTCATTCAGGGTGTGTAACGCATTGGCCAGTGCCCGGAAAGGCTCGCGCTGACAGTCAGGATCAGCTTCAGGGGCTGGAATAGCCATCAGGCCACGAAGTTTCAGATTGGGTAAACTGGCAATGGATTGCACCAGAGATGGAAGCTCACTCAGGCTGATTCCGGATTTTGTGCCTTCTCCGCTGATATTAACCTGCAGGCAGATATTTAATGGGGAAAGTTCCTGGGGGCGTTGGTCATTTAGCCTTTGAGCGATTTTCAGGCGGTCAACACTATGAACCCAGTCGAAGTGGGTGCTGATATCCCGGGTTTTGTTTGACTGAATTGGGCCGATGAAATGCCAGTGGATGTCCGAAAGATCATTGAGTTCATTTATTTTGCCCAGGGCTTCCTGGAGGTAGCTTTCGCCAAAATGCTTTTGACCCAGATGCCATGCTTCACGCACCATAGAGGCAGGTTTGGTTTTGCTGACTGCCAGCAGTTGCACTTGCCCGTTGCGATTGCAGGCTTGCTCAGCTTGATGAATTCGGTCATAAACCCGTTGAAATCGGTTTTTTAATAAGGTCATCAGGTTGTACATTACCGGGTAAATAAATGGGCAGTTTACCTGCTTCCTGGTGTAAGGGGGATAATAAATGGATATTACTGAGCTATTGGCGTTCAGCTTTAAACAGGGGGCTTCGGACCTGCATCTATCGGCAGGACTTCCTCCAATCATTCGAATAGATGGAGATGTTCGCCGTATCAATCTGCCGCCCATGGATCAGAAGGAAGTTCATGGTTTGATCTATGACATCATGAACGACAAACAGCGTAAAGATCTGGAAGAGCATCTGGAAGCTGACTTCTCTTTTGAAGTACCTGGAGTTGCGCGTTTTCGTGTTAATGCTTTTAACCAAAATAGAGGTGCTGGGGCCGTGTTCAGGGCAATCCCCAGTAAAGTACTGACCATGGATGACTTGAGCATGGGACAGGTATTTAAAACCATTGCTGATAAACCCAGAGGGTTAGTGTTGGTTACTGGCCCTACAGGCTCTGGTAAGAGTACAACGCTGGCGGCTATGCTGGATTACATTAATGACACCAAATATCAGCATATTCTGACCATTGAAGACCCTATTGAATTTATCCACACCCCGAAAAAGTGTCTGGTTAATCAGCGGGAAGTGCATAGGGATACTCACAGCTTCAGTAATGCCTTGCGGTCTGCGTTGCGTGAAGACCCAGATATTATTCTCGTCGGTGAGATGCGTGACCTGGAAACCATTCGTCTGGCAATGACTGCTGCAGAAACCGGGCATCTGGTTTTCGGTACGTTGCACACCACATCGGCGGCAAAAACCATTGACCGTATCGTTGATGTATTTCCGGCTGAAGAAAAGTCCATGGTGCGGTCAATGCTCTCAGAGTCACTCCAGGCTGTGATCTCGCAAACACTTTTGAAGAAAAACGGTGGAGGGCGTGTAGCCGCTCATGAGATTATGCTCGGTACTGCAGGTATTCGAAACCTGATTCGGGAAGATAAGGTTGCCCAGATGTACTCGGCAATTCAGACCGGAGGTGGGCTTGGCATGCAAACACTGGATCAGTGTCTGATGAACCTGATGAAAAAGGGGCTGATCACTCGTGATGTGGCTCGTGAAAAAGCCAAGGATCGAGACGCATTTTAAGTGTCCCGGACACTTTTAAGTTTATCTTTCTAGTGAACTCCCAGGCTGCCTGCCAGTCTGGCTTCACTTACTTTTTCCTGACTGGAAGAGTATCGCATATAACCGTTTGCCAAGAGTGAACACCGGGCTGTATTTGAACATCAATGTGATGATAAATGGATATTGAAAAATTATTAAAACTGGTCGCCGTTAAAAAAGCATCGGATCTGTTTATCACCGCAGGCTTTCCTCCCAGCGTAAAGCTTGATGGACGTCTGATGCCTGTTACCAAGACACCGCTGACTGCCACAGAGGCAAAAGATATGGTGCTTGGTGTGATGGATGAGAAGCAGCGCCTTGAGTTTGAGCTGAAGCAGGAATGTAACTTTGCCATCGCCAAGATGGGGGTTGGTCGGTTCCGGGTCAGTGCTTTTCAGCAGAGAAACCAATCAGGCATGGTTTTGCGCCGAATTGAAGAGAAAATTCCCAGTCTCGAAGACTTGAAGCTTCCTCCTATTCTGAAAGACTTGACCATGGCCAAGCGTGGGCTTGTCATACTGGTGGGGGCTACCGGTACGGGTAAGTCGACAACACTGGCGGCCATGCTTGGCTATCGTAATGAAAACGAAACAGGCCATATCATCAGCATTGAAGACCCGATTGAGTTTATTCATCAACACAGAAGGTGCATCGTAACCCAGCGAGAAGTGGGAATAGATACTAAGTCTTATGAAGTCGCACTGAAAAACACACTTCGTCAGGCTCCTGATGTCATTATGATTGGTGAGATTCGAAGTCAGGATACTATGCAATATGCACTGAACTTCGCGGAAACCGGCCATCTATGTCTGGCAACGCTTCATGCCAATAATGCCAACCAGGCATTGGATCGCATTCTTCACTTTTTCCCCCCGGAACATCATCACCAGGTCTGGATGGATCTTTCTCTCAACCTGAAGGGAATTGTTGCCCAGCAGCTGGTTCCTTCTCTGGATGGCACAGGGAGACTCCCTGCTATTGAAGTGTTACTGAATACACCGTTAGCCAAGGATATGATTCGCAAAGGGGATGTTCATGCGCTGAAAGAGTTAATGAAAAAATCCCGGGAGCTGGGTATGCAGACTTTCGATCAGGCATTATTTGATCTCTACAACAGGGGAGAGGTCAGCTATGAAGAAGCGATTCGCCATGCTGATTCTGCAAACGACTTGCGTCTTATGATTAAACTGGGTTCAGAAGTGGATGAAAGCTATCTTACAGAGCGTTCCAGTAAATTGACTCTGCAGATGGAAGAAGTATAGAAACCAACCTTGGCAGGCGCTGTTGTGCCTGCCATTGAGCCAGTGGAGGAGTGTCTTAGTCACTCATAAGGTGCTCATTCTGAGGATCATTCAACCAGGCTTCCAGAATAATCTGGGCGGCCATGGCGTCCACCGGGTTTGACCCGTAATGCCCTTTATGCCCAAGCTTATCAGCCCATTCCTTGGCTTCGAAAGACGTTAGTCGTTCATCCGCTTCATAAAATGGCAGGTTGAAGCGTCCATGAATCCTGTTACCAAATTTTCTGGCGCGTCGCGACATTTCCGACTCTGAGCCATCCATATTCAATGGAATGCCTACGACAACGGCATCAGGCTTCCACTCTTTGATAAGTGCCTCAACCTGGCTCCAGTCCGGGATTCCATCTCTGGCTTTCAACGATGGCAGGGCAGAGGCGGTGCGAGTTATAACCTGTCCAGCCGCAACACCGATGTTACGGGTTCCAAAGTCAAAACCCAGTACTGTACTTAATTTCTTATCTGTCATTGCTTTCTGTTCTATGCATGACCAACCTGGTCAGAAATCAGGCTGATATTAACACCCAGTGTACTGGCAGCTGCACTTAATCTCAGGTGGTAAGGTGTATCGAAAACAATGGACGGGTGCGCCTCACAGGTCAGCCAGGCATTCTCGGAAATTTCCTTTTCCAGTTGACCTGCTCCCCAGCCTGCATAACCAAGCGCAACCAACGCTTGCTTTGGACCTTTGCCTTCTGCCATTGCCACCAGCACATCGGTTGATGTCGCCAGTTGCAGCCCCGGGCATATCTCCAGACTGGCATCCCAACTGGATTCCCCTGAGTTCAGGACAAAACCCCGCTCCTGAGACACCGGGCCTCCAGAGTATACAGCGTTCTGACTCACTTCTGACTGCTCATGATTATCAATGCCAACCTGCCGGAAAATCTCACTCATCGGCAGTGTACTTGGCCGATTCACAACAATACCCAGAGCACCTTCAGGGCTGTGCTCACAAATAATAGTCAGCGTTTCAGCAAAGGAAGGATCGGCCATGCTTGGCATGGCAATCAGGAAATGGCTTTTGAAATTCTGGAAAGGAACACTGCTCATAGCGGCAGTATTAGGGTAAAGATCATTTATGGCAAGTCTGGATACTGATATTCACATGATACTGAAACGCTTACTGGCTGAATAGTCGGTCCCCTGGTTCAAAACGCCAGGTGCGTATAATTTCAACCATGTCATAGCTCTTAAGAGTGTCGTCGAAGGGGGCAAAAGGTGAAGCCATTTTCACAATACGAACTGCAGCATCATCCAGCACCTGATAGCCAGATGAGTCCAGTATCTCCACATTTGATAATGTGCCATCTCGATTGATCGCAACCATCAGACGCAACTCTCCATAGAGCTGGTGCTTACGCGCTTTTTCCGGATAGTTGATGTTGCCAACCTTCTCAACCTTCCGTCGCCAGGACTCTTTATAAAATGCTCCGGCTTCCTGCAGGGTGGATGCTGCTGTCAGTCGCTTGATACGAGGACGCTTGGCGTACTCCTGGCGCTGCTGATGGAACTGGGCTTCCAGGCTGGCAATTTCATTTTTCAGGTCAATGTGCTTGCGTGGCTTGTCTTTTTCAACCGTAGCAGGTTCCTGCTTTTCACGGTCATCGCTTGCAGAAACTTTCTGATCGCTCTTTGCCCGAGTGGTAATACGGGTCTGTTGTGTCAGAGTTTGCTCTGGTTGAGCCGCTGTTTGTGACTGTGGCTGGACTTCCTTGATGGTGTCTTCCTGAAACTGTGCCTGCTGGTCACTGGAGGGCAATGCTTTTTCTTCCAGAGTACCACTGCCCTGTTGATTGATCTGGGCCAGGTAGTCGGCTTCTTTTGGCTTTTCCTTGCTTTGATAACTGGCCAGAGTCACTTCCAGAGTTGGAGGTGGTGCAGGCTTGTCCTTAAAGCTAAACGTTACCCCCAGTACTATCAGAACGTGCAGAGCCGCTGCCATAAACAGGGTAAAGCCCAGACGGTCTGCCGTCGATACGGCTGCTGATGAAATGGTCGCTGGCTGAGTCATAGCTTTCTGATTACTGCTTTCCTTGGTAAAGCACAATGGCAGAGCCGTCCTGATCAATACGATATGAGCCCTCTTTCAAGGGCTCTTACAGGGCAAGCCTAATATTTAAGACTATATGCAAGATCCTGTTGGAAAAAAACAGTCTATAGAATAATCGTCTGGTTAGGGCCTGGCCTTGAGCTTTTCCTCGATCTTATCCATCAACTGACCGGCGATGTTGAGTTTAAACTGGTTGTCTAGCTCACGGATACAGGTAGGAGAGGTAACGTTGATTTCTGTGAGGTAGTCGCCAATTACATCCAGTCCAACAAAGATCAGGCCTTTCTTGCGAAGCTCTGGCCCTACCTGGCGGGCAATCCACATATCCCGTTCACTCAAGGGGCGTCCTTCACCGGTACCTCCAGCGGCCAGATTACCTCTGAGTTCGCCGGCAGCTGGAATGCGTGCCAGACAGTAGGGAACGGGTTCCCCATCAATCATCAGGATGCGCTTGTCACCCGATTTAATGTCCGGAATAAACTTTTGAATCATGGCCTGACGCTGGCCCATTTCCGTCAGGGTTTCAATGATTACGCTTAAGTTCGGGTCATTTGGCTTTGTGCGGAAAATAGAACTGCCACCCATGCCATCCAGAGGCTTCAGAACCACGTCACCATGCTCTGCTGCAAACTCTTTCAGCAGCCTTGGACTGCGGGAAACCATAACAGGGGGCGTGCACTGTGGAAAAAGAGTAGCAAACATCTTCTCATTACAGTCACGGATACTGCGGGGATTATTTACAATTAACGTGCCAGCCGCCTGAGCCTGCTCCAGCAGATAGGTGCTGTAGATAAATTCCATATCGAAGGGCGGATCCTTGCGCATCAGGATGACGTCCAGCGTATCCAGCGGCATTTCCTGACGGTCTCCCAGTTTGAACCAGTCTTCAGGGTCAGCATTCACTGTTAATGGCTTAACGCTGCCCATGGCAATACCTTCTTTCTGATAAAGGTCGGCCTGTTCCATGTAAAACAGCTGCCAGCCTTTCTGGCTGGCAGCCAGCAGCATGGCAAGGGAGCTGTCTTTTTTGTAATTGATGGAGGCAATAGGGTCCATCACGATGCCGAGTCTGATACTCATGGTTTCTCTACTTCCCCGGTTATTTTTCTGCAGAAGGCTCATCAGAAGATGTGGTCTCTGAACTTATACCGTTACCACGAGCCATCGCTTCACCCATCTTGATAGACAGGCCTGGCTGCCAGTTTTCCAGCCATTCAATTTGATCTTTGCCAAAGAGTACGATTGCGGTAGAACCTAGTTTGAAGCGGCCCAGTTCATCACCACGACTTAATTCAACCGACTGACTCGCTTCACCATAGGTGGTGGTAGCAACCTGGCCCCTTTGCGGTGTAACCAGACCGGCCCATACAGTCTCAATACTGGCAACATTGATTGCACCAACCATGATGACCGCCATGGGACCATATTGTGTATCAAAGATACTGACCACCCGTTCATTCCGGGCAAAGAGGTTGGGGATGTTCTCAACAGTACCCTGATTTACAGAGAAAAGGCGGCCAGGCACGTGAACCATCTTATGCAGGGACCCCGCCGCAGGTGTATGGACTCGGTGGTAGTCTCTTGGGGAGAGGTAAATGGTGGCAAACTTTCCGCCCATAAACTCCTGTCCAAGTTCCAGGTCACCACCGAGAAGTTCGACCAGGCTGTAGTCATGGCCTTTGGCCTGAAAAACTCTACCGTTCTTGATGTCACCTATCTGACTGATGACGCCATCGGCCGGACTGACAATCATTTCCGGATCTTCTGGTAACGGACGGGCGCCATCCTTTAATGACCGGGTAAAGAAGTCGTTGAAGTGGATATACTCTTCAGCGTCTTCTCGTTTCGCTTCACTCATATTGACGTGGTAATGATCAATAGCCCAGCGAATCAGGCCATTTTTGAACCATGGAATCTGACATTCCACAAAATAGTATACAGCTCTGGAGATCAGGTGATGGGGCAGTACATACTGAACAGCTGCAAACAGTTTCTCTTTCACGGTGATGGAATATCCTGTAGTTAAAATACGTACCTGGTAAGGGCCTGTTGTCTATTTGAGAGGGAGCATGACAGGCTCTGAAAGTTCTTTAAATACCGCTCTAAGGCTTGCTCGCCAATGACTGAGACAGCTTCATCTGGAATATTATCTGATCAAAATTGAGGCAATGATTCTCGGAAAACAGGAAAGTGGCAGCCATTGTAATTCATGGCATGACTGCCTGCACCTTTGGTGATGGTCATGTTTGCTCATTGAGCAACCGGTGTATGAGGCAGGTTCCCCCATTCAGACCATGACCCGTCATAGGCTCTGACCGATTTAAAGCCAAGGGCTTTGGCTACAAGATAAGTAAACCCGGAACGGTGGTGGGCCTGACAGTGGGTGATGATTTGCTGATCTCTTTTAATTCCAAGTGCATCAAGCTCTTCAACCAGCCCTTCTTTAATTCTGTAGTTCTTTTCCGGATCCATGGCTCGGGTCCACTCAAAATTAATAGCCCCTGGGATATGGCCGGTTTTCTGTGCCATGACCTTTTCTCCGAAGTACTCTGCTGGGGAGCGTGCGTCCCAGATAGTAAACTCCTGACTTTCTAATGTCTCAAGAATGAAGTCGCAGCTGGCAATGACACTGTCATCGATGGTCAGGGAAACTTCTGTGGAAGCTCTCTCATTTGGTTTGGATTCTCTTGGATGCCCTTCTTTGAGCCAGGCATGAATACCACCATTCAGATAAGAGTATTTCCGGTGAGCAATAACATCGAGCGTCCAGATGAATCGACCAGCCCAACCACCGCCTTCATCATCATAAACAATAAAATGCTCTTCGCCGGTAAAGCCAAGCTCACTGAACAATGATTCCAGCTGGCTGAGCGCTGGAAGTTTGCCTCGGGCAGGCTGTGTGCCTGCAATCAGTAGATGTGGTTGTACGTTAATGGCACCGGGAACATGAGCCTGCCGATACAACTGAGGATTGCAAAGATCAATAATAATCAGGCGTTCTTTTACTGGCGCATTGTCTTCAGCAGTCAGTATTGACTCCAGATCTTTTGGTTCCAGAATAAGTGGCAGCTTGTTATTGTCAGTCATATTACGTCCAGCTTCTATTTTGAACGCATTGTAATGGCAATTGCTGCTTTGATCACCCCGATTAGCTATGTCTTAGAGTGGTTTCTTCCCGGGCTACGACACCTAACCGAAGGCCAACTCGTTGATTATTCATTGAGTCGTAGGGTTGTCCACGGTGCATGACTTGAGAGTTATCCCAGAAGACAATATCGCCTTCCTGCCACTGGTGAGAGTAGATGGCGCACTTGCCGAGGATTTCATCTAACAGTGCATCCCAGAATGCTCGTGCAGCCTCCGGATCATCTTCAAGTCCAACCGGTATTGCAGTATCCGATCCCATGTAAAGACCCTCTCTGGCAATCAGTTCATGCTCAGAAACCAGGGGATGGGTTTTTAATGGTGTCTCCGCTGTCCATGCATCAGGCGTTAGAAACGGTGGCGAGTGGATAAGTTTTACTTTTCTCAACTCTGCCTGCCGCTCAGGGCTGAGAGAACGCCAGGCTTCAAGCTGATCAAGGAAGTGCGTTGTGTGAGGCTGCCCATTACACCCAGCTTCTGGAACCTTGTGCATATGAAGCATCACAATATAGAGTGCATTCATCGCCAGTCCTTCCAGACGGGGAAGTGCATCCTTGTCGTGATGCCATTGCCAGGCGACCGCCTCCAGTGGCTGGTCAATCGGCCCAAGGGGATTTCCAAGTATGGCAACATGATTACTGACCAGATCAGGAGGTAACGGTGGGCGGTCCTTACGTTTGCGATTATCCCCTATCATCATGGGGCCAAAAGTATCCAGCGTAAACTGTTCCATCTCACTGGCGTTCATGTGCTGATTTCTGGCGAAGACCACCCCGTGCTGCCAAAGAGCATGCTTCAGCCCGAGCCTCTGGCTGCTGGTTAACTCTTTCAGGTTGATACCCTGACATACTTCAAAGCCAAGCCTTGGGTGCTGGCTGGTGGTCTGGTAGTTGATCATCGTTTGCAGGCAGTGTTATCTGATACTGCTGAGCAGTATAGGTAATCTGTGAGCCTCGGAATGAAAACTCATCGAAAAGGATTGTCCATCCAGGGGAACTTGTGAAGGTCAGCCTGTTTGTAGGGTACTTTGGTGAAATCTGGGTTCAGTGGACCAGGAGCACCCATAAGCAACACTTCTTCTGCAATCGGAGCAAAGCCCGCATAGAAGTGGAAGATGGATTTGACCACCAGGGCTTTTATACAGCTCAAGTCGATACCAAAGGCAGTAAAGATAGCGGGATGGAATACCTGAGTCCGTGTACTGTTAACAATAATGGATACCCCATTACATTCGAGACAAACGGTATCACCACAAGGAACCGGAAGATCATCTCCACTGTACTGTGGAAACGGTTGGATAAGATCATTGATGATACCGGTTACTTTCACGTTGAGATCAAGTGGCTGGCCGGAATCAACGGAGTTTTTTCCTCCCAGTCGAACGGTCAGTTGTGCGCCTGTGCCTGCTTTTCGGGCGATTTCTACGACCTGAGGATCCCAGATCATGCCAATCGCGCAGTCCGTGAGGCCATTTGACAACATGGCTTCAAGAACAGAGGTTGAATCACTGGCTGCCCCACCGCCTGCATTGTCAGCAATGTCAGCAATGTCAGCAATAACGATGGGTTTGCCAGTATGTTCTTTTTGCTGAATTATCTGGATCGCTTTATTCAGGCTGATCGGGTTAAAGAGCAGCTCATGCCGATGCTCGAAAACAACGTTTCCGATTTTTTCTGCTGGTTGTTTAGCGAGTTCTGGGTCATTATCGCTGATCATCAGGGTTCGGGTGCCGCAGTCAGCAACATCTCCCCAGGGAAAGCCGTGACCAATATCTACGGAGATGATATTTTCCCCCCTGTTCAACCTCAGGAAGCCTGTTAACGATACTGCGCATTGGCTCAAGAGCGGTTGGGTAGAGGTTGATCATACGACAGTCATGCATCGCCATGACGGGTCGGGTTTTTCCCAGAGCCATATCCACTGTCATGTTCAGAAGTGCTTCCGCCCTCTGAAGAATATCGGTGTGCGGATACTCCCGGTATATGGCAATCAGATCAGACTGCTCCACCATGGTTTGAGTCAGATGACAATGGAGGTCAAGCTCAACTCCAATGGGGATTTCAGGCTCCACAATACTCCGTACTCTGGATATCAAATCTCCTTCGCTTTCATCATAGCCGTCGGCCACCATGGCTCCATGGAGTGGCAGAATAATCATACCAATCGCATTTTCTAAATCCTTAAGCTGCCGCCAACTATGCTTAGGCATCATTACCATGCATTATCTAGAACAGATGTCTCGTCGACCACAGCTACCCGAAGGTTTTAATGATGTTGATTTTC
>NZ_LUKQ02000144.1 GCF_001647025.1 Endozoicomonas atrinae
TTAAATTACACGACGATTATTTATTAATCAGGCAGCTCGAGGGAAAAGTCGATAGAAATTACCTGAGGTTTTTTCGCCCAGCTCCTCAGGCGAGACTCCTTTCAGCTCAGCAATAAATCGTGCCACATCAGCAACAAACCGGGGTTCATTCGACTTCCCCCGGTGCGGGACCGGCGCCAGATAGGGGGAGTCCGTTTCAATCAGCAATCGATCCATTGGCAAATATTCGACAACCTCCCTCAATGCGGACGCATTTCGAAAGGTAACAATGCCCGATATGGAGATGTAGTAATTCAGATCCAATGCAGCTTTTGCCATCTCCAGAGACTCGGTAAAGCAGTGCAATACCCCGGCATACTCCCTTGAACCGTATTCACGGATAAAGTCCAAAGTATCTTCCCGGGCATCACGGGTATGCACCACCACTGGCAATTCGAGCTCTGCAGCAAGCTCAAGATGATTAATAAAGGACTGCCGCTGAACCGCCTGAGCCCCTTCGGTGGTGGCATAGTAGTAATCAAGCCCTGTCTCACCGATGGCAACCACTTTTTTGTGGTTCGCCAGTGAACGCACAACGTCAATATCAGGCACAATTTCCTTACAGTCCAGTGGATGAACGCCAACCGAAGCATACACATCCTCATACCGCTCGGCCAGTGACACCACTTTCGGGCCATTTTCCAGATCGATACCAATACAGAGCATACGATCCACACCCGCCTCTCTGGCCGCTTCTACTGCCAGATCAAGATTTCCTTCATATGCACTCAAATCCAGACGATCGAGATGACAATGGGAGTCAATAAACATTCTTATCTCCTGAAAGCTCAACCCTGATTAATTTGAACTTTTCAATACCTGTTTTATAAAAACCAATAATACGTATTTTCAATTTACTACAAGGATAAAGATCTAAATATGCGTACCACATCCACACAAGCATGCGATAACAGCAATATAACCCCTTCGCAGGAGGTAACATCGCCCCAAGTACAGCAAAACGATAGGGCTCGCAGCTTTCAGGGAAGAGCGGTTTGCCCGATAAGCCTTACAAAAGCATTGATTACCTTTATTGCAGGTGCTATCGCTGAGGCCGCTGCAGAGACTGCGCTTGAAGAGCTATTTCCAATCCGGGAAACCGAAGGCGGAGCAGTCCGCTTTGGCAAGCGAATTATTAATTTACTCACAATAGCGTCAGCCACAGGGTTAGGAGGTTTTCTGGGGTATCAAGTTACCGATCAGCTGGGCCAGCTGCTTTCAAACCAACGAAACCAGATAACTCCAGGAACTGGAGGTACTGACAACCCAGCACTGTCAGTCACGGCCGAAGAGGTCACCAGTGAAGAAGCGTGACCTTATCATTTACTTATACAGGCAAACTATCACAAGGCACTCACATTGTGTTGGTCTGGCGGTCCGAGGACAAGGCTCCGGCAATATACTTCTCAATTTTACTGCGCACACTGTCAGTCGGATCATTGAATTGAATACCAATACCCGCTTGCCGACCACCCTGAGCCCCCATTGGAGTAACCCATACGACCTTTCCAGGTACAGGAATTTTCTCAGGCTCATCCATCAACGTCAGACGAATAAACACATCATCCCCGAGGTTGTAATGTTTGTGGGTTGGTACAAACAACCCCCCGCCACTGATAAATGGCATATACGCTTCATAGAGTGATGCTGTGTCCCGTATGGTCAGAGACATCAGTCCCTGCATCCCTTTCCCCATGACGCCCTCTCCTTTGTTTAAAGTTCAACCTGTTAACCGTAGGCCGGCTTCCTAAAATAGCCGACAAAAAAGGGAATGAACCGACTTCCTTCTTCGGAGCCCGACTTACATCACTAGCTCAAGATAGTCGCTGAACACGCCTTCCATCAACATCTGACTGTTCAGGTTAGCGCCCTCAAGCAACTGCTGCCGCTGAAGCATGATTTTATCTCTCAATACCAGCAGATCAGAAGCCTCAACTTTTTTAGCAATATAGTCCAGCATTCTCATCAAATCACGATTCCTGATACAGCTTTCATCGGCAGCCAGCTTCAGTTTTACAGCATCATCCAGCCAACTCCCCATCCAGGCCAACAGCTCAATCAAGTTACCAGCATTCCACTCTTTCGCCATTTCTACGGGAGTAATATTACCCCGAAACAGTTCCGGCATAGCATTGAACAAGCGCCCTCGGATTGCCAGAGTATCACTATCAAACATTGCCCTGGCCGTCATGGGTGAACCTGATGAAAGGTTCAATAACTGATCCACCACCAGTGGATCGGCAATATGATCCGATAACCAGGCTTTTGCCTGGGCATTATCCGGTACGCTGAAAGAAACCATCTGACACCGGCTGCGGATTGTGGGCAACATATCTCCGGAGCGAGCACTGACCAGAATAAAGAGAGTATCTCCACCCGGCTCTTCCAGACTTTTCAGTAATGCATTGGCAGCATTAACATTCATCGCTTCGGCCGGGTTGATAACGATTACCCTGCGCCCCCCTTGCTGGGCGGTTTTACGGGCAAACTCATTGACATGACGAATCTGGTCAATCTTGATGGGCTTTCCTGTTGCCTCAGGCTGAACCACCAGCAGATCAGGATGAGTACCCGCCTTGACCAGTTCACAGCTCTTACAATGACCACAGGCATAATTATCAGCATTTTGATTACACAGTACGCGGGTAGCCAGAGCCCTTGCAAAATACCCTTTACCAATCCCAGGCACCCCCTTGAGCAACAGCGCATGGGAAAGCAGGCCTGCCTGCATTCGCTGAACCAGTGGTTTCCACTGCGCCTCCTGCCAGGGCAGCGGCCCTGACGGAAAACTATTTACTATATCAGTTGATTCAGAACTCAATTAACCCAACCTTTAACCACTTTAATGGACGCTAATCGCTGTATGAAAAAGCCAGAAACGCTCATGCCTTTGCAGGTATTCGTTGACGGGCAACCGTCCTGTAAATAGCAGGAAAACTATTTATTCCCAAGCCGTGCCCGCAAAGCTTTAATAATGCTTGCTTCAACCTCTGCAATCGACTGACCACCATCAACAACAACATACTGCCCAGGGTAGCGCTCAGCCCTCTCCAGATAAACATTTCGCACCCGGTGAAAGAACTCAATGGCTTCCTGCTCAATTCGATCCAGAGACCCACCCTGTTCGATAGCCCGACCTTTAGCTCTCGCCAGACCTAACTCTGGCTCAATATCAAGAAGCAGCGTCATATCCGGCCTGCGATCACCCTGCACCAGCTGTTCCAGCACAGCAATACGCTGCTCATCAATACCACGCCCTCCCCCCTGGTAGGCATAGGTAGCATCGGTAAAGCGATCACAAACAACCACTTTGCCCTCTGCCAGAGCAGGCTCTATTCGCTGACT
The DNA here is from genome assembly GCF_001647025.1 of Endozoicomonas atrinae. GTDB lineage: Bacteria > Pseudomonadota > Gammaproteobacteria > Pseudomonadales > Endozoicomonadaceae > Endozoicomonas > Endozoicomonas atrinae. The sequence continues at coordinate 3,385 of NZ_LUKQ02000144.1, forward strand.
TAAGTTCTGACAGCGCGCAGCAAACACCATCAGGAGTTCAGTGGTATCAGTAACGATTTCCTCATGCTCTGATAGAACCAGGCTTCTGAGCTGTTCTGCCAATGGCGTTCCGCCCGGCTCTCGAGTCTCAACAAACTCATGACCAACAGCTTTCAACCATTGCAGAACTACACCTTTCGCAGTGGTTTTTCCAGCTCCTTCACAGCCTTCAATCGTCAGAAAAAAACCCATCTATCTCTCAGTTTCTTCAGTAACCAATATTTTCTGTGCATTATTATTGCACAGAGGAGCGATAATCTTTCCGTCGTTCCGTAATCTGATACTTTCGCACGGCACGATTATGCTCAGCCAGTGTTTTGGAAAAGTGGTGAGTTCCATCACCGCGGGCAACGAAGTAAAGCGCTTTCCCATCGGATGGATTCAGTGCTGCCTGAATAGCCTCCCGTCCAACCGTTGCTATCGGGGTAGGCGGCAGACCATGAATAACATAGGTGTTATAGGCTGTGCGCTCTCGAAGCATACGACGATTCAACTCACCCTCATAGCGATCACCCATACCATAGATAACCGTTGGATCCGTCTGCAGTCGCATCCTTTTTTCCAGGCGCCTGACAAAGACACCGGCAATATCAGGTCGTTCTGATGGCACGCCGGTCTCTTTCTCAATAATCGAGGCCATGATCAAGGCTTCATAAGGCGATTTATACGGCAGGTCTTCAGCCTTTTTGCTCCACTCATCTTCAAGGACTGACTGAAGCCTCTTATGAGCCCTTTTCAGAATGGAAGAAACCGAGGTTCCTGCCTCAAAACTGTAGGTGTCGGCATAAAACAACCCTTCCAGATTTTCTGTCTGCGGAACATCTTTGATAAATGAGCCCATCACCAGCGCCAGTTTTTTCTGCTCAACTGGAGACGTCAGTTTTGGGTGACTATTCAAGTCCATTAGTAACTCTTTTAATGTCCACCCCTCCACCAAAGTAGCACTGAAGTAACGGACATCACCTTCAACAAACTTGTTCAACAGCTGCCGATAGGTCGTACCGGGAGCAATCAGGTACTCACCAGCATGAAGGTCCGCAGCAACCCCCTTGACCCTGGCAAGAACCTTAAACATTTCAGGGTATTGAATAAGCTGGCCTGCCGACAGTCGCTGTACCACACGTCCCAGCGAGTCTCCCGGCACAATAACAAACTCTGCATCACTGGCAACCGGAATCTTCTGATCACCGTACCAGTGCAGACCATACCAGCCAACAGCAAGACCTATAACCACTGCCAGCAAACCACCGAACAACGTCAGTAGCAACTTCCTAAGCATTTAATTCTTCCAGTACACAATCTCGAATTTGGGCTGTCAGGGATCCAATCCCCCACTCCCTTCCTTCATATTCAATCACAGGCCAGACACCGTTGACACTGTTACAGAGAAAGATTTCTGCAACATCCAGATCAGGGGATACAGACTGCTCCTGAACACTAATTCCACGATGACGGGCAAACTCAATAATAAAATCGCGACAAACCCCCGATACACCATTAAACGAGAGATCCGGAGTAACCAGGCTCCCCTCATGAGTCACAACAAACAGATTACTCATGGTGCCCTCAATCAGGTTGTCGTCGAAATCACACAACAGACCTTCGTCGTATGCATCTCCCTGCCATTCTCTTCTGGCCAGCACCTGCTCAAGACGGTTCAGGTGCTTCAACCCTGCCAGAGCACTTCGCCCAAGACGTAACTGACAGCGCTTTACCCGCGCACCATGCAAACCAGGATCACGCGACCTTGACGGCAGAGGGTGAAGTGAGAAGATCCGACAAGGAGAGAGGCAACCCTCGGGGTTATAGCCTCGCCCACCGCTGCCCCGGGTTATCATAACCTTCAGCACAGCGTCTCCGGCCTGGTTATCCAACAGAAAGGCATCCACCTCTTCAAGCAGATGTTCAATATCCAGTGCAATACCCAGCTGTTCGCAAGAGCGCTGCAAGCGACGCCAATGGTAATCTGCAAGCGTTGGCTTACCAACCGAAACCCGAACCGTTTCAAATAAGCCATCCCCATAGGCCAGCCCGCGGTCTGAAACCGGCAAAAAACCTTCAGGCCCACCATTAACCCAGACTGAAAAATCACTCATCCGGCCGCCCTCTTTCACAACAATTTCGGTGTTAACCGTCTATTTTGGAAAATGCCAGCGTGACATTGGTGCCACCAAAGCCAAATGAATTGGATAAAACATGCCCCATCTGCATTTCTCTGGCATGGTGTGGCACATAATCAAGATCACAGCCTTCGTCGGGCTCATCCAGATTGATGGTCGGGGGAATCATACCTTCAATCAGCGACTTGATACTGAATACCGCCTCCACAGCCCCGGCAGCGCCCAGCAAATGACCGGTCATGGATTTTGTAGAGCTGACCGCCAGACGAGTAGCATGCTCGCCAAACACCTTATGAATTGCCCGCGTTTCGGCCAGATCTCCTGCCGGTGTAGACGTGCCATGGGCATTAATATACGACACATCTTCAGGTGCCAACCCGGCATCTTCCAGAGCTGACATCATGGCACGCGCAGCACCACGACCATCTTCAGGCGGTGACGTCATATGCCAGGCATCACCACTCATGCCTGCACCACTGAGTTCAGCGTATATTCTGGCTCCACGTTTAACCGCATGCTCATACTCTTCAAGCACCAGAATACCGGCACCATCACCCAGGACAAAACCATCACGCCCCGCATCCCAGGGACGACTGGCTTTTTCAGGCTCATGGTTACGGGTAGAAAGCGCACGGGCGGCCGCAAAACCAGTCATTCCAAGCGCTGACGAACCTTTTTCGGCACCACCAGCCACCATAAGGTCAGCATCACCGTAAGCAATGGTTCTCGCCGCCAGAGCGATGGCATGACTTCCTGTTGCACAGGCTGTAGAGGTCGCAAAATTGGGTCCCTGAAGGTTGTATTTCATGGAGACCCAGCCCGCCGCCATATTGACGATCGCAGCGGGAATAAAGAACGGGGATATTCGACGAGGACCGTTATTCAGTAACGTAGAATGGCTCTGTTCAATAGACGTCAAACCTCCAATACCAGAACCAATAGCCACACCATAACGGTGAGCACAATCATCATCAACAACAACACCAGAGTCCGCTATTGCTTCAGCTGCAGCAGCAACACCGTACTGGATAAAGACGTCCATTTTACGGGCATCTTTTTTGTCAATAACACCAGCAGGATCAAAACTTTTGACCACCCCACAGATAGAGACACTGAACCCTTCGGTATCAAGGTGGGAGATCGCCTCAATACCACTGCGACCTGCTACCAGGTTTGACCAGCTATCACTGACATTATTGCCCACAGGGGTAATCGCCCCCATGCCTGTTACAACAACTCGTCTACGCACTCGCTGCCGCAATCGTTCTGTTTTTTTTTCTTCCGACAAGACTGACTCTCCTGCTGACCTGTCGTACAGATTTAATGATCCGTCATTTGTACATCAGAACACCATCAGGGATGTTCATATGAAAAACGACAACAACACGATGATAATTTCACCATACAGCCAGCCTTTATAGCCCAGCAGGCTGCCATAAACAACAAAAGCCGCAGACAATCGTCATGCGGCTTTCGATTGACATACTTTCGAAATACTTCCACCAAAGAAGAAGGAAAAAGTATCGAAAAAGCGTGTCACAAAGAAACAGTTGTGCAAATCAAGGCAGAATCAGGAATGTGCAACAACGTAGTCAATCGCTTCCTGAACAGTGGTGATCTTTTCAGCCTCTTCATCAGGAATCTCGGTTTCGAATTCCTCTTCCAACGCCATCACCAACTCAACAGTGTCCAGAGAGTCCGCGCCCAGATCCTCTACGAATGACGCACTGTTAGTGACTTCGTCTTCCTTCACGCCAAGCTGTTCGCAAACAATCTTCTTAACGCGCTCTTCAATGGTGCTCATACCTTGTTGTGCTCCTATCGATATTCGGTGCAGCCTGAGGCTACAGGTGAACTAGTGTATATGGTCAATTATGGGAATTTCAAGCCAGTTCATGGAAAACCAGTGACTATCCACGCAAATTGACAACAGATTTAATAAAACCCCAAAACCCAACCCGTAAGAACAGGGCTTACACCTCCCTGCTCATCGCTGTCAAAGCACTACAGAATCGGGCAAGGGAGGATTAATTCATGTACATGCCGCCATTGACATGCAGGGTCTCACCAGTGATATACCCGGCAGGCTCACTGACAAGAAAAGCAACAGAAGCAGCAATTTCTTCCGGCTGCCCCAGCCGGGCCAGAGGAATCTGCCCAAGAAGGAAGGACTGCTGTTCTTCAGGCAGCGCCTTGGTCATATCAGTTTCAATAAAGCCGGGAGCAACGGTGTTCACCGTAATACTTCTGGAACCCACTTCACGCGCCATAGCTCTGGTAAAACCTTCGATACCTGCCTTGGCCGCCGCATAATTTGCCTGCCCCTGGTTACCCATGGAACCAACGACAGAGCTGATATTCACTATCCGCCCCCAGCGTGCCTTGGTCATACCACGCAGGACAGCCTTACTCATACGGAAGATGGAACTGAGATTGGTGTCAATAACATCATCCCATTCATCATCCTTCATGCGCATCAGGATATTATCACGGGTAATGCCGGCATTATTGATCAGAATCAGCGGTGCGCCATACTCTGCACTGACTGCCTTGACTACTGCCTGACACTCATCCGCTGACGTTACGTTCAACGCCATACCCTGGCCTTGAATACCTTCCACCTGCAAAGCTTCAGTAATGGCAGCCGCACCGGACTCAGAAGTCGCCGTGCCGATCACCGTGGCTCCAGCTTTACCCAGGGAAAGCGCTATTGCTTTGCCAATACCACGGCTGGCACCGGTAACCAGAGCAACTTTTCCCTTCAGACCCTGTCCTTCCAGCTCTCTTTCAACTGTCATTTCCTGCCTGTTCCTTATTGGTTAGCTTCTGCCAGCATCTGAGCCATAGCCTCAGCAGACTCCAGCGTAGCAATGGGCGCACGTCGTGCAATACGTTTATTCAATCCAGCCAGCACCTTACCAGGGCCGCACTCAGCAAACCGACCAACACCTGCAGCCATCATGGCTTCCACAGACTCAACCCAGCGCACTGGGCTATACAACTGAGCAACCAGATTCGCCTTAAGCTGAACCGGATCTGAACAGACATCAGCAGAAACATTCTGAACAACAGGAATCACCGGTTCAATCAGTTCAATACCATCCAGTTCTTTTTGAAGGCGCTCTGCGGCCGGCTTCATCAAAGCACAATGTGAAGGAACGCTGACTGGCAGCTCAATCGCTCTCTTGGCTCCAGCTTCCTTCGCACATTCAATGGCACGTTTAACCGCTGCAAGCTGACCGGCAATAACCACCTGTCCGGGCGCATTAAAGTTCACTGCCTGAACAACGTCACCGTCTGCGGCTTTCTCACAGGCAGCCACCACATCCGCATCATCAAGACCAATAATGGCAGCCATGGCCCCTTCACCGGCAGCCACCGCTTCCTGCATGAAAAGCCCGCGCAGGCGAACCAGTCTGACTGCGTCCACAAAATTCATCGCACCAGCGCAGACCAGTGCAGAGTATTCACCTAGGCTGTGCCCGGCCATCATTGCCGGAGCCTCACCCTGGCGTTCACACCAGAGACGCCACAGAGCCACACTGGATACCAGCAGCGCAGGCTGGGTATTCTCGGTCCGATTCAACTGTTCAGCTGGGCCTTCGGAGACCATTTCCAAGAGGTCAAAGCCCAGCACGCCTGCTGCTTCAGCAAACGTTGCCTGCACCACAGGCTCTGACAAATAGTCCGCCAGCATACCAACCTGTTGAGATCCCTGCCCGGGAAAGACAAAAGCAAGCTTGTCCGTCATTTCAACCCGCTCTTTTTCCAAAGCGCCCTCTTACAAAGAGCACCTAAATTCAATTGGATACAAAGCGGGCCACCTGGATAAAACCACTGTAAAATAGGCAGTCAGACCAGGGTTCGGCCACGCTTCCCTGTAGAAAACCGGAGCAATTATAGAAAAAGTAGACAACAAGGTAAGTAAATTTATGTTTCTGATGGCAAAAACAGGCAAACTACCCTCTCAACATCGACTCTACTTCTTCAGCCAACCGTCCAGGCACATCGCTGTCCACCTCTCTGACCGCCTCGCCAATTGCCCGGAAAAAACCTTCCTCCGTAGAGTGACCATGGCTTTTCACGACTATCCCCTGAAGCCCCAGAAAACTGGCACCATTGTAAACTACAGGATCGATACTTTTATAGATTTTGCGCATTACCGGCGCAATCAACAGGGAGAGAAAGCGACGCCATAGCGTCTGCTGAAAGGCTGTTACCAGACTATCACGAATGAGACAGGCAACCCCTTCTCCGGTTTTCAAGGCAATATTACCGACAAAACCATCACAGACCACCACATCCGCCCGGCCGGCAAATACATCATTACCTTCGATATAGCCGATGTAGTTCAGGCGCCCATCCTCCCTCAAGAGACGATTTGCCAACCGGACCTGCTCATTCCCCTTGATATCCTCAGTACCAACGTTCAGCAACCCCACTCTGGGAGAAGCAATGCCGCTCACAGAAGCAGCAAGCAGAGACCCCATGACAGCAAACTGATAAAGACTGTTAGCCGAACAATCAACATTGGCCCCCATATCCAGAAGCAAAACACTGCCTCCAGCACAGGGAATAGCGCCCGCTATGGCAGGACGATCAATACCAACAAAGGTTTTCAGTGCAAATCGTCCCATCGCCATCAGCGCGCCGGTATTTCCCGCACTGACACAGGCGGCAGCACAACCATCAGCAACCTGCTCAAGGGCAACCCACATGGAACTGCCCTCCTTGGCCCTGAGCGCAGAGGAGGGCTTTTCATCCATACCAATGGTCTTCTCTGCATGAATAACAGTGAGGCGGGACTGATCGAAGGAAACGGAAGAAAGGTGATCAGCAATCAGCTTCTGATTACCAACCAGAGAAAGGTGGAGGTCCGGATAAGCATCCAGAGCCCGGAGGGCAGCCCGAATACGAGAACGGGGACTTTCGTCCCCGCTCATCACATCAAGCGCTATTCTCCGTCCTGGAGCCGCTAACCGTCCTGGCATGCAACGACTCACTCGCTGACTTTACCTTCAAGCACTTTACGGCCACGGTAGAAGCCATCAGCAGTCATGTGATGACGACGATGAGTTTCACCGGAAGTCGCATCAACAGACAGCTGAGAAGCAGTCAGACTGTCGTGGGAACGGCGCATGTCACGCTTGGAACGGGTTTTACGATTTTGCTGAACAGCCATGTGTCAACTCTCCTGGATCTCTATTTGGGTTCGGTAGTATCTGTTTTCAGACTGGCCAGAACACTGAACGGGTTACGACGCTTTTTCTCTTCCTCTGCCTGGGCAGCGGAAGCCTCAGCCTCTTCATCAGATTCAGTAGTAAAATTCTGCTGAACCTGACAGGCTTCAGGCGGATGATAAGCCACGATAGGGAGGCTCAAGAGGAGCTCCTCCTCCAGCAGGGGCAGCAACTCCATCGGCTCCTCTTGGAGCATCAGGGGTTCATAACCCTCTGGCAGGGACCGGGCCTGCTCATCGGTCAATACACCCATCAGGTTGAGGTCTGAACGCACGGGCAGTTCTGCTACATCGAGACAGCGCTGACAAATCATTTTGAGATTTGCCTCAACATGCCCCTCAAGAACCACTCGATGATCTTCGCTCATGTAGAAATGAAGAAAGACCTTCACCTCACCCTGATCGTCAGCGAGACTGGCGACCAGTCGATCAAACTGTTTAAGCGCCAGCGAACCTTCAAACTGTAACCCCTGACGCGCGAGTTTACGCGGATCAACGGTTTTTGGTAATTGGCCTGATAACATAAGCGCGCAATCATAGGGCGATGCCCCTTTTCTGTCAAACAACCTTTTTATCAGACTTTCAACTATTTCATGATTAACATGCCTCAAGACTGTATTTTTAACAACCTGTTTCCTGATGGCGCAGGCGAGTTTCACAAAAATTCGAGACCATGCATACTGTGCTCGACTATCCGCACAACCTGCGCAAAATAGAACCATGAATATATTATTAGCCTCAGGCTCCCCCTATCGAAAGCACCTGCTTGACCGACTCAACCTGACATTCAGCCAGGCATCACCCGATATTGATGAATCCCCCGAAGAGGGAGAGAACGCTAGGGACTTATCAATAAGGCTTTCAAGGGAAAAAGCCAAAGCACTGGCAGATCAGCATCCGAACACCCTGATTATCGCCTCCGACCAGACTGCCGCTCTTAACAATACCATTCTTGGAAAACCCGGAACCCGGGAGAAGGCCATCCAACAGCTCTCAAACTGTAGTGGCAGGCAGGTCGTCTTCCACACTGGCCTCTGCCTTCTGAACACAGCTACAGAGCAGTACCAGCTGACTTGTGTTGACTACACCGTCTGGTTCCGGCACCTCACCAGCACGCAGATTGCTACCTATATAGATGCAGAGAGCCCACTGGACTGCGCCGGTAGCTTCAAATGCGAAGGACTGGGCATAACCCTGTTTGAAAAAATGGCTGGAGATGATCCTAATAGTTTGATTGGCCTGCCATTGATCGCTTTAACCACTATGCTGATGAAGGAGGGAGTTTCACCACTCTCGAATTGAGAACACACCCCCCCTCTGGGCTCTGCCGACATAAGACTCCTCTAACAGCTGAACCAAACAAGCATTCGCAGGAAAGTCTAGCCTTCCCCCTCAGCTTGCGAATGCTTTGGCATGAATAAGAACTTGCTTACCGAAAAACCAAGCATTCCACCACCAGAATCATAAACATCACTTACCACCTTTGGCTCTAGCGTCAAGAAACTGTTGATGACGCAATGCACGCAAATGAGGGTAGAAGCAACTAACAATGTACTCCAACTTCTTCACAGAGCATCCCAAATCATCAGCAGAAACATGAACACCAAGATGGCCCATTTTTGGAGTTAACCTGCGATAGTCATTTGCTTCAAATCGCCTACCTTCCAAATCAACAAATTTAACCAGAGATGCAAACTTTTTTACCTCTGCCTTATACTGATCAGAAGTGTTTTTCACAATATCTTCCGATTTAGTCTCAGAACCATGATCTATGCCATGCTTATTTCCAAGCCACTTATATATTCTTAATAGCGAATCAAGACCACCAGTCATATACCCGGAAAAGCATATTTCAACTGGCACTTTTTCATTCAAAAGCTTCCCGGATGAAATAGAAAAATCCAACGCATCCTTCAAATGATTCGCAACAGACACAGCCTTGCAAGCATTTTTCAAGTTTTCATATTTATAATGTGACATCTCACTCTATCGAGAATACAACGCAAGTGTTGCCTAGCCGCATCAAATTCCAGCACTTTCAACCCTACTTTTTGATTCAACTCAGCTCTAAGTTCCTCATCAAAGAGCGCAACAAAATCTTTACGTGAGTGGATTCTAGGCTCATCAGAGTTATTAAGACGCCCAATATCATCTCTACGCATTACTACTTTTTTAGGCAAAGGGCTATCCCAGTTACTGCGAAATAGCTGCTCGGTGACCAAACATGGCGCCGCCAATGGTTCAACGGACCAATCACCCATGGTCTTTTTCTGACCAGGATCACTCACACAATCAGAAGCCAATGAAGACTTCCTCAAACCCTCAACCTGCGACGACCGATTCCCTGCAAAAACTTCTCCCACGCCTGATATAGCACTGTGAACATAGCAAGATAAAAATTGACCAATAGAACCAAGAGTATTCATTACCTTCCCCAAAAGCCAAAAATATCTCGACATCAATCAGCCGGTCATCACAACCAGCCTGAATCACATTAATAAAAGCCCGATAAACAATGATTTTCACACATCAAAGAACGTCTTAAACTGCATCTCCAGCCTATCAACACCATCAAGAAGCTTCTCAACAACGCCATAACCTGAAACCCCTTGAAATTCAGGCTCCGAAAAATCCTCACGCACTATCTTAACATGATTTCCAACCCTTATTTTTTCGTCACGAATGGCTTTTAACCCAACCACATTAAAATCAGCCTTTCTAGCCTCTATAAAATCAATTTCAGAAGAGCTGTATCCACTTTTATTTTTACAGACATTATGATGATAGAAACGCCCCTGCTGCAACACAGTCCCAGTCTCTTTCAACTCAAACAGCATGAAGCCTTTACAAGGCTCACCATCTTCACAATCAATATAACCACTCGTGCACTCTGTTTGAACGAGAAAACGTTTGTAATACTCCTTATCCGTAGCAATAGACTTAACTCTATGCATAGATAGTTCCATTTCGAAAAATGCTTCCGGGTTTAATTTGGCAAGAAATGTTTTATCGCTTTGATCCGAGGGAGAGCTGGACTCAACAAAACGTAATAACTTAAGCGGCCCAGAAACCTGATCAGTTACGGTCCTGCAACCAAACACTTTCACAGACCCAAACACCGGTGACTCAGACATTTTAATTAGCATCATGTTATTGGATTGTGAATTCTGAATAGAAAACATAACACCCCCTTATAAATCAGATAATTATTAAAAATATAAATAAATCACAAGAGACCCTCCTCCTTATTCGAGATAATACTAAAACACACTCTCCCTCAACATCATTAACAAATTAGCAAGCATTACTAACACCTACTTCTTTCTAGAAACTCCAAAAAATTGAATCACAAAATATCAAGATAGTCGCAGGAAACCTACAACCTATACTAATTTAGTGGTTATGTATAAAGTAAACACAAACAAGAACAGCTAAATCAGACAGATCAAAATAAATTAATGTCCAACTCATCAGCATCAATCATGCCTTAAGAAATATAAAGACGCAGTAGCTGCTTAAAAAAGATGCTGATAAGGCCACCGAGCCTGTAAATAATTCTGTGTAAACGCCACCAAAACTATTACTCCTTGAACCGGTCAGGAAACATAATTTCAAACCGGTTCATGGCTGCTTTCCAGTTCCTGATCGGCATGGTCCATTTCTCGGAAGCTTTTTCCATGGCCAGATAGATTACCTTCATGACTGACTCATCAGTCCGAAAAATCTTCCGGTTCTTGATCGCCTTACGAATGACGC
>NZ_LUKQ02000145.1 GCF_001647025.1 Endozoicomonas atrinae
ACCATTCGCACCGGAGTTAAACAGCTCAGAAAGGCTATGGGAGTGGATGCGGGAGCATGACTTATCAAACAAAGCATTTTCAGGTTATGAAAATATTGTAGATTGTTGCTGTGAAGCTTGGAATAACCTTTGCAGCGAAGCTGGTCGACTGTTCAGTCTGTGCTCCCGTGATTGGGCAGTTATACAGTAGTTAGAAAATTCAATTGGTATAATAGTTTTGGTGGCGTTTACACAGAATTATTTACAGGCTCAGATCGAGATTCAGTGTCCAGACTGCCGAACCCTTCATCGATAAACAAAGTATCAAGCTTGATCCCCCCAGCATGGGATTGAACTATACTGGACAACCCGAGAGCCAAAGAGAGCGCCGCCATAAACGACTCCCCCCCTGATAGCGTTGCAACAGAACGTACACTCCCTGTATAAGTATCTTCAACTTCAAGATCCAAGCCTGATGCTTTGTTCCCTTTGGATCTGTCAAATTTACGAACCAGTAGATAGCGTCCCTTACTCATGCTTCTGAGTCTGTGGGAAGCATCGCTCAAAACTTCATCAAGCAGCACTCCCAAGACAAAGCGTTGCAAGCTGATTCGTTCATTGTTCAGACCACTGGCTGCATCACTCAAAGTCCCATAGATAGCATATTGAGCCTCCATATCGGCTGCTTCTTCATGCGCCTTTTTCAGCTTTTTACTTACCTCCACGAGCTGACTATGACGTTTATCATGCTCAACCCATTCTTTATCCCTCTGGGCACGCAAGATTTCAGCTTCTTTCAGTTTGTCAGCAAGGGCCTCCATATTCGGCCGTGACTTATTGGCAAGCTCACTCTTTTGACTCGCTTCAACTCCTCTTAATCGTTGCAACTCCTCATCAAAGCGGGTGATCTCTCCATGCAGTTCGTTTTGCTTCTCCTCACTTAATAAAGCTGTTTTAAAAGCAGGCTCATCCTGGAATCGGCTTGCTTCTAATGTCTGATTCCATAATTGCAAAGCCTTGACTGTTTTTTCACCCTCATTAACCAGCTGCAGCTTTAACTGCTCCAGACTTGTCTCTGCTTTGGTAAAATCGTCCTTGCTTTGAGAGAAAGTGTTTTCTGCCAGCTTGAATGCTTTTTCCAGATCATTAATTTGATCATCCAGCTTTTTAAGAGCCTGCCCAAGCGCACCTTCAGCCCGATACTGTTCCGGCACATCTTTTTCCAGATGAACCATCGCCGCCTTGGCCTCTATGGTCTCAGCCCTGTCTTGCTCAGCCCTGCTTTTTGCGGCATTCAGCTTTTTTTCTATGTCAATGATGTCGGTTTTAGCCGTTGCCAACTGAGCCTGCAACCCATCAAGGCTGGCCTTCAGCTTTTTAAGCTCTCCGACCTCTGAGTCCAATTCACGATGTTGGCGTTTGACATCATCCAGTGTGAACGAGGCTGTTGCACCCAACTCTGTTTCCAATAGGCTGATCCGCTTCTGACACTCACTCAGATCTCTTTCGGCTTCATCCCGTAGTTTTTCCTGTTCTGATACCGCTGATTTTTTACTTTCAGTCTGTTTTCTCAAAGCATCTACCTGGTCACTGGTCACCAGCTTATCACCCATCACCTGGGCAGGTGCCGGATGCTCTGCACTGCCACAGACCGGGCAAGGCTCTCCAGATTTGAGTTCACTGGCCAACAAAGCAGCTTGGCCCGAATGCCACTGAAACTCCAATTCCTTTACAGCCTTACTTGAGCTCTCTGCTTCGGCTTTAAGGTTAACCAGCTCTTTGTTTCTCTGCTCTAATACACCTTTAAAATTACGATAGTTGTGTTGCTCTGTATCAAGCTGCTCCCTCTTTTTCATATCAGTCGCCAGCTTGGAAAGCCTTACCTCAACTTCAGACAGGGGTTCTATCCTAGTTCGAATAGCGTCTATCTGTTCATCAGATTGATCCCGAAGACTGACTTTATTTTTATACTGCTTATCGTAATCCTCTACTTCATCATTGCTGACAGTGCTGCGTAACATCGCCTCATTAGCAAGTTTGACCACATGGTTTATTTGTTCAATCTTTCCATGATACGCTCCAAGAGTTGTTCGTTCAGCCTTTATTTCATCAATGGCCTTACTACTTTCAACGGCTTTATCAAACTCCCGCTTTGCTTCACTCTGTTTTCGTTCAGCTTCCTCAACCTGCTTTTCAGCTTGTAACACAGCCTGTTCTATTTGCTTCTCGTCTTCTTTTTTCTGTTCCCAGTCCTTTAGCATAGGCTGGATTTTCTCAGCACTTTTGGCTTGCTCCAAGTAATGCTTTTTTTTCTCGATATCCGGTGTCTGTGTTGTTTTCAAATCCAGTGCAGCTATTGTTTTGTCATAGCTCGAAAAGGATGCAAATAAAGCCTCACCGGATTCTTTCTGCTTAATTGCGTCAGCCAGGACCTTATCTGCAGCCTGTTTCTCTTTATCAGCCTGCTCAAGCTGCGGCGTGATAGCCTCCAGCTGCTGACCAATCGCACTTTCCTGATTCACGTTAGCGGACTGAAGAATGCCGCGTACCACACTTTCATGGTCTCTTTTTTTAGCACGGATATCTGCTGCTTTTTGCTTCAGCCTTTCTTCAATCTTTTTGTAGATCTGGGTCTGAAACAATTGACCGAAAATCTTTTCCCGATCGGTGGAATTGGCCATGAGCAGATCACGAAATTTACCCTGTGGCAAAACCATGACCTGACGGAACTGCTCAACATTGAGGCCTGTTAACACTTCTATATTTCGATTGGCATCTTTGACACTCTTTGGCACAATCGACCGAGTTTTGCCAGAGGGAAGAATCTCATGAAGAGTCGCCTTCGGTATATGATCGGTAAAACCTTCACCTGTTGCTTTTGGGCGTTTCTGCTGAGGTGATCGTACTATATGGTAAGTTTTACCATTCAGTTCAAACAACAGCTCTACCTCCGTCAGCACATCTGGCGCTGCGCGGTCACAGCGCATTTCGGCGGGTTCCCGTTCTGCCCCCGTTGTTCCACCATAGAGAGCAAAGCTGATCGCATCCAGAATGGTACTTTTGCCCGCCCCCGTTTCGCCATTGATCAAAAAGAGCGGATTCTGACCCAGCTCAGAAAAATCAATGATTTCTTTTCCTGCAAAAGGCCCAAAAGCCTGAACGGTAAGTTTTAAAGGCTTCATACGTCAGACTCCTCTACACTGTTAAGACTGTCTATCTCTTTGGTAATGGCTTCATGCTGGGCATCGGATAAATCCTGCCCGGTAATCTCCTTATAAAAATCGCAAAACATCTCCAGTTCATTTCGTTTAAGCTGTTCCCTGTTCATGGTCTGAAGGTCACTGACAAACTGATTTGCTCTCTCCAGATGCAGTGTATTCGGATAAACCTCCCGCACTTTCCCCATTGGGTCGAGGATGGCATGGGTGTCGGTCAAACGAACCAGAACGTAATCATCGGCTCCGGGATCAACCCGCCCCTGTTCCATAATCTCCTTCAGTTCTCCCTCAATAACCCGAACATCCCGCTTAGCCTTGAGCGGTAAATGGGTGATGCCGCCTAATCCACACTTATCAAGCTCTACCAGCGTGGCTCCCTTCTTCTGATTCTGTTCAGAAAAACTGTATTTTAAAATCGACCCTGAATAGCGGATATGTTTTTCACCCTTATGCTGCGGGCTGTGCAAATGCCCAAGAGCCACATAATCGAACCGCTTCATGGGCTCCCAGGAAACCCGGTCAGCACCACCCACAGAAAGCGGTCTTTCAGACTCACTGTCTTCACAGCCATCGACAAAACAGTGGCTAATCAGCACAGAGGGTGCCTCCCCCGTTTGACTATCTGCAATCTGCTCAATCAAAAAACAATGAGCCTCATCGTAATTTCTGACATCAGTATCAAACTGATCCCGAACATTTTCCGGGTCACAATAAGGAATGCCATAGAACCGGACAGTTTCATCACCGACAGTTATGACAACAGGCTCTGTGATCTGCCCCAGATGGCTGATTATATGAAGGCCAGCATGACTCAACTGACGGGAAGCAAATCCAAGTCGTTTAGCACTGTCGTGATTACCGGAAACCATAATGACCTGAACATTCAGTTCATTACATATTCGGTTTAGCGTATCGTCCAGTAATGAAACAGCCGCCGCCGGTGGCACTGCCCGGTCATACACATCCCCGGCAATAACCACAACATCAATATTTTCTGAAACGATGTAATCAACCAGCTGTTGCAGCACATGTTCCTGGTCTTCCAGCAAAGGCTGTCCATGAAGCTGGCGACCAATATGCCAGTCTGATGTATGAAGGATTCTCAACTTACACTCCTACTGAGTTCTTATGTGTTAATATGCGCATTTTCGATAGTTCTTCTGTGCTGGTTTTGTGCCTGATATAAACACGGGACACACATACAGTTTGTGCCAGCAATGAAACATCAATGTGATGAGGCTAACGAAGGTGATAACCAGATCGCTCCATCTCTTTATTTGTCAACCCCTGGTTAGCCGAATAAAAAAACATCAGAGCCATGCCATCGACAGCAGTATCTGATGATTTAGATTTTCTGACTTTATTGAGCCTGATATACCAATTTCACGGTTGCCACAAAATAGCGAGTAAAGAAAACAGGTAATCTTCTCACAAAGGTGATGTATCAAAACTGTTGATAGTGGTTTCGGGAGATAAATTCCCCGATAACCTTATCATGAATGTCTATTGATCTTGAGAAGCAGATAGCCCTTCTGGCTAACCGTTTCAAGCAAGTTCTCAAGGTCAGATTCTGCCGCTCAATCCGCTGAGTGAAGTACTTTCCTATGATATGTTTATCTTCTGGTAAACAGGATGTATATGACTGCCAGTCATCTGTGCAGTAAAAACTGACTTTGAAGCGGGCCTGACGTTCCAACAGCTTTTTGAGCGTCTCTTTGCTTCTGGAGCCGAACGCATGGACAATGATCTTCTTGAAACGTGGCTTCCATGCATAAAACAGCCAGCGTTGCTGCTTCCTGCTACCAACAAATGACCACTGCGCATCCATTTCAAAGATAATCTTGACCCAGGCATTTTCGAAGGGGAGTTGTGTTACTGTTGGCGGGTCGAGTTTTTTAAGCGAGCCAATACAGTCGTTGGACTGATCTCAAGGACACGTCCGATATCTCTGACCCCGGAGCCATTCATGGTCATCTTTATGATCTGCTCATGAGTACCAGGCAGATTGCCGTTATAGCGATACTCAAGTTGGAAGCTCTTATTACAGTCCTTGCATCTATACCGCTGGTGACCCGTCTCAGCTTTCCCGTTCTTAACAACATTGAACGTTTGTTGACAATGGATACAGGCAACTTGAACTACAGCCATAGATGACTCAAAAAGACAGGAATGTATCATATCAACAGCTCTGACACATCACCGCCGATACCATTTACGGCGATGGAACCGGCAAGAAAAAACCGTCCATTACGTCTGAAGATCTCAATGTGCTCTTTGAGCCTTTGAAACAGATTTGAGAGATTTAAACAAACCTTCTGAATTCGATACCGTATGCGGTAACCTGTAAAGTTGATATAAGGTAAATCAACAAGTTCTGCTCCTACTCAGCGCACTGTAAAATGTTCTGATTGAATCGCTAACTTAAGGGTTATCAATAGAATTTGAATATGTCTGAGCAAGCATTACAACTACTGAACTCGGTATTCGGATACAATGAGTTTCGCTCCCACCAGAGCGCCATTATCGGTAACATACTGGCGCGCAAAGATACACTGGCCATCATGCCCACCGGTGGCGGAAAGTCTATCTGTTACCAGATCCCTGCACTGATCTTTCCGGGGCTAACACTGGTAATCTCGCCACTGATTTCCCTGATGGAAGATCAGGTAGACCAGCTCACTTCCCTGGGTATACCTGCCGCCCTGTTGAACAGCACCCTCAGCAGTGCGGACTATCACAATACCTTGGGTAAGGTGCAGAACGGCAGTATCAAGCTCCTTTATATGGCACCGGAAACCCTGATGCAGGAGCGCACGCAACATTTGCTCAGTACCATCAACATTGATTGCCTGACCATTGATGAAGCCCATTGTATTTCTGAGTGGGGCCATGACTTTCGTCCGGAATACCGTCAGCTAGCCGAGGTGCGCCGACACTTCCCCAATGCCGTCTGTGTAGCACTGACAGCCACTGCAACCCCTCGGGTGCAGCAGGACATTAAAACCAGCCTGCAGATGTCCGACTCCAATGAATTTATCGCAAGCTTTAACCGAACCAATCTTTTTCTGGAAGTAACCGAAAAAAAGCAGCCTGTTAGCCAAACCCTGCAGCTGATTGAGAAATACCAGAACCAGTCCGGTATTATCTACTGCAACTCAAGAAAACAGGTGGATGAGCTGACACAAGTTCTTGCGGACAACGGCTGTTCCGTAGCGCCCTATCATGCTGGTCTTTCCAGTGAACAAAGGAAGACAAACCAGTCAGCTTTTATCCGGGATGATATTCAGATCATGGTAGCAACCGTGGCCTTTGGAATGGGCATTAACAAGTCCAACGTTCGTTTTGTAGTCCACTTTGATATGCCCCAGAACATTGAAAGCTACTATCAGCAGATTGGCCGTGCTGGTCGGGATGGTCTGCCTGCCAACTGCCATTTCCTGTTTGGCTATGGAGATATTCAAAAGGTCAAATTCTTTATCAACCAAAAGCCCGCTTCAGAAAAGCAAGTCGCCAATCAGCACCTGAACGCACTGATCGGCTTTGCGGAGTCTGAAGAGTGCCGACGCGCACCACTACTCCACTATTTTGGTGAAGCCTACAGTCAGGAAAACTGCCAACTTTGTGATAACTGTTTATCGGAACAACAACCACTCACTGACGTAACTGTGCCGGCTCAGAAACTGCTGTCCTGCATCTATCGCACAGGCCAGCTTTTTGGTTCATCCTATATTATTGATGTACTAAGGGGGTCTAAGTCCAAAAAAATTCTGGAACGCCAACATGACCAGATTCCCACCTACGGCATCGGCAATGAACTGACCAAACCGCAGTGGCAGCAACTGACCCGCAAACTGATTCAGGAAAACCTCGTACTTCATGATGAGCAATACGGTAGCCTTAAATTAGCAGACAGCGCCCGTGCTGTGCTCAAAGGGACTCAACAAATCCAGATCAGGCTCACCAAGAAAACAGAGCCTGCCAGTAAATCCACAACCGAAAAACAAAGCAGCCTGAACTACAATCATGAACTGTTTGATATTCTCAGGATCTGTCGAAAGGTGCTGGCAGATCAGGAAAATGTACCACCTTATGTTATTTTTTCTGATAAGACACTGATTGAAATGGCAGCCTGGTTTCCACAATCCCCAACAAGCCTATTAGAGATCAGCGGTGTCGGTCAGGTAAAGCTGGATCACTATGGCGATGCGTTTCTCCATGAAATCACATCCTTCTGCACTAAGCACCAGATTGAGGAAATCGCAAAACCTATAGAAAGAGAAAACCGCCCTCGTCAACGAACATCAAGCCAAAGGAGACATGTGGAAGTCGCGAAATTATTCAGTGAACATAACTGCCTCAATCAACTACAGAGTGAGCTGAACCTGAAGTTGACTACGCTGCTCAGCCATCTTT
Organism: Endozoicomonas atrinae; assembly: GCF_001647025.1. Classification (GTDB taxonomy): domain Bacteria; phylum Pseudomonadota; class Gammaproteobacteria; order Pseudomonadales; family Endozoicomonadaceae; genus Endozoicomonas; species Endozoicomonas atrinae. The sequence goes on from NZ_LUKQ02000145.1 coordinate 7,611, forward strand.
ATAAATATCAGACGGAAGTCAGTCATTTACCGGCGTCAGATGCATTTATTCGTCAGTCCCGTATACCACCTGAGCTGCAGAATCAGGTTTTGAGCGCTATAGAAATACACGGTATTGATCGTTTGCGTCCACTCTTTGATGAAATGCAGGAACAGGTTCCATATGATGAGCTGAACCTACTAAGACTGCATTACATGGTTCACAACCCAACCCCTGTCACCGCTTCCCCAACACAGGAAATACCGGCCAAGAAGAAAACCCCGGAAGAAAAGCAGGCTCAGAATCGACTGAACGGCCTGCCCGCTAATGCTGGGTTGCCTTGGCGCGATGATGAAAGAGCAATTCTGATATCCGGATTTGAAGATGGTCTCAGTCTTGCAGACCTTGCTGATAATCATGAAAGAACTGCAGGTGCCATCCGTTCAGAACTCAAAAAACAAGGATTGATTGATGAGAGAGGCAATCCAATCGTTTCAACATCCAATGCCAGCGAGAAAGTAACGGAAAAAACAAACTCCGAACTGTCACCAGCAGAACAAAAACTCCTTAACATGCTTCTTTCAAAGCAAGACAACACGGGAAATATTGACACAAACTCATTCTCTGCCAGTGAAAGAGGGTTATATTGTACAAAAATGCTGACTTCATTAGTGAGCCTGGGTTTGGTCGAAAAAGGGCCTGGTTGGTGCAGAGTTAAAACGATTATTTGAGCCATATAAACCCTTAATGCCAACTGAAAGGATGTCATATACACTGTCGCCAGGCTAATGGACGACAGTGTATATGACTCTAGCATCCGGAATCTCTCTTCCCACCCAATTAAGCGACATCATTTCTGTAGACCTTGAAACAACACTGCAGGGAGAAATCCGTCATATCGGTGCAATCACAACAAGTGGTTCTACCTGGCAATCAAAGCAATGTGGCAAAGGCTATCTGAACGACACTTTATCCAAACTTGATCAGTTTGCAGAAAACTCCCGATTCCTCCTGGGCCACAACCTGATTGGCCATGATATTCCTGTCCTGAAAACCATTAATTCATCCCTGAATATTCTGAAAAAGCCTGTCATTGATACCCTGTTTCTATCACCGCTGGCCTTTCCTAAAAATCCATATCATCGACTGATCAAAGACTACAAGCTGGTTCGAGATGCAATTAATGATCCAGTGGCTGATGCGCAACTGGCGTTATCCATTTTTCAGGAGCAGTATCAAGCCTTCCAGAGTATGGCTAAGTCTGAACCAGACCTTCTACGCTTCTACCACTACTGTTTTACTACTGCCAAAGTGGTATCCGGAGAAAGTGACTGTGACGGGCTGGCAGCAGTGTTTCACTCTCTGGTAGATGATCCTTACCAATATGATTGGGAAGTTCTTAAGGCATTAATCAACCTCTGCAAAGGGTTAGCCTGCCCAAAACAGATTAAGCGTATTGCATTACGCTATCTGCCCAAATCGAATATGCGGGCAATGCTGCCCTATTGTATTGCCTGGCTGAAAGTATCAGGTGGAAACTCGGTGCTTCCACCCTGGGTACGCAATCGTTTTCCAGAAATCCCCACCATGTTAAAACAACTGAGGGATGTCCATTGTGGGAATGATGATTGCGCATTCTGCCAAGAAAATCATGATCCCGTTAAACAGTTGCAACAATATTTCAATTATCCAGACTTCCGCTTAAGTAAAGACGGTACACCTCTGCAACGAAATATCGTTCAGGAAGGCATGAACGACCAGTCTCTTCTTGGCATTCTTCCCACCGGGGGCGGCAAGTCCATCTGTTTCCAAATCCCCGCCCTGGTTCGTTATCATCGGCGAGGCCTTCTGACAGTGGTGATTTCACCACTTCAAGCCCTGATGAAAGATCAGGTTGATAACCTTAAAAAGAAAACCGGCTCTATGGCCGTTGGTGCGATCTATGGCATGCTGACACCTCCCGAACGGGGCGCCGTGCTGGAACAGGTCCGCATGGGGGACATTGGGATTCTCTATATCTCCCCGGAACAGCTGCGCAATAAATCGGTGATCAATACATTAAACCAGTGGGAAATCGGCTGTTGGGTATTTGATGAAGCCCACTGTTTATCAAAATGGGGGCATGATTTTCGCCCGGATTACCTGTATTGCGGACGATTTATTCGAGAGCAATCAGAACAACTGAAGTTACCGGTTCCCCCTGTCGCCTGTTATACCGCAACTGCAAAAACCGATGTTATTGATGATATATGTCAGCACTTCAGAGATCGTATTAATCAGGAGCTCCGTTTATTCCAGGGCGGCGTTGAACGAACCAATCTGTCTTATGAAGTGCACCTGGTCACTCAAGCTTCTAAACATGCTCGTGTGGCAGAGCTGATTGAAGAACGACTCCCTGAAACAGGGAGCTGTGTAGTTTACTGCGCCACCCGCAAACATACCGAAGAGTTAACCACATTTCTGGCTAAAAAAGGTCTGGATGCCACTTACTTTCATGGCGGGCTCGATGCAGCCAAAAAGAAAGAAGTACTCGAACATTTCATCGAAGGACACCCACCAATCATTTGCGCAACCAATGCCTTCGGCATGGGCGTTGACAAAGATAACGTCCGCCTTGTGGTGCATGCAGACATTCCTGGCTCTCTTGAGAACTACCTTCAGGAAGCAGGACGAGCCGGTCGTGATGAACAACCCGCTGAGTGTGTTCTGCTTTTTGACGAGCAGGATATCGAAACTCAATTCAAGCTGGGTGCTTTGTCCGAAGTCCGACTGAAGGATATTCAACAGATTTTGAAAGGACTAAGACGGCTTGAAAAAAAGCCGGGACAGGATGTTGTCATTACCACAGGAGAACTTCTTCGCTCAGATCATGTAAATACGTCGTTTAACCTGGATGATAAATCCGCTGACACCAAGGTCAAGACCGCCATAGCCTGGTTGGAAAGAAGCGGTTTTATGGAACGCAATGAAAATGCCAACCAGGTGTTTCAAGGCAAACCGCTCTTCGCCACATTGGAAGAAGCGGCCCTCAAATTGGACAAGCTGCAGCTGTCTCCTTATAAGCGGAAACAGTGGGAACTGATCATCAATGCACTGATTAATGCTGACCCTGACGAGGGTCTCAGTGCAGACCTGCTGGCAGAGCAAATTGGCAGGGAGATTAAAGATGAGAATCAGCGTAATGAGATCAATACCACGCTTGTCATGGATATTCTCAACCAGATGGGGGATGCAGGCCTTGTCTCCAGTGGCTTGCTGATGACTGCATTTCTGCGCCCAAAAGGAAGAAACAACGCACGGGCAAGCTTTAAAAAGCTGTGTGAGCTTGAACAACAGATGGTTTCAGCTCTGCAGGAGGAGCATCCGGATGACAATGAGCAGAATACCCTGCCGCTGGATCTGAGAAAACTCAATCAACATTTGCTGGATAAACAACTGGATTACAGCAACCCTGATTTACTGCGTAATTTACTAAAAAGTCTGTCAGAAGATGGCAAGGGGCTCGCAGGCTCACGGGGCAGCCTTGAGTTCAACTATATCTACAAAGATCACTACAGCATTAAACTGGGGAGAAGCTGGAATACGCTCACCCAGATCATGGAACGCCGCCATACACTTGCCCAGTCGATTCTCGACGTGTTGTATACAGCACTTAAGAAAGGTGAAGAGTCATCTCAAAGTGAAGTCAAAGTTGAGTTCTCTCTAGAGACATTACGAGAAGCCATCAGTAAGGACATGACGCTGAACGTGGATCAAAGCAAGGTACTGCCTGCCATTGAGCGCGGACTTCTGTTTCTTCATGAGCAGAACATCATCATTCTTCAACATGGGTTGGCAGTTTTCCGTCAGGCCATGACCATGAAAATGAACGATGAAGCAAAGGGTCGACGGTACAACAAGGGAGATTATGACCCGCTGGCACGCCACTACAAAGCCAGAGTAACCCAGGTCCATGTAATGAATGAGTATGTGCGTCTGGGACAGGAAAACATGGTCGCTGCGTTGAAGTTGGTACAGGATTACTTTGAACAGGACAATGTGACCTTCCTGAACCGATATTTTCGGGACAGAAAGAAACTCCTGGAACTGGCGACTAGCCAGCAGTCCCTGAAGACAATCGTTGAAGATCTTGGCAACCCGCAGCAGCAGGCCATAGTGCAAGCTCCCTCAGATAGAAACATGCTGGTCCTTGCCGGCCCCGGTGCTGGTAAAACAAAAGTAGTCGTTCACCGCTGTGCTTATTTAATGCGCATCGAACGGGTGCGCCCCTATAGTATCCTGGTACTGTGTTATAACCACAGTGCAGCACTGACTCTGCGTAAACGCCTGCAAGCGTTGCTGGGTAATGAAGCCAGAGAAATTACCGTGCAAACCTTTCATGGACTGGCCATGCGCCTCACCGGGGCAAGTATCGACCAGAAAAAACAACAAGACTTTAACTTTGACGAATTGATACCCAAAGCAACAGCCCTTCTGCGAGGTGAGATTCTGCTTCCGGGTATTGCCGGTGATCAAGCAAGAGAACGATTGCTCGCAGGCTTCCAGCATATACTGGTGGATGAATATCAGGATATTGATGAGTTGCAATATAACATGATCTCCGCTATCGCTGGCCGCTCTCTCGAAGATGGTGATGATAAGCTCAGTATCATGGCTGTGGGTGATGACGATCAGAGCATCTATGGTTTTCGTCAAGCTAATGTTCGTTTTATTCGACAGTTTGAGGATGACTATCAGGCTGAGCGTCATTACCTGGTACAGAACTATCGATCAACACAACATATCATTAAGTCCGCCAATAGCCTGATCTCTCATAATAAAGACCGGATGAAAACCGAGCATGCCATTGCCATTAATGATAATCGTCGTGCGCAACCAGAAGGAGGATCACTTGCCCAGTTGGATCCGATAGTGCATGGTAAAGTTCACATACTCTCTAGCGAGAATCTTGTTCACCAAACACTGGCGGTACTACAGGAAATAATCCGACTCAAAACGTTGATCCATGACCTTCGATGGCAGGATATCGCCATACTGGCAAGAAATGGCATCAGTAAACCGGAACTGAGTCATATCCGCTCAGCTCTTGAGCAGCATCACATTCCCACCAGCCTTCCTCTTGAAAGTGGTCAAAGTATACCGCTGGCGAGAGTGCGGGAGTTTCATCTCGCTCTTTCAAAACTGAATCAGCATCAGCATGAGCTTGCAAATACGGAAAAACTGAGACTTTGGCTTGATGAATTAGAGCTAAGCAACTCCATATGGCGAAGCAAGCTTTACGACATATTGGATAACTGGTCAGTCGAAAGCGGTAATACAGAGCTGCCTGTGTCCGCATTCACCACTTCACTCCTGGACTACTTGCGTGAAACTCGAAGGGAGCAGCGTCTGGGGGAAGGTGTACACCTGGGTACAGTCCATGGATCAAAAGGGATGGAGTTCAGGGTAGTCATTATTCTGGACGGAGGCTGGCAGTTACGTCATGAGATCAATACTGAAGAAGAGCGTCGCCTTTTTTATGTCGCGATGACTCGCGCTATGGAACAGCTAGTGATCATTCGCCGACATGACCAGAGCAACCCCCATCTGCCGTTAACCAGCGAGAATAATAGTCTATTCCGTGAAGGCAGTTCAGAAGGGAGCTATGTGCCACAACACTACTCACTTCTAGGCATGAGAGACCTCTACTTAAGTTATGCTGGTCGGATGGATACTAACCACCCAATTCACCAGCACCTTCGCAGTATGAATGCCGGGGACCTTGTCGGGATCAGGAAATCCTCGGCTCTCATTGAGTTTCTTAATCAAGACCAACCCGTTATCTCTCTGTCCAGACAGAAAAGTCAGGACTGGCTTCAAGGCAGAACCATTCAATCACAAGGTCGCATCATAGCCATGGTCAAGCGCCTGCGACAAGACTCTGAAGAGAAGTATCAGAACAGTCATAAGTGTGAAGAGTGGGAGATTCCTGTGATAGAAGTGACTTATTAATAATTCAGATCAGTACCTTTTCTAACACAAGCCATCTACAGGGGAATGCCTTAAAGAGGTTTCCCTTGGAAAATATGCGTACCTTTGCTCCTACCCACTAAAAAAACGTAACCAGCTAATATAAAAGTATTTTTCCATGCGACTTACACAAGAAAATCATATTTAGAACACAGTTAAAAAACGGACACTTATATTGCCAAATTTCCGGACATTTTTATTTCACATTTTTCGGACACATATTTGCTCAAAAGTGCAAAAAGCGGACACTTATTTGGAAATAAATCAGGCATAAAAATGGTAGTTTTGGGGCTTTAGCGGACAGTTTTATGAAAATCAGGGGGACAACTTATGTGCTCTCATTCACTACAAGGTATAGAGCTTTTTTTATATCTGCAGTTTTTAGAACATCAAAAATACCGCCATAATGTCACAGTCGTGCAATCCGTTTTTAGTTTAACAGCCTGGCTTTTTACCCTTCTGCAGATATCGAAAAGTCGCACAAAGAAACCGGCTCAACCGGTTTCTCCTTTCTACAGGCTACAAAGACCGGTGGGTATCACTTAAGCTGCTTCTGCCACTCAGAACTTTCAAACCACTTGGCATAGATTTTATTGTAAGTCCCATCACCCTTGATCTGGGTCAGGAAGTTATTCAGCCAGTTAACAAAGTCAGGATCGCCTTTACGAACCCCCCAGGCCAGAGGCTCGTAGGTAAATGGTGTATCCAGATGAATCAGCTGACCAGGGTGCTGGCTTGAATATACCGCATTAAACGGCAGATCATAGATAAATGCGTCCGCTTTATTGTTTGCCACTTCAATAGCGCCTGTCATCACCGGCGTAAAAAGTCCTCAAAACACCAGTCCAAAATGACCTGTCGTTAAGTATAGCTTTTTGGGGTGGTCTGCAAGTCTGATAGTTCCAGAAAGTTAAATATTTTACTAAGCTGACTCT
>NZ_LUKQ02000146.1 GCF_001647025.1 Endozoicomonas atrinae
AGATCAACGTGCGTTCATCGCCGATGGCGTGCCAGCGTTGTGTACCCCCGTGGTTTTGTGTCACGGCAGTGATCTGGCTGTATCCAGCGTAACTTTCCGGGCTGGTCACAACATCGGCAATCTGCATCTTAAAGCCCTGCTGCTGATTACCGTCAGACTCCACGATCAGGTACATATCGTCCTGATGGGCTGAATGATTTTTGTACACGGTGCGGCTACTGTCTGGCACCGTCGAGGTCATTTCCTTTGTCCAGCCAAATCCCGGTTTACTGCCGTATCCGGTCACCAAAATCGCATCGAGCACTTCAATGATGGAATTTTTATAAGCGCCATAACCGCCGCTTAAATATTTAAATTCCGGGGCACCTGAATCGTTCCAGCTGTAGTATTGAACCGGCATCAGTCCGCATCCCCCCGAATCTGTAGTGTAAAATCGTCGTTAGTTTCCGTTCCCTGACCTGAAAGGACTGTCCTGCAAATCCAGATAGGTGCAAGGCAACCATCGGTATTAAATCGAATAGCATTCCCTGCTGCCCAGCCAGTTCCCCAACCATCAGCCCGGATAGTGAAGAAGGGCACGCCTGTTTCCGGGTTCAGCGGTGCTACATCAGCAATAATGTTGCCGGTTGCTATGATCCCTAGCTTTTCCTCTACGATCTGGAATGCTGAACCACTGGTGAAAATGATCGCCCACTTGCCATAGATGGCTCCCTTGTTGGTGGTTTCCACCGGATAGTTGATGGTGTTGTATTGGGCTGTTGTCTGGTCGCCGATCCGATGATCTGTCCAGTTCGGGTCGCCGTTGTCCCAAACCTTCTGGCTGAAAAAGTTTTTCACTCTCGCCTGAAGATCGCCATAGACGACTGCACTGCTCACCGTGGTTTCTATTGCAGGCAGGTCCCAAGGCACCGGGGAGATAATGGAGAGGTCGCCGTTGATCTGAACGTCACTTAATACGCTCATATGCTCGACCCGATCCTTAATGGTGAAAGGTGCAGTCAGGGGATTACTGCCAGCATCAATCAGGCTCAACGGATCGGCAAAGGTAACGGTTCCAGCCTCTCTATCGACGGTGTATTGATCGCTGGCCAGTGGAGCCCCGCTGCTGTCTTCCACGACAATGTCTGCCTGATGGTCACGAGCCAGGTTGATCACCTGATCGGCCGTTGGTGTGCCAGCATCTGTGTTGGAGGTGTGGCTGATGACCACAATATCCCCGGCACGATAGATGGGCACCTTGCCATCGGGAGGGAGGCGAACCGGATCGAGCCCGATCAATTCCGCATCGAGCGGCAGGCTGGTTTCCACCACGCAGTTATAACGAACACTCTGCGGGATAACGTAGATTGGCTTCTCTTCAGGAGAGCTGCCGTCGATAAACTGAAGCTCACACCAGCCTGTGGTTACGTCTATTTTACCGGCCACTTCTGCGGTGTTGAACTCGCCATTAAAATCCGCTGTGGCCGTGATAATGTCCCCGTTATCCACCCGAACCGCCGTTAGCTGCAAACTGCCCTGACGGATCGGGGCACCGGGCGTTCGGAAGGCGACCGCATCAACCATAAAGCCAACGCCGATGGTCGCCGCTGCTTGAATGCTGGCGGTATTGATCGTTCCTTCCGGGTAGCTGGCCAGTGTCGCCATACCACCGCTGTAGTCAACCCTGCCAACCTGAACCCCGGCATTGGTTTCGGTGCTCAGGTTTTTATAGAGAGAACCGTCCCGGTCAAAATAGGTTTCACCGTTCCATTCAAAGATCACGCTGCCGGGGAGCAGGACGGTATTGTCCATCAAGGGCAACAGATCAATGGTCAGTTCTGGTGAGGTGATATTCTCGTTGTACGGTGCATGGGCGAGGTTGCTCGCCTGTGCAATGGCCGTAATGGTGCTGCCGTTGAAGGTTTGGGTTTTGGCGGTGTTGGTCACGTCCAGCTTTCGGACATAACCATTAAACGTCTGCTTGATGACGTATTCAGGATAGGTGTACTGCTCCAACGCCAGAATGGTAAACGCCCCGGTCTGGTAATCAATGCTGCCTGTCACCCCACGCCAGCCACCCGTTGTATCGTCGCTGATCTGTTTAGCGACGTTCCGGGTGGTTTCATAGGTAGTCCAGTCATCCTCGTTTCTGGTTTCACTCGGCACATTAGACAGCTGCTCAACCAGAAATTGCAGCTGGATAGAACCTGGGAGCAAGGGAGCACCGGGAATGCTGCCGCTCATTACGCCCTGACCATCGACCGAGACAATCACCTCGCCACCGGCACTGGTGCCTTCTTCATAGGTCAGTTGGATCTCGGTGCCGCTGTCGGGCAGGAAATCCAGCTTAAAGCTCAATTCGCCGGGAGCGTAATGAATGGCACCGTTGCCGTCTCCAATCAGCAGGCCGTTACCCTGATCAGTCAGGGTTTTATTCTCACCGGAGGAAACATACGTTGCCGTCATCGAGCCGGGTTTGATGCCGGGTTTTTCGACGGTATGGCGAAAGGTCATATCATTCACAGGCACCGAGCCAGTTCGGATCGTCACCTCATCATCATTCTGCGCCACGTAGCTGAAAACGATGGCACTGTCAGGATCGGGCAGCGCATCGAGGGTGATTGCAGCCGATCCCGTTGCAAAGATAATGGTTCCAGAGCCAGAGCCTTCCATCTGACCAGCGCCGGTATCTCGAATGTCCTGCCATTTTCCGAGAGCGATATAACTGACTACTAGTGTTCCCGGCCTTGGCTTGGCCTCGGCCATATTCAGGGTGTAGTTAAAGCCCCGGTTCTGGTTGGTGATCGGGATAGCCCCGCTGATCGCAGCCCCGGTAATGGCAACGGCTGGCTGATAAGTCGCATTAGCTGTGGCCGTGGTATAGCTGCTCGCTCGCCAAACGTTAATCTCCCCTAGGTCATAATCTACGGTCAATTTGCTGAAATTATTGGTCCCGCTTTTATGGAGCAGATGACCCGCACCGTCATCTTCAAAGGTGCCGCCATCCAACGACAGAGAGAGGGTTTTCGGTAATACGCCACGCTGGACATAGGTTCGGCTCTGGTTGCCGGTAATATGCACAAAACGACAGCTGACCGAACGGGTAGTACCAGCAGTGGCTACCATCGTTTTGCCGGTATAGCCACCATATTGATCGAGCAACGGGCTTTCGACCTTAGCACTCGGCACCAGTGGCGCATAAACGCTCTCGGCCTTAACCGTTAAGTCGCCAGCGGTCACATTGGCACTCAATGGCTGAATGCCGTAATAACGGGAGGTATCGGCTATCTGTGTGCCATAAATGGAACTGGTTTCTTCCTCCGGTTCTCCGGGGACCGGCTGCGCTCCGATAAAGGTTGTCACCAGTGGGGCACTGATCTCCATTTCTACCTTACGCCGGTTAAAGTCCACATACTCTGAACCGTTGTGATAGGTAAACGTCACCACAGAATGATCAACGGCAGTAATACGGATAAACTGGCTCGTTAGCCCATCCGGTGTGGTGAGCTTATAGACCTCGCCAATTTCAGGAACCGCCCATTCCTCACGCTGATAGCCAACAATGGCTCGTTGGCCTTCAAGCTGGTCGCCGACCAGTTCCCAAGATGCTTTAATGCCGGGGACGACATAACTTTCTATTCTGTCTCTGGCATCCAAACGCTCATCGGTCTGACTGTCGGTATTGAACAGCAAGACCGAGACATTCTTATCCTTGGGAGGCTCGGTCAGGATCAAATGACTGCCGAGATAAATGTCATTGTTATCGGTGCTGATCCCAATAAACGCCTTACGCAGGGCAACATCACCAATGGTTCGGTCGATCCGGGATATATCCTGAAAGAGATTATTGACGTTGCCATCAATGACCTCGTTACCAGTCACCCGACCGCCACCGTCTTCTTCATCCGTGAGGCGCTGGCTTTCGAAAAGTTTTACGTCGCTATTGGTAATAGCCATAGCAAATCCTTATGCTTGGTTGACATACTTGGAGAATGAGTTGTGAAAGGGAGGAACTTTTTTTAAAAAGAGGTACTCTTATTCAGCTATTCGACAATTCAATAATTAATTAACTTAAAAAATGTTTAAATCAAATACTTCTACTGGATCAACAAAATTAGATTTATATGTTCTGGACCCAGAAAGATGTCGAGCTACTTCTAAAAATTCTCAATCTTTATTATTAAACAATGGTCGTTCCGTAGAAATAAATGATCCATTTCCATCAGGCCTTCTTTCATCAACATTCCCTCAACAAAACTCAGACTTGATTGATGCCATCTTTTTTTCTAGCGACTGTGTTTTTGACAATGTCAAAGTTGAAACCAACGATTTAAGATCCGTTAAATGGAATCAACTGTATTCATCCAAACCTATTTCATCTACATCTGACAGCTTTGCTTTATCACAATCAAGTGATAGACCTTTCAGATGTCATTTTGATGGGTGCGAAAAGGCTTTCAAAAAAAGATCAGGTTTAAAAACACACTTATTTATCCATAAACCAATATCAAAATACAGATGTAGCTATCCTGAATGCAGCGAGAAAAGTTATTTTCGAGATAAACACCTGCTTGATAGACACACCAGATCAAGACATACAAAAGAAAAACCTTATGAATGTGAATTATGTCATAAAAGCTTTACACGTTTAGATCATGTTAAAAAACATATGCAGACTAAAGCACATCAAAGCTAGTTCTTCTCACTCAAGCTTGATAGTTATTAATCTAACTTTAAGATGGTAATGGTCGCAGTCCTCTGGGTAGGCAAATGGTAAAACCTGCTGTGCCTCAACAGGAGCACCATTCGACCGATCAAAGATAACGGAGAATTGTCGGTTATCTGGGAGCGTCAACGTCATGGTTTTATTGGCTGCTTTGGAGAGAGCAAACAGGCTCTTGACCGTCAACCGGGAGACCCAACCGGCCTCGCCATTGCCAGAGAGAACGATTGGCCTGCCATATAGTAGTTGCCCTTCCTGAACCAGCAAAGCCCCGGTCAGGCTTCGCTCGGTGGTTTGCTCGACGGGGTTCCATTCAAACTCATTGATCCAGAGCAGATCGTCCGGGAGGGTAATGGTATCCAGTATCATCAGACCGTCCTCATGCCTGCATTTTTCAGGGCTTCCAGCAGTTTAATTTCATCCGTTGAATCAATGCCGACATTGACCGCACCGCCGGGGTATTCGAGCCGGATAATTTTTTGTGGAGCCGGTTGTGTGGTTCGGGTGGTTGGTGCCGACGTACTCACCTGGCTCTCTCGGAGGATTTGGGCTTTTTCATTGTTGGCCTGCCGGATACGTTCGTTGTAAATCTGCTCACTGATCCGCAGGGCAGAAGTGATATTCTTGATCGCCTCCTGATCCCCTTTGGCGATAGCCTCGGCCTGCTGTGCCTTCAGATCGTCACGCTGCGTTTGATAACGCCGTTGCTCAATATCCGACTGCCTGCCCTGTAATTCATCCAGTTCATCTTGCAGGCTGTTGAGGGTATTACGGGAACTCTCCCCAAGGCTGGCCATGTTTTGCTCTGCCGAGCGAATAGCATTGTTGAGGCGGTCTAAATCCTGATTGTTCAGGAGGTTCATCGTATCAGCGGCTCGCTCACCCTGACGGATAAAGCTTCTCGCTGTAGAGCCGCCGAACTCATAACTCTCTAACAGTTCTTCGAGGGCGATCTTCTGCTCTAAATACTGACTTTTGACATAGGCAGCATTTTTCGCAGTTTCATTCATCCAACTACTTATGCCGGTGACATCGAAGGTATAGGAGTGCTGTAGCTTGTTGAGTTCTTCTCTGGTTTCTTCGAGCTGACTTTTTAGTTCGGCAATGCTGTTGATCGCCTGCTCGGTGTTGACGTTACCAACGCCGTTCATGGCCACAAAGGCATCGTGCGCCGCACCACTCATGCCCTGTAGTTCTGCTGTCAGAGTGTTGTAATGACCAGCCATGACTCCGGCAATGGATGCGGTGTCTTCAAGAGCTGCTGTTTTTTGCTCACCAGCCTCGGTGACTTTATCAATACTCTGGCTTGTGCCTTCCGCCTCCTTTTTCAATTGCGCCAGCTTCTGGCGACTGGCTTCCAGTGCCTGGGTGTATTCTTCCTGAGAGAGTGTTCCAACAGAAAAGGCTTCGGCCAGTGCCACACCAAGGCTGGCTAATTCGGTGCGGGTTTCAGCCGCGTTGATCTGGCTGATGGCATCGGCTACATCGGTATACGCCGCTTTGGTGGTTGCTGCTGCCTGCTTTGCGGTTTGGCCAGTCTGCTCAACGTCTGCCCGGTAACGCTCCTGTTCTTCTCGTACCTGATCCCAGGTCACCTTGCTTTCACGACGAATGCCTTTTTGTGTCTGTTCATGCTGTTTCGAGAGGGCTTCGTAAATGCCCACCAATGCGTCTTTGGCGGCATTGGAATCTTCACCGGTTTGTTTGGCAAACTCTTTACCAAGAGAACGCAGGTACTCCGTGGTTGCCTGCATCTCTTTGGCAATGGAGTCAGCACCTACGACCTCTGCCAGCTTGCCCCAGCCGAAGATGATTTCTCCAATGGTATAGAGAAAAGCCGTAGCAAAGCCTTTCACCGCCAACGTGAAACTGTTGAAAAAGAAAGTGACGGTATTGCCAGTTACCGTGAAGGTGGTTTTCAGCTTATCCATCACCGTAGTGATGGTGGCAAAGCTGGTTTCTACCTTTGAAACAAACCCGTCAAAAGAAAGGCCAGACAGCGCCGATTGAATGGCCTCGCCCATGGCAATAAAGGCATCGCTGATTTTTTTCGCCAGAGCCTGCAAGCGACCGTCCTGATTCATCGCCTCTATTTTCAGGGCGATGGAACCCAGCAGGTTCTTGGTGTATTCCAGGGCACCACTGTCGGCAATTTCAGCCAGGAACTGCTGCCAGCTGTCTTTCAGGTTGCTGACATAACCAGACAGCAAGCTCATATTCTTGGCTGCTGCCCCTTCAGCACTTTTGCCTATTTCGGCAATCAGCAAGGCGATGGTATCCCGTCCCAACTTCCCATAAGACGACAGTTTCTGTAACTCCTGCACGTTTTTGCCCGTGGCCTTTTCCAGCAGTTCCCACACCGGAACGCCACGCTCTACCAGCTGTAGAATCTCCTCTCCCTGAAGTTTCTGTTTTGCCCAGGCCTGACCGACAGCCAGCGTGATGCCATTCAACCGCTCCATACCACCGCCCAGCTTGGAAGCCTGATCGACAATGGCCTGCATAGAACCATTCATGGGATCGAGACCAAAAGCTTTCAGCCGGACAAACGCTTCAGAGACTTCTTCCAACTGGAATGGCGTGTTGCGGGTAAAGTCCTTAATCCAGGCCAGCGCCCGTTCACCTTCCACCATGGAGCCCATAATGGCTTCCAGCTGAACGCTCAGGCGCTCAAACTTATCGCCAGTGGTCAGAATGGACTCAATGCCACGCTTGATGGTGTACAGGCCTGCCCCTGCTGCGATCAAGCCAGCGAACCGTCTGGTTAGACGACTAATACCCGATGATGCCTGCTGGGCATCCTTCGTGATGCTCTTTAACCCAGAGCGTCTGAAACTCTTTGAGGCTTCTTTGACCCGAGTATTGGCTTTCTGGAAAGCCGCTGACGTTTCCCGAATTTCCTGGGCAACCCGCTCCTGTTGTTGCGCCAGCTGGCGATTGGAAAGTCCCGTCTGCCCCAGACTTTTGCGCAACTCAGCCAGTTTCTGTCGCTGCGCATGGTAAGACTGGTTAGCTGACACCACCGCTTTACGGGCAGACTCCAGCCTGCGCTGTAGAGTCTTTGTGGGTTTCTCTGCCTGCTGATATTCCCGGGCCAACCGTTCAACCTTCGTCTCAGCTTCGCGAAAAGCCCGGACAGCCTCACGCACAGCAGACGTCTGTTTTTGGAAAGACGACAGCAATCTTTGTTGCTGCTCCAGTTCGGTGAGTTGGCTCTTGAGGGATTGGGCTGAACTACGCAGGGAGTCCAGGGAGGCGGCAGACTGCTTAACCGGACGTGACAGGGTATCCCGCGCTTTCAGCACCAACCGAAGCGCGGTTTCTTTGATGGAGGACATAGGAAGCTCAGCGGGTTATTGGGCCAGATCCAGCTGCATAAACGGACTCAGGCCCTGACCGGTAATGGTAGGATCGGACAACACATCCAGCTGCAAGGGAATGTTGGCAAAGTCATCGGAGATAAAGCCTAGGTTTTGTACCGGTGAGAACTTGACCCGATGCACCCGGATATTAAACGGCAGCCCTTCCTGGGCATCGTTCAGGCCTTCCATAAAGAGCACAAACTCCCGACCGGACTCCACCAGTGCCTGAACCATATTGGCAGGTAGTGGTGTATAGCTGACCTTAATCCCCAGATGATCAATACCACCGCCATCAATAACCTTGATGCCAGACTGAGTCAGTTCATAATCATCACCAGCAACGAGCGTAGTATCCAGGCTGTCTTTGACCGTGATGGACTGATTAAGGTCCGGTAGCCGTTTAAACGGAATCAGTTCATCCGCTACGCCATGGCTAACCAATGGCTCATCGGTAATCGCAGTAGTGCTTGCCTGGTTGACCGTCCCCCGCAACGCCAGAGAAATATTACTCGCCGTAAAGTCATGAGCCACCACACTGGCGGTAATGCCCGACACCCGACTGATCACATTACGGTTACCTCCGCCACCCAGGTAGTTTTTCAGCTCCTTGCGATCCTCTTCAAAACTGAAGGTAAACTCGCTGACATTGCCAATCGGCAACAAGGGTGCCGACAGGTCATAGGGCTGGATATGAATACTGCCTGCGCCAATAAAACTACGGTCTGTTTGTGACATAATGGATCTCCTATCCTATAGGTTCGGGTGATCAAATTGCGGGAGTGAAATGAATGGCCGAGTCATTCTTCGAACAACAAAATGTGCTCGGACTTACCCTGGAAGTCTGCTGCAAGGATCCTGTCACCGGCTTTTTTCGTGACGGCTTCTGCCATACCCATCCTGATGACAAGGGAGGTCATACGGTCTGTGCACAATTGACCGATGAGTTTCTGCAATACTCTCTATCGCAGGGCAATGACCTGATCACGCCACGGGAAGCATGGGGCTTTCCGGGACTCAAGGCCGGAGACCGGTGGTGTCTGTGCGCTACCCGATGGAAAGAAGCGTTTGAAAACGGGGTAGCACCTCCGGTTTATATCCGGGCCACTCACATCAATACGTTGAAGGTCATTGAGCTGACTGTATTGAAGCAGTTCGCCATTGATCTCAGCTAAACGATGACTTCAATGCCCAGCTGAACATCGGCAAAAGACAGGTGGCCATGATTGGGAGCGATATCAAACTGAACTTCAGAGAAGCTGACCTTCCGGGCCTCAGGACAGAGTCGACCACCTGCAACCAGAAGATCACGCATCGTATTCACCAACGCTATCAGCTCAAATGTCGTGTTTTGATGGGTTCTCATGACCGCGCTGAGGTTTACGGTCATCAATGCTTTTATTCGCTCACCCTGCCGCCCCTGCTCCTGGATGGATTCCAGCTGAATAAGAAAAGCGGGCTGGCTCAGATCATCCGCAAGCCCTGTTGCGGAATACCCCAACAGAACAGTCTGTTGAGATGCCTTCAGGCGATCAACAAGGGACTGGATGATCTTCTGTTCAGGGTAATCTGCTGTTACTCTCTGATCTTGATTCATAAGCGTTGAAGTAAGGAAGTTCAGTTGAATCAATCAATAATGAATGAAGAAATGGCAGCCCCTGCGCGAACAGCCATTCTGTTCGATGCCGAAAATATTTCCTGGCAACTGGCTGAGCAGGCCATCGAGTTATCCACCCGTTTTGGCAAACCCATACTCAGGGCGTACGCAGACTTTTCCAAAGCACATACCAAGGGCTGGGAGAAACCGGCATTAATACATGGGATTCGTACCATTCATCAGTTCAGCTATGACAGTAAAAACAGCAGCAGTGACTTTTTAATGATGCACGATGCATTCAAGCTGGTGCATAGTGGCAAGATTGATACCTTTGTGATCGTCACCAATGACAGTGATTTCATCACACCGATTCAACTATTACGCCAATCTGGGGCCTACGTTCATGGCATTGGCATCCATGGTAAATGCGCAAGCTTATTAAAAGAGTCCTGTAACACATTTGATCTGATGATTGAGAAAAGCGAGCCTTTAGAGGTCATCATTGCTGAAACGACAAAACCAGCCAGCCCCAAGCCAAAACCGACACCTAACACTCCATCACCGACCATCTCCAAAAAAATCATCAAGCAACTTAACCATGCTTATCAAGTTACAGAAAAATCGAAAAAAGGCTGGGTAGAGGTATCCATACTGAGCCAGAAAGCCGCCATTCAAAAGAGTCCTTATAAAAAGTTCTCTTCTCTGCTCAAGCATTCAGGATGCTTTGAACTCAGAGACAACAATAAAAAAGCCAAGCTTATTACTGCCTGACGTTCAGTTCGTAATTCAGCTCCTGCTCCATCAACGTAGTGAACCGGTCGAGTAAAACCGGTTCCAGCTGTTGTAATACCGTACTGGCTGTGTTCCAGATAGGTACTTCTTTCTTTTCCAGTGGCAATCCCATCCACATCATACGACCCGATTTTTTGGAACGCTGGAATTTATGCTGCCAGGTGTCTTTCCGCTCAAACACCATGGAGTGAGTGGCGTTGACGGGGCGCATCAAAAAGGCACCCTCCCAAAAACGACGGCCGGTTCGGACACCGCTTCTGGTCTGGATGGGATTGCCCAGATAATGCGCCGGTATATCCAAAGCCCCTATCCAGATGATCAGGCTGTAATTCTGCCCTGCCCGATCGCCAGGCTGATACAGGGATACTCTCACCCGCCCCAAAGACTTCAACACCTTTTGGGTGATGCTCTGGCGTCTGGCCAACTCACGCACTATACGTCGTTCGGCAAACCGGGAGAGCTTGCGTAGTGATCGAACAATCGCTTTGCTGACTTTCTCAGGCGCATGATCAAACTGCTCAATGAGTTCATCAACGGTGCTGTCCAGATCCAAATCAAGCTTCATGGAGCCCCCACCAGGTCAGTTGACCATCGTCTTTCAGTTTCCGGTCAACCGTCCATTGCTGATCTGCGGACTGGACTTCATCGCCACGCTGCAATTTGAGGCTCGCTGGCAACGTAATGGACGTGACCGTTTGCAAAACCGCTTCATACTGACCGGCAGGCACCAGCGCTTTGGAGATGATGCCCCGGGTTTCTGAGAAAAGAGAGGCTCCCCGAAAGACCATCACCGGCTGACCAAAGGTAGCCAGCACCTGCCGGTTCAGTTCACTCAGTTCATCTTGCATTGAATCACCGCCCGGGGCTTCAGGCAGATCGGTAGCGGGTTGGACTGAGTGTGCAGCTGGACGCCTTTGTCGAAGTCGAGGATTTTCTGTTTGGCGTACCTCGGCAAGCCGATGGTGTTCACCGTTTCGATAAAGTCTGCCGGTGCAAACCAGGTGCGGAAGATACCGGTGCCCTCCGGAATCACATACGCCTCATCAGCCTTGATGAAGGGAATATTGCCCACCTGCCCCCGATACTCTTCCCAGTCAATGTCACCGAAGCGGAACCCGGATTTGGGATCATTGCGCAGCAAGGCACTGTCCTGGTAACGTTGATAGGCATCTTTGACATAGTCGTGTCCAACTAAGGCATCATAAAAGTCCGCACCGCAGAATGCCCTCAGCCCTGAATAGGGTTGAGCACCCAGAGCCTGATCCACTTTCCGGCGCAGCTTCACACACTGAATGCGCACGTCAGTGGCTGCATCACTGAACTTGAAGGTATGCGTCTGTTGGCTGACACCAAACTCCTGAAACAGGTCATAAATCACGGATGAGCCATCAGAATCTAGAATCTGACCTTTGATGGCTCCCAGCCGCAAATGCTCCAGGGTCACCTCATGGTTAGCATTCATCTCTGATAGCCGCTGATTGACTACCGTCCTCACCCCTTCCAGAGAACTCTCAGAGCCAAAGGCCCGAACATTCCGTACTTCATCCGCCACAATGGTGGAGTCGTAAGGGATATGAGGAATGACAAAACTGCGTACCTTCCGCTTACCACCCTTGGCTTGAGGTGCTGGCGCTCCCCGCTCTGAGGTAGGCAACAGGATCAACTCACCGTTACGGGACTCCACCATGGCGGTGGTGGTATTGATGCCGCTTTCGGTAAACAGACCGAGCTCACCAATGCGCCCAGGTTTGTAGGGCAGATCGTTTAACGTGGCCGTCAGGCTGGTCAGACTGAAGGCATCGTCATTAAAAATATCCAGCAGGCTCATGCGCGCTCTCCCTGTCGTAAAATAATATCCAGTGAAGCCAGCTCTTCGGTGGCTGTGACTTGTTGCTCTGCAGTGATGCCATCCGGCCAGACCAACAGGTCCTGATGTACCTCTGCCAGTCGGGCGATGATGACCGCTTCACCACCGGTTGCATCGGTAGTGACATGATCCCAGAGCACTCCGGAGGCCATCTGCAATCCAGTGTCTGCCGCCGGATCCAGTGGTCCATAGACTGCGGTGGCCGTGTTTTTGCCCAACACAGTGCCGGGCAGCAGTGTCAGATTCGCCGCCAGTTCAACCTTCTCCCGGCTGATGCTGTTGTTTCCTTCGGACACGATGAATTCGCCAGCGTGCACCGGCTCTGTCATGACAGGCATGGTTTCAGTTCCTTTGAGATTAGGGGGTGAGGTTTTAGGCTACGACCTGATTTCGCTTCTGATATACCGCCCGGGTATCAACCAACGGCTTGATGGTCTGACTCTGCTGGTTGGGTGTGAGGGAGTTATCCTGTGGTTCATCCTCTTTAGTCAGTAAATCAAACAATTCGGTTCTGACCTGCTCTGCCGATTTGCCTGACTGGATGAAGCCAGCGGCACGATCCGTGTTCTGGGCAGCAGCACACAGAGATTTAATGGTTTCACACTCGGTAAGACGGCGTTGAACGTCTTCGATCCCCTTATGATTGCGGATAAAACCTTCCGCCATTTCCGGATAACCGGCTTTATTACACAATGACATCACCGCCAATGCATGAACCGACGTATTTTCATCTTCCGGCTCAGAAGGTGGAATGAACGGAGGAAGTAATGGCTTAGGCACATGGTTAAAAGCACTGAGATCAAAGTGCGCTGCCAGCTGCACCGCTTCTTCCACCACATCCACCAGACCATGCCCTTCCGCTTCACTGGCCGTAAACCAGGTTTCCTCATTCATCAGGTTGATGATTTCACTGACCTGCAGCCCACAGTTGGCAGCGTACGTCTGGGCAATCACCTCCGTGGTTTTGTCCAGCATATCCGCCACTTTGCGCAGTTCTTCGGCATCACCGCCGACCCAGCCAAACGGGTTATGAATCATCATCAGGGCATTGGCTGCCATATGGATGGTGTCCCCTGCCATGGCAATGACGCTGGCAATGCTGGCGGCCAGCCCTTCAATCCTTACATGGATATGTGCCTTGTGGTGACGCAGGGCGTTGTAGATGGCAATGCCATCAAACACGGAACCACCGGGGCTGTTGATGCGAACCGTGATTTCACTGGTATCCAGATCCTTCAGGTCATGAACCAGTTGTCGTGCTGAGAGACCCGCCCAGTCGCCGATCACATCATAAATCAGCAACTCCGAAGGCTGATCAATCTGATTCTTCAAGGTATACCATGGCTTATTATTCAGGGGTTTCTTACTCATCCTTGTTTTCGTCCTTGTCAGTAGTGGAAGGATCCTTCGATGACTGCCTGCCATCGCTCTCATACTGCAGATTCAATTCATCCGCCCGCCGATTGTCGGCAGCGATTTCGTCATCAATCTGTTCACTGTCATACCCCTGTTCAGACACCACCTCAGAGCGGGACTTGAAGCCACTGCGTACAGCCAGGTTCTGGGCCTGCATATCCTGAACCGGATGCATGTAGGGCCAGCCCTGGGGAATCCATTTCACCCGGCGATAGTCCGCTTTGTTGTTATGGAAACGTGGAGCATGGATAGCCCCGCTGAGTACGGCCATCTCCAACCAGCGATTCCAGATCGGTCGACAGAACTGGAACACCAATTGATTGTGCTGAATTTGCTGAATACGTCGGCGGAACTCATTCAGAACTACCCGTAATGCCCGGTCACTGACGCCTTTCATATCGCCGGAGAGGATTTCGTATGGCAGCCCAATACCAGCTGCAACGGCCATTAATTGCTGACGGATAAAATCGGGATAATTGCTGGCGGCTCCCGGAGGTGTATTGAAGGTGATCTCCTCCCCCGGCGAGAGTTCCTGCATCGTGCCAGGCTCCATTGCCACCATGGGCACACCTTGCAGATCATAAACAATAGGCCGACCGGTTAATGGATCCACCTTTTCACCATCCGGAGCGGGCT
>NZ_LUKQ02000147.1 GCF_001647025.1 Endozoicomonas atrinae
ATCATCCTGAGTTTTAATCTGACTGGCTATTTGATCTACCAGTTTTTCGTTGATTTCAACGCTCATTGTTATTCTCCATTTTGGAGTATTAACGACAAGCGTTTACACAATTTAAATTACATTCCCGAAGTACCTTCAGAAAACGATTGATTTGCTAGGATCAAATCTTCTGAAGGATCTGACCTGCCTGCAACCCCATCACAGTATCCTTCATTTCGTATTCTGGCCCGGGTAATCGAGAGAATTGATATTGACTGGAATGTCAAACAAGCCTCTGTTTATCTATGTCGAGAGGCCGTATACAGCACATCTGATGTTGTAATGTGAACCACACATGAGGCAGAAGAGTCAAACGGATCGAAATGTTCAGTAGATGAATACGGCGTTCTGTGCAGTTGCCAGCCCTGTAATGAAAGTTGCTTCCTGCGACTCACTGGCTGTGCACGATTTGAAAATGTACCGGCAGCTGATCCCCGAGGACTATTTTTCTTCCCATATGGAGCAGACGACACTGCTTTCCAGCCATTACCAGCGTATGGCCAGCCATGATCTCCTGATGGCGTTATTGCTGATGGGGGAGGGATGGGCTTTGTTACCGGAATATTGCGTTGCTGATGCTATTGAAGAAGGAACCCTGCAACGGCTTGATGTTAAGGAGCTGAATACCCCCCTTAGGTTTCCATTCAGCATTTTGTCCCGCAGTGAGGCGGTGACAGGACCCGTTAAAAAAGCCCTGCTGGTTTCACTGCGTGAACAGGGGCAATTGTTCAGTGGAGTAGAGACCTAGGAGCCTGTCGGACTTAGCACTGACCTACTGCGAATAAGCCGGATTTGGCCATTTTTTATGCTGCTTTTCGTTGAATAGAACCACTATTCGCCTCAAATCAGCATAAAAACTGGCTCAAACCGGACTTTTTCTCGCTACGGTCGGTTAAGTCCGACAGCCTCCTAGAACGCTTGATTGGTATTACCTGTTTAACCATGGGAAATTCAGGGTGAATAAAGCAGATCACCAGAGAATCGCCATTTTCTATTTAAGGAAAAGCTATGCAGGACAGTTAATGAAGGTATTATGAAAAGCTGTGGCTGTGTTCACGGTAAAGAGATCCTTATTGGCACTTTTTACGTAAAAACAGTCATGTATAAGAAAATTAAAGAATTATGGTACATCTTCGGCTTGTTGAAACCTCTATGGAATTCAAACCTGATCAGGCAGCGCAAAAGCAGGACTTCAGGCAGGTTCTCGTTGATCTGGCGAAAAGTCGCGATAAAAAGCTGTTTATGCAGCTTTACGACTATTTTGCTCCTCGACTGAAAAGCTTTCTGGTCAGAAAGGGGGCTAATGAAGAGCTGGCAGAAGAGCTGGTTCAGGAAACCCTGCTGTCTGTATGGCGTAAGACTTCCAGTTATGACCCTGCAAAAGCTACGGCTTCCACCTGGATCTTTCGCATTGCCAGAAATCTATGGATTGACCGGCTTCGTAAAGAAAAGCCAGACATGCTCTCCCCGTTAAACAGCTACCCCGAGGCAGGCTACACGCCCAGTATGGCGGTCTGTGATTCAGGGCGTTTAAAAGATGCCCTGGATGCCTTGCCTCAGCAACAGGCTCAATTGGTTTACAAAGTGTATTACGAAGGAAAATCCCACCGCGAAATTGCTGAAGATATGGACATGCCCATTGGCAGTGTGAAGTCTGGCCTCAGGCTGGCTTTTGACAAATTACGGGTTCGCATTGGAGGTGAGTCATGAGCTGCAATCACCACCCCGATGACAGTACCCTGCTCAGCTACGGCGCGGGCAGCCTGCCGGATGCACTTTCCATGGTGGTTGCCTGCCATCTGGCCGTATGTGATGACTGTCATGACAAGGTTGCGCATGCAGAACAGATTGGCCTTAGGCTGATGGAACAGGAACCGGTGGAATCCATATCCAAAAGCTCTCGGGACTGGATGCTGGCCATGTTGGATGAGCCGGTCGAAGAGGTTTGCTCCGAAACCTGGAAAACGCCAGAAGCCGATCTGGATGGCGATATCCCGGAGCCTCTGCGGCCAATGATTGGCCAGTGGTTCAGCGATCTTCACTGGCGCACCATGGCGCCTGGCATGAAGCAGTTTATTCTGCCTGCATCCCAGGGCAAACTGCGACTGCTTAAAATTGCTCCGGGTACATTCATGCCATCCCACGGTCACAGTGGTTCTGAGCTTACCCTGGTGCTCAAGGGCTCATACAGCGATGAGCTGGGGCGCTTCTCTGCCGGCGATGTGGCGGATGTTGATCCCGACATGACCCATCAGCCGGTGGCCGATACCCATGAAGGCTGTATCTGCCTGATTGCAACGGACGGCCCTCTCCGCTTTAAAGGGCTGGTTCCCCGTCTATTACAACCATTTTTTCAGCTATAAATGCTGTCAGTCAGGTCTTTGGCAAGATTTCTTGCTATTGACCTGAACTTTTTTCTCGACGAACCTGTCAAAAAGTTTCTAGTGTAATTCCAGAGAGATCGTTTCATGACGCTTACTGCCCTCGTCGTAGTTGCTGTTGCTTCACTGCTGTCGTTTGCAATGGCGTGGTTTGTCTGCCGACAGACCCAGCAAAGCCTGAAATTGCAAATGGAGCGGGAAGTCGATGCCCAGCATCTGCAGATTGCCCAGCTGACTGGTCAGAAAGCTGACCTGCAGGACGAGCTGACAGAGCAGAAAGTGGTTATGCAGGAACAGCTCGACGCCGGTAAAGCCCTTCTGCAGAAGGAGACGTCGCGCCTTAATGAGCTGGTCAGTCAGCATCAGGTCAAGGCCGGGCGTCTGGAGGCCATGCTGATTTCAGAGCGCAAGCGTGAATCAGAAAAAAGCCGGGATCTACAGGAGCTGGTCAAAGAGCTTACGTCTGAGCGTGCTGTCAGAGGTCAGGCTGAGCAGCGGGTAAAAGAGCTGGAAACCCGTCTGGAAGAGCAACAGGCGCAGAACCAGAAAGCCCTGATGCAGCTGCAGGAAAACAAGGAAGCCCTCAAGCAGGAATTCAAACACCTGGCTCATGAAATCTTTGAAGCCAGGGGTAAAGTACTCTCTGATCAGCACCATGAACAGCTGCATTCACTGCTGGCTCCTTTCAAGGAGCAGTTGGGTGAGTTCCGTAACAAGGTTGAAGAGGCTCATCGGGAAGACAGTGTGAGCCGTGCGGCGTTGAAGCAGCAGCTGGAAACCATGCATCAGCTCAACCGCAAGATGACGGACGATGCAGAAAGTCTGGCGAAGGCGTTGAAGGGTGACAAGAAACTCCAGGGCAACTGGGGTGAAATGCAGGTTGAGACTATTCTTGACAACAGTGGCCTGATCAAAGGGCAGGAGTATGAACGGGAGCCGAATTTCAGGGATGAAGAGGGTCAGAACAAACGGCCTGATTTTATTGTCCACCTGCCGGAAGGCAAGCACCTGATTATCGACTCCAAGGTGTCGCTGGTGGACTACATGGCTTTTGTTAATGCTGAAACGGATGCAGACCGTGATGCTGCCATGGCCCGCCATATCCAGAGCATTCGCAACCATATCAACAGTCTGAACCAGAAAGATTATCCCAGCCTGCCGGAAATCAAGGCGCCTGATTTTGTCTTTATGTTCATGCCGATAGAGCCGGCATTTATCTCTGCATTTCAGTATGACCAGAAGCTGTTCAATGATGCCTTTGAGAAGCGCATCGTTGTGGTAACACCGACTACCCTCCTGGCAACCCTGCGCACCGTTGCCAATCTGTGGACCATTGAACGGCAGAATGCCAACACCCGTAAGCTGGCTGACAAAGGCCGTCAGGTGTACGACAAAATTCGTGTGTTTGTTGAGAAGATGGAGAAGCTGGATATCCAGCTGGGTAATGCCCGTACCACCTACGATGATGCCATGGGCACACTGAAGCACGGTCGCGGAAACCTGATTGCCCAGGCGGATCAGTTCCTGGCACTGGGAGTTCGTGTAAAGAAGGAACTGCCTGCCAAGACGCTGGAAACCGCCGATTTGGAGCCGCTTGAGGCAGAAGAGTTATTAGCGCTTGAGGCGGAGGCACAACCAGCGGTTTCGACGGTTGATACAATCTCTCCCCAGCAGAAGGAAACGCTCTCTGCTCCAGAGTCTGTAGAAGAGACTGCAGGAACCTCCGCTGTTACAGAGGATTCTGAATTAGCGAACGAATCAGTAGAAGCCGTCTATGAAGAACCGGTGCCTCAGCCAGCTGTGGATAACCTGGCTGAAGATAAGGCTGAACTTTATGCACAGGCTGAAACTCATGTAGCTGCAGACATGACTCCCGAGAGTGTGGAGCAGCCTGTTGAATACGCTCAAGAGGATAACTCACCTGAGCAGACTTATGAAAGTGAAGATAGAGTGGAGCCTGCCGTAGAGGCGTCAGTTCATGAAACGGCAATGATGACTGAATCAGCGAGTCCGACGCCTGATCTCGCTTCACTGGAGTCAAGGCCCGGTCCTGAATTTGCGGAGAACTCTGACAGCCTGTACCAGACTGATCCTTCAGCTGAAGACAGTATCCTTTCTGGTGAAGGAGAACTTCCGAATACGCCGGATTTTTCTGTGCTTGAGTCCAAGCTTTCAGAACTGGGCAGTGACCTGCCGTCTTCTGAAGAGGAGATGACGTCTCTTGAAGCAGAACTGGCCAGGCTGGAGCAGGAGCATCCTGAATATTCCTGGTCTGACTATGAGCAGCAGTTCCGGTCAGAAGATACCCCCTCAAAGTAACGCTTTCTAGGACCTGTTGGCGTTTCGTTGTGTACTCAGCGAGTCAGGGCGCTTCTATGACGAGACGCGGCATTGCAGGAATGCTGGTTGCCTTTCAAAATGCCGCAACGAAGTAATAGGGGCGCCCTGATTTGCCCAAAGGGTGGCATAGAAAAGCTCCATCAGCTTTGTCAGACTTGCTTGACGTAGAATAACCACGCATTGCACAAGCGATTTCGCGCATAGGGTGCTTTTCTGTACCACTGAGCATGCAACGAAACGCCAACAGGTCCTAAATAGCGTATTTCTCCCCACTGTGCCGCACATGAGATTTCAGTAAGCTAGTTCCAAAAGAACACGGACTTCCCTGAAATCTTAATCCCGGCACATTCTAATGAACACTACCCTTAAGGCAGACTTGGTACTTCTGCTGGTTACTCTGCTGGCTGCTTCTGGCTGGCTGTTTTCCAAATTTGCCATCGGGGGAATGCCGCCGCTGGGTTACATTGGGGTCCGTTATATTGCGGCTGCTCTGTTGTTACTGCCCTTTGCCGCAAGGCAGCTCTTCCGGCTAAACCAAAAACAGCTGTTCATCAGTGTGATGGTTGGACTGATTCAGACCATGGCCATGTACCTCTGGATTCAGGCGGTAGACAGTTCTGACCGCCTTGGGGAAGGGGCTTTTATCATGAGCCTGTCCATGATCATGGTGCCATTTATGGGAAGGTTGCTCTATGGCAGCCGAATTGATCGCTTCACACTCTTTGCCCTGCCATTTGCCATTGCCGGTATTGCCTTGCTGGCACTGAAAGGCAGTTGGGAATTTGAACCCGCCCAGGGGCTGTATCTGATGGCGACCCTGTTTATTGCCTTGCACTTTGTGTATACCAATCATAATGCACCAGGCATCCCTTCAATGGCTTTGACCTTTATGCTATTGCTGGTGCCGGGCATTGTAGGCATGATCATTTCTTTCACCACTGAAAGCTGGCCGGAACAAGTTGCAAGCGACACCTGGGGCTGGGTAGCTGCGGCAGTATTGATTGCCACCAGTCTCCGCTATTTCCTGTATACCTGGGCTCTGAAACATTCAGAAGCAGGCCATGCGGCACTGATCATGGTGATTGAACCGGTATGGACTGCGCTGATGAGTGCGATCTGGATGGGAGAGTCCATGACTTCCCAGAAGCTTCTCGGTTGTGGACTGATCTTTATGGCGCTGCTGGTTGCCAGATGGCGTTCCATCTTTAAGCCAGCCATTGCTGAATCACAGTTGGTCCGGGAATAGCGCATTCAGAATAAACGGATAGCGGCTTGCCACCGGGCGATGCCGCTTATGGATCAGGTAAATGGTTTCATAAACGGCAGTGGTCATATTCAGGATGCTGATATCCTGCTGCCGGGGAAAAGCATTCACAATGGACTCTGGTAAAACGGTAAAGCCATTACCGGCAGCTACCGGCTCTAGAATCAGGTTGATCTGGTTTACCGCACCTTTCAACGGGAACTCGGAAAGATGCCGGAATTGAGCATAGTTTGCCCGGAGCACGGATGAAATATGATGGCTGGCATCAGGGTGCATAATGACACCCAGCTGGCATAAGTCACTGTAACCCGCTTCTCGATAACGAGCAGGAACCACAAGCAGCAATTGCTCCTGATCGATAGGGCGGGTGATGAGTTCAGGCTCGTCGGTCTGATGGGTAATCAGGCCAATATCAATGGTATTGCTCAATAGCTCTGACACAATCCTGTGGTTCGGGGCCACCTCAAACTGCATCAGCAGCTCTGGATATTGCTGCTGTATGACACAGAGCTGAGGGTAAAGCCTCATGGCCAGGGCTCCCGGACTGCTGAGTCGGCAGACCCCCTCGTAAGGATTGTCCTCTTTCAGGGACTCTTTCAACTGTTCTTCACTGACGACCAGTTCCCTGGCAAAACGAAGTACCTTTTCACCTTCCTGTGTCAGCTCAAAGCCTTTTTCATTCCGGTTAATCAACGTTGCCTGGTAATAGTCTTCCAGTTTTCGAATATGCTGGCTGACACCCGGTTGCGTCATGTGCAGCAAGGCAGCGGTGCGAGTGAAATGCTTCTGCTCAACCAGTGCAATAAAGGTCTTTAGCCAGAGTGGATTTACCATAACGGGATGTTATCAATATCATCAAAAATGATAATTTTTTGTTCTCGAAATAAGCTTCTACACTGATGTCATTGCTATTGAGGTAGAAGACAATGACAGACCAAGTATACCCAAGAACCTTTTCTCATATCGGTATTTCTGTTCCAGATTTGGAGAAGGCCGTTAAGTTTTACACCGAAGTGCTGGGCTGGTACCTGATTATGGAGCCTACCACGATTGTAGAAGACGACAGCGCCATTGGTGAGATGTGCACCGATGTATTCGGTGCCGGCTGGGAACACTTCCGCATTGCTCACTTATCCACAGGTGACAAGATCGGTGTTGAGATCTTCGAGTTTAAAAATCAGGAAAATCCTGAAAATAACTTCGAATACTGGAAAACCGGCATTTTCCACTTCTGCGTACAGGACCCGGACGTTGAAGGTCTGGCAGAAAAGATTGTTGCTGCTGGTGGTAAGCGTCGTATGGAAAAACCACGCTTTTACTACCCGGGCGAAAAACCATACCGCATGATCTACATGGAAGATCCATTTGGCAACATCCTGGAAATCTACAGCCACAGCTATGAGCTGACCTATTCCGCGGGTGCCTATAACTGATTCTTCAGGTTAACCGCAGAGATCACAAAGCGCACAAAGAAAAGCAATTCTTGTGCGTTTTTTTGTTCAACGGCTAAACATATCACTGCATCATGCTTTCGAACGGGGTTGCCCGGTTACGATCAGCAGTCCTCGTGTATTACCCCGCGGATCAATCGTATTCATCGCTTTCAGCAGGTCTGGTATTTGCACCCACGCGGGTAAGTAATGAAACCGGGCAACATCCATAATCAGAACCCGGTCGCTATCAGCATCATAAGCACCCAATACCGACCAGTGGCCGCCACCTCTCTGCCTGAGACAGGCCCTTTGATAGTTAATCAGGACATAATGATCACTGTTTACCAATGCCTGACTCAGAAGGCTTCGTAACTGATGAGCCGACACACTGTCACCATAAATGGTTTGGACCTGAACACCATGGGTTTCCAAGGCATAGTTCAACTCTGTTATATCAGTTCCTCTGGACATCACGACTTTGGGTGAAAGGTAAGGCAGAACGGAGGGGGTGAAAAAGCTGTCCTGTGTCAGGTATGTATGAGGGTAATAGACCGGGTCACCATATTGACTGCTGCCCAGGGCATTAAGCACCGTAATGGCGCTGGCAATACCACAGTAGGTTTGCGTTTTCTGGGTTGTCAGATGAGGAACGAGGCGCCAGAAGTCTGCGTTTTCCGATAAGCGTTGCTGCATGGGGATTGCTTCAGGGCTGTTCCAGTAAACGACAGTCGTTCTTTTTGAGGCGGCGAAGCAAAAGCTGGTAAAACATATAAGCAAACTCAAAGAGATGAGCCTGATGTTTTTCATCATCATGGTTGTTGAGTCATGCTGTGAAGAATTATGTATGCGACAGTGTAGGACAAGCTGGAAAGCACTTTTGGACTTTGCATTATCTGGAGATAGGTTTTAGCGTGGTAAGCTGAAAAATTATTTGCAGAGCCAGAAAGGGATGAACCATGCCTTCAAGCAATAAAAATGTACTGATTACCGGATGCTCCAGTGGCATTGGCCGGGAACTGGCTCTTGAGTTTCAACAAAGAGGCTATCGTGTCTGGGCAACCGCCCGTAACCTGCAGAGTATTCAGGCGCTGTCGGACCAGAATATCCAGGTGTTGGAACTGGATGTGACCAATGAGTCGCAGGCTCAGGCGGTTGTACAGCATATTCTGAACACCGATGGTCATCTGGATATGCTGGTGAACAATGCTGGCTATGGCAGCATGGGGCCATTGATTGATATGCCGGGTGAAGAGCTTGAGCAGCAGTTTTCCACCAATGTGTTTGCACCCATGGCGCTTATCCGTCAGGTGGCTCCTCATATGTGTGCCCGTAAACAGGGGACGATCGTCAATATTGGCAGTGTCTCCGGTGTATTGTTTACTCCATTTTCGGGCAGTTACTGCGCCTCCAAAGCGGCGTTCAATGCATTGTCTGATGTGTTGAGAATGGAATTGAAACCCTTTGGCGTGAGGGTAGTGACGGTTCAGCCTGGTGCCGTCCAGTCACGGTTTGCAGATAATGCCAGCCGGGTCTTGGAACAGGTGTTCAAGCCAGACAGCCTCTATATGCCCATTGAGGCGAAGGTCAGGGCACGAGCCAATGCCTCACAGGATAACCCCACACCGGCAAAGCACTTTTGTCATGACCTGATCAATAAACTGGAGTCTGGGCGTGTGCTCAATATCATCCGGCTGGCCAATGGCAGTCTGGCGTTTCCATTGCTAAAAGCACTCCTGCCAACCGCTATTCTTGAGAAAGTTCTGGGAAAAATGTTTGGCCTGAATCGCCTTCGGTAATTTTTTTGTCCGTAGGTATATATTCTTTTTGCCTTTGCGTCGAAGGTGATATAAAGTACGCCACCTGTTCGGGGCGGTAAACGTTTTGAGCAAATGGTGAGGTGTCCGAGTGGCTGAAGGAGCACGCCTGGAAAGTGTGTGTACGTTAATCGCGTACCGAGGGTTCGAATCCCTCCCTCACCGCCATATTCCTTTCTTAACTCCTTGATTTCCCTTCCTTTTATCCTAGCTCAATAGTTCCAAATTACCTATGTGTCCAAGATGTGTCCATTTTGCTTAATGGATTTAGTCTTACGGCGTCGTTTAGGTGTTCTTTGCTGAATTTCGCGTATTTCATGGTCATCTTGATGTCGGCATGACCGAGGATGCTTTGCAGTACCCGAATGTTTCCACCATTCATCATAAAGTGGCTGGCAAAGGTATGGCGTAGAACATGGCTGGCCTGTCCTCTAACGGTTCTGACACCGGATCGCAGTAAAGCCCTCCTGAACGATTCCTGGCAGTTGGTGAACTCACCTTTGTCCCTGATGTGCTGCTTTACTTCCTGGAACAATGCTTCGTCTAGCGGGATAATCCGGTTCTTCTTGGACTTGGTGTAGGTTAGGTAAACCTGATTGTTCTTGAAGTGGTGATCCTTTCGGCTCTCGATCTCTCCCCAGCGAGCACCGGTAGACAGGCAAATCTTGGTGATCATCATTACATGGCGGCTTTTGCAGTTCTTCCTGATGTCTTCAAACAGCAGCTGGATCTCTTCATTGCTCAGGAAGACAAGCTCCTTCTCGTGGATACGAATCTTGTCTACGGGCTGAAAGGGGTTGGGGTAGCCAATGATGGCGTTCCTGCTCAGGAAGTTATAGACAGCATTTATATAGCCCAGCATGTTGTTGAGCGTTTTGTCTCCGATGCCTGCCTCTCGCTTCTTCTGCTTATATCTGTGCCAGTCTCTTGCGGTGACTTCTTTGGCGATAGGGTTGCCCATTGCCTCACAAAAGCGGATCAGGTTCTTCAGTGTCCTTTCATTGTCGGCCAGCTCAACACCTCTGGCTTCATACCAGATATCGATAAGCTCTCTGAGCGTTCGGTCATCTTTTTCTGGTGCTTCCTTATCCTTATCCGCAATGCACTTGTCCCGAAACTGGATGCACTCCAGTTTTGTCTTTGCGGTATGGCGATAGCGCTTGCTGCCAATCCTGAAATCAACTTTCCATTGGTTGTTTATTTTTTTGATTGCCATAGCATTCTAGACCGTTTTTTTTTGGCCGAAAAAAATTCACCTGAATATGCAGTTTGGTGCAGTTTGGTGCAGTTCGGTGTGGTTCAGCGGAACTTTAACTTTTCAGGTTGGTTTTCTTGGATTAATTTCTATTTTTCTGGTCTCATAATTACATAACAATAAAAAAGGAATCAACTGACATGGAAAGTGAAGAAAGACTACTGCATACGATTGAAGAATTTTCAAAATCAGTTGGTGTTTCAATTGATACTGTCAGAGTGTGGGTAAGAGATAATAAAATACCTTCATTTAAAATTGGTAAACGCCGCTTGATTAATATCAGGAAGCTAAAAGATAAGATGGATTTAGATGATAACTAATAGTTGTTGCTAGTCTAATTATAGCCTAACCTGCTGATATTGCAGGGATGTGATGACTCTATTTTATGTTTTTTCGATCTGCATAAGTCATAGCTGTATTGATTTTTTGTCTTTGCTTTGGATGTCGCTGTGCTTTAATTTTTTTGCAGGCGACCTGTCGCCTCAAAAAATTAAAAGGCACAGCAGCAAGGCTCCAAAGCAAAGATAAAAAATTTATTTTAGTCATTGTTGGTTGTTTTAAGTGGTTATTGGAAAGTTAAAAAACGGCTATTGAAATTTATCATTGATGTGGCTATTAAGGATTTAAGCGGCCTGCTTTTTTAGGAATGCTGTGAACAATAGCTTTCAAGTATTGATAGTGGTTTTGTATTTTCTTTGAAACTTTGTTTCTTCCTTGTTGTTTTCTCTTTCAGGTTTGCTCCCAGGAATCTTGGCAGTCATTCCTGTGGTGCATGTTGTCTTGAAATTGGTGTCGGCTCTCTCACTGATACTGTGCGAGGCTGACACGCGCAGCGCAGCCCGCACAGGCGGACGTTCCTGTAGCACGTCATTAAAAAAGGGTAGTGAAAAACGAAAAGTTATAAGAAGGAATCTTATTATGAAACATTTAGACCGTTATGAGCCATCAGAGGATGGAACCACCACAAATCAAACAGATAAGGGACTTCTGTTTGTCCACCCGAAATTCGGAAAAGTGCAGGATCTCTATCTGGATAACTTCCAGATTGTGGGAACCTATGTGGACACTTTACGACAACTGTTTAAGGGATCGATGAATCTGGATTTCCTGACGGATATTGAGGATTCACTGAGTTTTGGAGAAAAAACTTTTCGCTTCGTTGGCCATGACTGGATTCTGGGCAAAAGTGGTAAAGCATCCGGTTATCAGTACCGGCTTCAGAACAACCAGCTTGGGATTATCATTTTCTGCAAAATGTTCCACTCTAAAGCGGAATCCATTGGCTCGCATCTGAAAATCGAATGCTCTCCGTGGTTCCTGGATAACCGATCCCCGAAAAAAGTTGATCAGTTCCTGGCGAATATTGCCAAAAAGGTATTGAGGTGTGCTGAACCTCATTATCCGGCTATTCATCTGGCTGTAGACGTACAGGGATGGAAACCGGAAAACGACCTGTCAGAACGGATGACCTGTAAATCTAGAAGGGTTTCCAACTTTTACGGTATAGATAAAGCCGAGTTTACGGTTTCTGATGTGTCCTGCGTCTATGATCGTTCACAGTCGTTTAAATTTGGTTCTGCGGGGGCAGTACAACTGGCGATCTACAACAAAACCATACAGGCTCAGAGCATTGATAAATTCGACTACATGGAACACAAATGGCAGGAAAGCACAAAGCTCGATGACGGTTCCAGTGGTTATGATTCGGAGTCGGATGTGTTCCGGTTTGAGGTGCGATTCCACCACTCAGTCATTCAACAGTTCGCTCTGGGAACCTGCAATAAAGAAACCGGTGAAATCGGTGTTAAAATGCGCACCTACTCTGAGGTGATCAAACATATACAGGCACTCTGGCTGTACGGTCTCAAGTCCTTCAGGCTGAACTATAACAGCAATTATCTTGATCCGATGTGGACAATCCTGCTGGAAGATATTGTTTTCAAATACCCTGAATCTGCCTACAAAGATAACCTGCATTACAAGCGGTACTACAAGAAAGCGACATCTTTCTCCGGCAAAAACTACCAGCTATACATAGGCAACTTACTGTCGGCCTGTGCAAGAAAAGGGCTGAAGTTCAAAAGGGTGCTCCAAGAGCTACAAGGCAGCGTTATCTGGGGCGATATTGCCCAGCATTACGAGAAAAACAACACGACAGAACATCAACTCATTGAACGACTGCGGCAGTCCTATCAGGAAAGGATACTGATGGGGTACAGCATATAGAGACAAGAAATCTGAAAAACAGAAAGGGGGATAACCCCCGATCTGTTATTTCTTGGTTGAGCGAGTAGGTTGCTCTGCTGGCTCCTGAAGTTTGAGAACATCGGTTAGAATTTCCAA
The DNA here is from genome assembly GCF_001647025.1 of Endozoicomonas atrinae. GTDB lineage: Bacteria > Pseudomonadota > Gammaproteobacteria > Pseudomonadales > Endozoicomonadaceae > Endozoicomonas > Endozoicomonas atrinae. The sequence goes on from NZ_LUKQ02000147.1 coordinate 12,870, forward strand.
AATGGAGACCAGTTCGTCAACTTCGGAGTTATAGCTCTCACGGATGACTTTAGTCGTGTATTGACTCAGGTCAGCGATTTCGTGACGCTTGGCTTCAAGCTGATTTTTGGTCAGGTGAATCAAGGTGCAGAGCATGGAGTTGGTTAATGTTTTCATGATCTTTTACCTCTTTTGCTGAATGTAATTTGTCCAGGAACGGCAAGAGAGGGCGTGTCACAAAAATGTTTGGACGTAGGATCACAAGATTTTTTGACTAAGACCGTTGTCGGTCAAAATTACAGGGGTTCAGCAAGAGGAAAACTAATTGAAGGACATAAGGCAATCCAAAGCTTGTTCGATGAACTCAAACGTAAAATTTGAAGTAACAGCGAATAGTACTGGTCGTTAACACTCGATTCCCAAGGGGGATTGCACAAATGCCGAAAATTACTTGTTTATAGCAATGCAATGCTATCAATGTTATGGCACTATCATGCTCACAAAAAAGAGTAATGAGCATTTCGCGTAATGCTCCCAGCTGTCAACAAAAGGCAGTTTGATAAGCGATGGACGGTAGTGTGGGGAGTTTTCTTCAGAATATTGCGAACTAGGTACGTATACAGGGTATTAGCAAAGTATGCACTATAGTACAGAATATATTGAATAACACCCAAAAAATGGTCATTTCAACGTGTTTTCATTACTTAATCAGCATATCTTAGAGTCTGAGCACTGGCTTAAGATTGTAAAAATCGATTAATTTGGTACTATAGTAATCGTCTTGCTATCGACCTGCGCACGTATAAGCGCTCAGTATATCTCCTCATTCACATATCAATAACTCCACATTAAGATAAAAATTTCTAACTGTGATGTAGCTAATAAAAAAGTGAAAACAGTTTTAAGAGGAAATCAGAAGTATGTCTAAAAAAAATCAGTCCAATAGATTGACAAACCAACATAAGCAATCTCAAGGTGTTGTTGGTATCTTTGGAGATGATGCAAGATCACACGATCTGACTGTAGGAACTATTTCTAAATTAGTAATAAGTAAGCTAGAAGATGAATATCCTCAACTATCTTTCCGTTACAGAGTTAGCATAAAAAAAGATGAAATTAACCAATCGCTGAAAAAAATTGACCCAGAACTTGGGCAGACTCTTTTTGTTTCGAATTCGAGTATAAAGCCTGATGGTGGAATAATTGAAGTTAGAGATGATAATGCTGATTGGAGAGTTGTATTAGTAACAGAAGCCAAGCATCAAGGTAAAGATGTAGAGAACATTAAGAAAGGAATATTAGTTGGAACGAAAAACAATCAAGATTTAATGGCAGCAGGTAACGCTATAGAACGATCTCATAAAAACGGGAATGTAATTTAAATTGTGTAAACGCTTGTCGTTAATACTCCAAAATGGAGAATAACAATGAGCGTTGAAATCAACGAAAAACTGGTAGATCAAATAGCCAGTCAGATTAAAACTCAGGATGA
>NZ_LUKQ02000148.1 GCF_001647025.1 Endozoicomonas atrinae
AAAACGATGCTTTTGGTAGAGCTGGAAATAACAGAAGCGGGCATGACAGTTAACTATTATGAGTGGTGTTCCCATAGTAGCTGTGAAAATAGAGCACTATTGTTTCAATCATTCAGAGAGAGCACCCCCTTTGCCAGTTTATTCAAAGTGTATCCGATTCGGTAGAAGGCAAATCACAAGAGCATAAGCACAGCAGTACTTCTTGTCACTAAGTTAACTTTCAGTCCAGATCTGGTAACTATTGACCTTTCTAAAGGAGCCTGTTCAGTTTCTTGATGAGTTCGCTGACCTCACCTTTGACCGATTTATCAGGCAGATTTTGATTGTTGTTTGAGATACCGCCAAAAATAAGCCGTGTGATTTGTTGTGACGTTTGATGAATATCCAATGTGGCGGTTTCTGTATCTTTTGAGTCCTGGTACATGCTCCAGAGATAGTGCTCAAGAGTGCCAAACAGTGTGTTACGAACCAGTGTGACACTGACGTCTGGTCTGAGTTCTCCTGATGCAATGCCATCCTGAGTAATTTGAGTAACGACTTCGGTATAGCGCCGATTCAGTAACCTCACCTGTTGCGAGAGCTCGTGATCAATCCCCCGTGATTCATTCAATATGACGCCACAGAGCGCGCGGTTCTGGGTCATGATGTTGAGATGGTTCCAGATGACAAAGTAAAAGCGCTCCCGGGTACCATTAACCCCCTGAATGCCTTCTTCTATCTGCAGTGTTATTTGATGGTAAAACTGTTCCATCACTTTCAGAACCAACACTCTTTTGGAGGCAAAGTAACTGAACACGGTTCCTTCAACAATGCCCACCCTGCTGGCGATTTCGGCAACCGTTGCTTTTTCGTAGCCTCTGGCCTCAAAGACCTCCCGGGCCGCATTAAGGATATCCCGTACCCTGGCTTCCCTGGACTGGCGGACTACTTTTTTTCTGGCGGTTTTGACTGGTGCTGGCATGGTGCTCGAATGTGCTCAACTTTTTATACAAGAGTAATGAAAAAGTGTCTTTAGATAACAGAAAAACTGTCATTTTTTGATCTAAGTCAGTTCATAAAACACACAATTGTATAAGAATCGCGCACCCAAATTCATAGAACCTTCTTTTCACAACATCATGAGCAGTTAGTACCGGTAAGAGTACAAAAACTGACTTGGCAACGTTTATATTACAGGGTTACTTGAGGTTAACTGGTGCAAAAAGCATTCTCCCTTCTACAGAAAATCGGGCGCTCGCTGATGCTGCCCGTGGCAATTCTGCCCGCTGCCGGCATCCTGCTGGGAGTAGGTAGCGCAAACTTTTCAATCATTCCTGAACTGCTGAATCATATCATGGCTCAGGCGGGTGGTGCTGTTTTTGGTAACCTGCCTCTGCTGTTTGCGATCGGTGTTGTGCTCAGCCTGACCGATAACGATGGCGTTTCTTCTCTGGCGGCGATTGTAGGCTATGTGGTTCTGCTCGCTACCATGGGGGTTATGGCCAACACGCTGGGAATCGAAACCAAAACCATCATGGGTATCGCGTCTATTGATACTGGCGTGTTTGGTGGCATTTTGGTGGGTATTCTGGCATCGGTGATGTTCAATCGCTTCTATAAAATCCAGCTGCCTGAGTACCTGGGCTTTTTTGCGGGCAAGCGCTTTGTACCAATCATCACGGCTTTTGCCGCCATCGTCATGGGTGTGGCCCTCAGTTTTATCTGGCCACCAATTGGTAATGCCATTGATGCGTTTGGTAACTATGCCGTAGAAGGTAACCCAACGACCATGGGCTTTGTCTACGGTTTTGTTGAGCGACTGCTGATTCCTTTTGGTCTGCATCATATCTGGAACGTTCCTTTCCAGTCTCAGATGGGTGAGTTCGTGACGGCCTCTGGCGTTGTGGTGAATGGTGATATTCCGCGTTTCTTTGCGGGTGACCCAACTGCAGGCTTCCTGGCGGGTGGCTTCCTGTTCAAAATGTTTGGTCTGCCAGCGGCGGCGATTGCCATGTGGCGCAGTGCGAAAACCGAAAACCAGAAAGTGGTGGGCGGTATTATGATGTCGGCGGCGTTGACCTCTTTCCTGACCGGTATTACCGAGCCCATCGAGTTCTCCTTCCTGTTTGTTGCGCCAATTCTTTACGGAATTCACGCACTGCTTGCAGGTATCGCATTCGTGATCACCAACTTCTTTGAAATTAAGATGGGTGGTTCGTTCTCCCACGGTCTGATTGACTATGCGTTGTCCTTTAGCATCGGTACCAAGCCAGCAATGATTCTGGTGTGGGGTCTGGCTTACGCGGCGCTGTATTACACCGTGTTCACCTTTGCGATCAAGATGTTCAACCTGCGTACACCGGGCCGTGAGCAGGAAACGGAAGCTGCGAATACCACAGAAGTTGGCAGTGAGCTGGCCAGAAAACTGTTCGTTGCTTTTGGTGGCCAGAGCAATATCAAGAGCATTGATGCCTGTATCACTCGCCTGCGTGTAACCGTCGACAAGCCTGAGAATGTGGACGTTGAAGCCATCAAGGCTCTGGGTGCAACAGCTGTGTTGGTGGTTGGCCAGAATATGCAGGCCATCTTTGGCCCACGCTCTGACCAGATTAAAACAGAGATGAATGAACTGATGAAAAGTGGTCAGGCTCCAGAAGTCGGTGAAATGGCGCTGGCCTGATACTGCTGAATAATTGCTCGGTTTAAGAGCAGAAAATATTTGTCTTTGCAGCCGTGTCTACGTTTATCGTGGGCACGGTTTTTTTATTTGCAAGGAGGAGAAATTACTGGGTTGGGATGTCTAAAGGTCGAATAAAGCGTAGCTTATGTCTAACAGGTAAGAGGAGTGATTACGGTGGAGGCAAGAGCAGCAAGTCATGTTCCTTGGACTGTGCAAGATGGATCTCGAGAGGGCTCGCTTCAAGGGGATAATCAGGGAAGTGGATCTGGCTTTTTACGCTGTATAAAAAGGGCTTTTTGTCCGTGCTTTGTGCGTGACCCTGAAACAGTAGAACTGGTAATTCCCGGCCAAGGAAATATTCATCTAAATCTTGGTGATCCTCGGTTGGGTGAGCGGTATGTAAATCAATATGTTTCTGAGTGCCTGCCTGAGAATGCCTCTTATACTGACCGTCAAAGAATGAGGACTACAGTTATTCATAGCATAGTGGCGGGTATGATTATGGAGCAAACACCTGCCTACCAGCAGTCTTCGGTGGAGGCGACTGAGCCTGACGTTATTGATTCGGAGCATTTGCAGATTCTAAAATCAAATATTGTTCCATTCAATGAGCTGCCAGACCTTCCTGCGGATATATCCAGGAAGGAGATTTCTAAAAAGTGCTGTATTGCATACGACGAGGTACCAGACCTCGTTTTCTGGAATGGACACTCAATCAGCTATGAAACGTTAGCAGAACATTATATTCACAGTAACGGCCTTGACCCCATGCGAATGCCTATAAATTGGAAAGAGGTTTATAAGGTTGGGTAATATTCTGAGAACGACATTCTCTGCTCAGGATTAAAAAGAAGGGAACCGTTGTAATGACCTGGTTAAGTGTTGACTATGATTTTTCGAGCCTGTTGAACATTTCACACTATGCGCCAAGTTCAGCAGGCTCCAGTTAAGTTAATCGGGTTTATAGGACATCCGGAACCAAAGGTGTTGTTCTTTTCAGGATACTGTTCACTCTTGATTTGAATGCTTCTTCCGATTTTTCACTCATTGGTGTAATCCAGAACGTGTCTTTGCGCAGTTCCTGCAGTGCAAAGGACGCCACTTCCTCGGGCTCTGTGGTTTTCAGTTCCCGCTGATACTGAGCCATAATCGCTTTCATATCGTCCAGTGATGAAATACCTGAGCCTGGCTTTTCAGGGTTTGCAGGCAGGTCGGAAGGACGATTCCGTTCTGAATTAAAAATACCACTGTTAACCACATGAGGTCCGGGAAAAAGGGCGTTCACTTTCACTGGGGACTGACTCATCTGAAGCTGGTAATGCAGGTTCTCAGTAATGGCCTGAACAGCGGCTTTAGTGGCTGTATAGATGGGGGTGTTTGGCATCATCAGAAACGCACCGTTACCTGATCCTGTGACGACAAAATGCGCTTCTTCATTCTGCTCAACCAGTCTGGGGATAAAGGCATTGATGGTGTGGATCAGGCCCCAGGTATTCACCCGAAAACCCCACTCCCAGTCATTCAGGTCGTACTCCCACATCATGCCGCCTTCACCAGTACCCACTCCGGCATTGGCAAATACCAGATGTATTGCTCCAAACTGCTCTTTAATGGATGCTGCCAGCGCTTTCATCGAGTCACCATTGGTTACATCGGCGATTTGCCCAGCGCATTCCAGACCTTCAGCCTTGATGTCGGCAATGGTTTGCTCCAGTGCGGACACTTCGATATCAGAAATAACCACCCTGGCACCTTCACGGGCAAGCTCAAATGCCAATGCTCTGCCAACACCGCTGGCTCCACCGGTGATAACGGCTACTTTATCCTGGAAATTTTTCATTATTATTATGCTCCACTTTTTTTCGGAATAGGTGTACTGGAATTTCTGTTAGGCAGAAAATGACACTTGATTAGAAAAATACACTGGCGTATAAGTTTGTACAACGGTAATCGTTAGATAAGACTTATGATCTTGTAAATTTACCCAAAGGATTTGGAGTTGCTATATGGCGGCAAGTGAGCGAAGACAACAACGTAGCAACTTCAAAGGCGACGGATATGACGGCTTAACACCTCCATAACTAATAATAAAAAAAGAGGCACCATCATTATGGCGACCATCGAGCATGATCAGGACGAAGCTCAATATTCTATAAAAAAAGAAGCTTTACCTCCGATTGAAACGGTTTATAACCCTCACTCCCTTGAATATTGTGAAGACCCGGTGCCTCAATGGCGTGAGCTGGTAAAACGGGGTCCTTTGGTCTGGTATCCGCTTTGGCAGGCCTGGATTATGACCGGCATTAAAGACATCATGGATTGCTGGCGTACGGAATACCTGTCATCTGACTTTTATGACTGGGAGTATGCGCCACCCCGTCCTCCAGAAAGTGAGTGGACAAACTTCGAGCGTGCATTGATTGGTCATAGCCTGGTGGCCGATAAAGACCATCACCGGCTGGTTCGTAAAGTGTCGTCTCCAGCATTCTCCAGAAATGTTGTTGAAGCGATCAGCATGCGGATTGAGCCGGATATCAAAGCGCTGTTTGATGAGCTGGGAACACCGGACAGCTTTGACTATATCGAAAAGGTTGCCGCTCATATCCCTTTTATCTCCATTACCCGAATTGTCGGGATACCGGAAAAGTACTGGGATGATTTCAAACCGGTAGTGACCAGTTTTACTGAAGCCTGGAATCCGACCATATCAGAAGAGCGCCGTCAGAAAGCACGGGAAGACAGTAATCGGGCCATTGATATTATCCAGGAGGTGATTGCCGAACGCCGTTTGATGCCCCGGCAGGATGACTTTCTCAGTGCGCTTATCCAGGTGGAAAAAGAAAACGAGCAATTTCGTGAATGGGACATCATTACGATGGTGCTGGCTCTTATTGGAGCGGGAGCAGATACCACGCTAATTGCTCAGCAGTGGAGTGTTTATTCCCTGCTGAAAAACCGCGACCAGGTTTCTGAGGCGCTGGAAAGCCCGGAAGCATTTGGCAAGGCATTTACGGAAATGATGCGCTGGTCGGCCAATTCCAAAATGGGTTTTGCCCGTTATGCGCCTGAGGATATGGAACTTCTTGGACAAAAGGTTCGTAAGGGGCAGATGGTGTTATTGATGCCCCATCTAAAGGACTATGATCCGCAATATTATACAGAGCCTGAAAAATTCGACATGAACCGGAGTCACGACAAGGATGTGCTTTTTGGTTATGGGCCGCGCTTCTGTATTGGTGCTGCACTGGCAAAACGACAGTTGTTCCTTTCGTTAAGTGAGCTGTTTGCCCGTTTTCCAGATGCAGAACTGGCTTATGAACCCGAGAGGGATGAGACAGATCATAACTCGATTGCTTTTAAACAGCTGGTTATCAAAACGAATATTCAGAAGTAGATTTATTGAACTGACTGGCGATCCAGTTGCCGATATTGCATGGCCTCTCCAAGGTGTGAGCTTAGCACCTCAGGGCTGTCTGCAAGGTCGGCAATGGTTCTGGCAACTCGCAAAATCCGATGCAGCCCGCGGGTTGAGATTTGCAGGTGCTCGGATGCTCTGGCGATCAGCCCTTTCTCCTTTTCACCCAGTGCGCAGACTTCAAAAAGCTCTCTGGATGACAACTGGCAATTGATTTTCCCCTGTCTTGTCAGCTGTCTTTTTCGGGCTTTGATCACAAGGTCTCTCAGCTTTCCTGATTCGGTTTCTGGTGAGTCGTTGTTCTGAACAGCAGGCTCCATAATGGTTTGAATTGCCTGGGATGGAACCTCAATCTGAAGGTCAATACGATCCAGCAGAGGCCCGGATAGTTTGTTTCTATAGCGTCTGATCTGGTCAGGTGAACACCGACAGGTTCGCTGATTGTCTCCCAGGTAACCACAGGGGCAGGGGTTCATTGCCCCTACCAGCTGGAATCGGGCAGGAAAACATTCCTGACCTTTTGCCCGGGTGATGACCACCTCACCATTTTCCAGGGGCTCCCTGAGCATTTCCAGAGCGGTACGGGCGAATTCAGGCATTTCATCCAGAAATAGAACACCATTGTGCGCAAAAGAGATTTCGCCCGGTTGAGGTATGCTGCCACCGCCCACCAGAGAAACGGATGAAGAGGAGTGATGAGGTGTGCGAAAAGGGCGCTGCCAGACGGTGTCCATAGCGCTGGATGCCAGTGAGTGTATAGCGGCGACATCAAGGGCTTCGGACTCTGTCAGTGGCGGAAGCAGTCCGGGAAGACGGCTGGCCAGCATGGTTTTTCCTGTGCCGGGTGGACCAAAAAGCAGCAAGTGGTGAGAGCCGGCAGCCGCAACCAATAAAGCTCTCTTGGCCTGTTCCTGCCCTCGAACCTCCGATAGGTCTGGGTAATGTGTTTTACAATCGTTTTGATCTGGTTTTGCGGGCTCAATATGAATCTTCTCTCGCAGGTAAGCACAAACTTCGGTGAGACTGCGGGTGCCAGTAATGGTGACACTGCTGACCATGGCGGCAACAGACGCATTCTGCTCAGGAAGGACCAATGCCCGGTTAGTTTCCTTGCAGGCTAAGGAAGCTGGAAGAACCGCCCGGACGGGGCGGAGGTGGCCGGAAAGTGCGAGTTCCCCAAGGAACTCTCTATTCTCCAGGACCTCACCCGGCAGCTGCCCTGACGCTACAAGAATACCCAGTGCAATGGGCAGGTCAAAGCGGCCGCCTTCTTTCGGAAGGTCAGCGGGTGCCAGGTTGACGGTGATTCGCCCGTCAGGGAAGTCAAAGCCACTGTTGATCAAGGCACTTCGTACGCGATCCTTGCTCTCTCTTACAGCCGCTTCAGGCAGTCCTACAATATTTAAACAGGGTAAGCCCTGAGAAAGATGAACTTCCACAGAAACCGCAGGAGCACGGATGCCCTGGTTTGCCCGAGTGTAAACCTGCGCCAGTGTTGAAGGCATTTTTATTATTGACCGATTAGACAACGTTAAACGGTCAAAGATAGCAGCTTATGAGAGAATTGCTGTGTAAGTTCGCGCCTGTCTGAAACTGCAGGCGCTAGGGATGGACAAGCGATTAATTGTCAGGATTTTCCTGATCTTCTTTGCGGTTGTCTTCCAGCACTGTTTGTTCCGATGTAAGTGCTTCCACTTCTTTTTCCAGCGCTTCAAGGCGCTCACGGGTGTGCCTTAGAACAGCAACCTGGGTGTCAAACTCGTCACGGGTTACCAGCTCCAGCTTTGACAGAGCACTGCCGACCAAAGCCTTGATATTTTTTTCGATATCTTCCCGGGTCTGGCTTTTGTCACTGTTAAAGAGTTCACCGGCTTTGGCGGCAATATTATTAATTAAGGCGGCTTTATCGATCATGGTTATCGCTGGGCTGGTGGTCAGAAAGAGGAAGGATACCTCAACCCGACTCCTGATAGAACTAGCCGATTTTTTCCCGATAGCTGCTGCCGTAAATCTGTTCCAGGCGCTGTTTCAGATAGTCACCTGCACTGACCGGCGGGTATTTATTGGGCTCATCCGGGAACAGGTCTTTGGAATCGACCCAGGTGTTGGAGGGCGGGGCGGCAAAAAAGATCATGGTATAGCGTTCTGGCCACAGGTCATCCTGGTCTTCGGCATAGACACGATGAGGTGTTGCCACCAGACGCTCATTGCTCCAGCGCGCCAGCATGTCTGCAACGTGTACCAATAAAGTGTTGGGTTTTCTTTTCAGGGAACACCACTCTCCTCGGGGGTTTTGAAACTGTAGGCCTCCGGCATCGTCCAGTAAGAGCAGCAGGGAGATGGTGTCAAAGTCGGTATGTTCACCAAAGCGAATTGAGCCTTTGCGCTGATTTTGCATCATGGACGGGTAATGATTCAGGCGAAAGGTGCTGTTGCCCCGACTCAATGCGTGCTTGGTGGCCAGAAATCCCGGTGTCAGTTTAAGGGCTTTCTCGGTCAGTGTCAGAATAATGGTGGCCGCCTGTGCGGCAACGCGACGATATTGCTCCAGCTCATCCATTAAACCGGAATCCACAAGCAGGTCTGGCCACTCACTGATGGTCATGCCACTGACAATATCCAGCGACTCGACATAATGCTCCTGATAGGTATCAGCGGTATCACTGTACTGTTCGCTGCCCGGCCCGCTGTAACCACGGATATAGCCCGGGACTCCAAAGCGCAGGGCTGCTTTTTGTTCTGCTGTAAATCCGAGAAAGAAGCGTCGGGCTGTATTCAGTACCCTGGCCTGAAAGGCCTCTGTGGCAATGGGCAATCCCGTGAAGTAAGCAATACCGGTAGTTGTATAAGCTTCCAGTAGCTGCTGCGAGGCATAGGGGGATGTGACGTCGATGGTGATGACATCGCTCTCGGTGATTGTGCTGTCTGGCAATGGTTATACCTCTGACGCCTTCGACTGAAGCCTCAAATTTATTGGGAAGCATGGTGCATATGGAATATGCGCCTTCTGACTCTGCGTAATAGATTTAGCTGCTCTCTGATGAGGCATCAAGTTTGAATAGTCTCAGATATATTAATTTTTGCACTATTTTGGTGCGCCTTTCTGGAAGGGGGATAAGGTTTTAGTGCATCAAATGAGTGCGCAGGCCTGTTTCGGTACTCGTTCTAGCTCCTGAAGCCTTCAATCATGCCCATTTATGGGGATATGCAAAAACTGGCACAGAGGCTGCTTGTAGAGGGTTAACCATTTAATCAGTGCCGGGCGGGATCGCCTGAAACCAAGACTGGCAGGGTTCGTTCTTCCTTTTGTAGGCCCATGAAATAGAACAGGCTGTTGTAACACAAGGGGAAATGCGTAGACTTTGGAAGCTGTATCGCATCCAGGTCACCCCTCCCGGATGAATATTAAGTAAAGCCAGGAGAATAATGCATGAAGTTAGTATCAGCCATTATCAAGCCATTCAAGCTTGATGACGTGCGGGAAGCGCTTTCTGATATCGGCGTTCAGGGTATTACTGTGACTGAAGTCAAGGGCTTTGGTCGCCAGAAAGGTCATACCGAGTTGTATCGCGGTGCAGAGTACGTTGTGGACTTTCTGCCAAAGGTAAAGATTGAAGTGGCAATCTCCGACGATCTGCTGGATCAGGTGATTGAAGCGGTTTCCAATGCGGCCAACACCGGCAAAATCGGAGACGGAAAGATTTTCGTAACGGCTCTGGAACAGGCCATTCGAATCCGTACCGGAGAGACTGGCGTCGACGCCATCTAAAAGCCTGTCAAAGGTACTCATCAGCAGCCACTGATGACATCGCTCAGCAGTAATAGCGATATAAAACAGATAAGAAGATGTGAATTTTACTGGGAGGGGTCCCGTGGAAGATATAACTCAGCTGTCGTATGCGCTCGACACTTTTTATTTCCTGATGTGTGGTGCACTGGTCATGTGGATGGCCGCCGGCTTTGCCATGCTGGAAGCTGGTCTGGTGCGCTCAAAGAACACCGTTGAAATTCTGACCAAGAATATTGCCCTGTTTGCCATTGCCTGCACCATGTACCTGCTCTGTGGTTATCAGATCATGTATCCAGGCGCTAACGAAGGCGGCATCATGCCTCTGTTCGGCACGCTGCTGGGCACTGAAAACAGCGTCGAGTCGGTGGTTGCCGATGGTGATGACGCTCCTTATTACTCTCTGCGTTCTGACTTCTTCTTCCAGGTGGTCTTCGTAGCGACGGCCATGTCCATCGTTTCTGGTGCGGTTGCTGAGCGTATGAAGTTGTGGGCCTTCCTGTTGTTTGCGGTCTTCATGACTGGCTTCATCTATCCAGTACAGGGTTTCTGGAAGTGGGGCGGTGGTTTCCTGAACGAAGCGGGCTTCCAGGACTTTGCCGGCTCCGGTGTGGTTCACATGGCGGGTGCTTCTGCTGCCCTGGCTGGTGTGCTGCTGCTGGGTGCCCGTAAAGGCAAGTATGCTTCTAACGGTGCTGTTAATGCCATGCCTGGTGCTAACCTGCCTCTGGCAACTCTGGGCACCTTTATCCTCTGGCTGGGCTGGTTCGGTTTCAACGGTGGTTCTCAGCTGAAGATTGCCGATGTTGAAAATGCCAACGCTGTTGCACAGATCTTTGTAAACACCAATGCTGGCGCAGCCGGTGGTGTCATTGCTGCCCTGATCGTTGCCAGACTGCTGTTTGGCAAGGCTGACCTGACAATGGCCCTGAACGGTGCGCTGGCTGGCCTGGTTGCTATTACTGCAGAGCCTCTGACGCCAACCGCCCTGGGTGCAACGCTGATCGGTGCTGTCGGTGGAGCCCTGGTGGTCTTCTCTATCCTGGCGCTGGACAAGCTGTGTATTGATGATCCAGTAGGTGCCATCTCTGTTCACGGTGTTGTGGGTATCTGGGGCCTGCTGGCTGTACCTCTGACCAACAGTGACGCTACCCTGGGGGCTCAGTTGCTGGGTATCGGCAGTATCTTTGCCTGGGTGTTTGGTGCTTCCCTGGTTGTCTGGGGTGTGATCAAGGTGATCATGGGGCTGCGTATCTCTGAAGAAGAAGAGTACGAAGGTGCTGATCTCACTGAATGTGGTATGGAAGCTTACCCAGAGTTCACCAGCAAGTCTTAAGCATGAGTTGCTTAATGACTTATTAGCCAGGGAAGTTGTCGGTTTACCCATAAACTGACAAAGGCAATAAGCTTAGAAAATCGAGCTCCGGTCTGACCAGATGGTTGGGCCGGAGCTTTTTTGTACCCTCCGGTTACCAGCCAATCAGACTTATCGTGAATTTATGGCTGATAGGTCCCGGAAGTAATGAACTGACCAAAGGCTTCGCACCAGATGATGACCGTATTGTATTTGGCCGGGTCAATGGTTGCTGGCAGTGGGATAATAAAGTTATCAAAGGTTTTGATATCGCCAACCCTCATCATCTCTGACTTGTGCTGGTTAAAGTCGGCTTCCGTTTCAATAAAAACCGGTGACAGGTACAGCTTGTAGTCGGGACCTGGAGCCAGCTTGCCAGAGAAACTGATCGAGTCCCTGTTAATGCTGAACTCGCCCTCACCCCAATGGAGCTGATCACTATCTTTCCGATCCCGGATAAACTCACCGTGGAATCGCTGGCTCTTGCGGCTGTCTTCGATAACAGAAACGGACGGGGCATCGGGAGCAGTCAGAATAGGCAGCAGATAAATACCGGCGGCAAAGCCTATCAGTAGGCAAAGGCAGTGAGAGGCGGCTAATAACAGTAATCGAGAGACTTTCATGGTAAAGACTCGGAAGTATTTCGGGCTTTAGTACAGTTGATTATAGGTCGGCAAAGGCACACAACTATTTATACCATCGCCTTTAATGCTCATGTTGATGAGGTCTGTGGCTATTGCAGAAGGTTGTTCATCGTTAGTTTGGAGAGAAAATAGTGTAAACTGAGTCGATTGTCCTGAATGGTTTATAACGATAATTCAGTGGAAAGCTGCTCGAATTGCCATCCCGGATAACAATAAGAAAGCGCTTTGGAGCTGTCATGAGAACTATGAACTTTCGCCGCTGGTGTATTACGCTCGTTGTCTCGCTTTTGATTTTTGCCGGACTTGCCTCCTTTAAGGTGCTGCAGATACGCAGTGCGATTGCCTTTGCCGAATCATTCCCTGAGCACTCTGAAACCGTTGAATATCAGGCAGTTGATCTTGTTGAGTACACGCCTGAAGTGAAGGTGATTGGTGAAGCCGTATCCCCGCAGCGTGTCGAACTGACGAATGAGCTGCCCGGGCGTATTGTTAAGGTAGGTTTTGCCTCTGGTGGGGAGGTTCAGAAAGGACAGCTTCTGCTTCAGCTGGACACCAGTGAAGAAAGAGCTCTGCTTAAGTCAGCCGTTGCCAGGGCTGAACTGGCAAGGCTGGCTTATCAGCGGATTGCCAATTTGCGCAAAACCAATGCCGCCAGCCAATCCCAGCTGGATGAGGCCAAATCTGAACTCAGCATTGCCAATGCGGATATTGATGCACTGAAAAGCACCATTCAAAAGAAAAAGATCGTAGCGCCATTCAGTGGTCGGGTGGGAATTCACCGATTGGAAGCGGGTAACTTTCTTCAGGGAAGTACAGCCATTACCACGCTTGTTGGCAATCCCGGCTATATCTGGATTGATTTCAACCTGCCTCAGTTTTACAGCGATGTTGTGGTTGGCTCTCCCGTCAGAATCAGACTGCTTCAGAATAATGCAAATGTAGCGGATGCTGGTACTGGAGAGTTTGAGGGTAAGGTTGTTGCTCTGGACACGACCATTTCATCAAGCTCCAGAAGTCGGCGCTATCGAGCCAGAGTGGACGGTGATTTACTGTCGTTTATGCATAATGCGGTGGTTGAGGTTCATGTTCCTGTAGGTGCCAGTGAAATGGTTGAAGCAGTGCCAGCTCTGGCCATTCAGCAGGACACGCTGGGGCAGTATGTATATCGGCTTGATAAAGATCCCGATGCAGATGGGTTTCGTGCTTATCGCCAGGATATTACAACCGGCGATCGGCTGGGTGACAAGGTGGTAGTGAAGTCCGGTCTTGATCAAGGTGCTCGAATTGCCACCGTGGGGGCTTTTAAACTGAAGCCCGGCGTTCTGGTTTATGGCGGTCAGAGTGGTTCTGACCGTTCATCGACTACATCAGTACAGTAAGTGGGGTGAATGATGGATATATTTGTCAGGCGCCCTGTACTGTCACTGGTGATTTCTCTGGTTCTTTTGATTGCTGGTGCTGTAGCGGTGCAGAAAGTTCCAGTACTGCAGTTTCCCGAGATTGAGAGCTCCTCTCTGGTGATTACCACAGAGTATCGCGGTGCCTCAGCGGATGTGGTTCAGGGGTTTGTTACTGAGCCTATTGAGCGAATAGCCATGACCATTCCGGGAGTGGACTATGTAGACTCCAATACTACCGCGGGCATCAGCCGGGTTACGGCCTGGTTGAAACTGAATGAAAACAGTACTTCCGCCCTTGCTGAACTGACGGCCCGTTTGAATCAGATCAGTTACGAACTGCCCGATGAAGCGGATGATCCATCCATTGCGGTGGAAAGAACGGATCGCCCGGCAGCTGTCTTTTACCTGAATGTTCGAAATGAGTACTGGAGTCGTGCTCAGCTGACTGACTATCTGGAAAGACATGTAACGCCATTGCTGACGTCTATCAGCGGTGTTCAGCGGGTAGGGCTGGAAGGCGGCCGCAACCCTGCCATGCGTATCTGGCTGGACCCGGTCAGGATGTCGGCAATGAACCTGGGGGCTGGTGAGGTTCTGGCAGCGCTGCGTGCCAATAATATTATTGCTTCCCTGGGCAAGACAGAGAATGATCGTCAGCAGGTGAACCTGCAGAGCAATGCAACTCTGCGTGAGGTCAGTGACTTTCAGCAGCTGGTTCTGGCCCGGCGTGATGGCGCTATTATCCGTCTTGGGGATATTGCTGAAGTCGTCATGGGCGAAGACCGGGGTACGGTCTCAGCCAGAATTAATAAAACCACGACCGTTTTTATCTCTATATGGCCAATGCCGGGGGCTAATGATACCAATTCCATTTTTAAATTATGAAATAACAGCCCATGAACGGGAGCATAGACTTTTCAATCGGCCAACTTCAGAAAGTAATTCATTCCATGCCTCACAGCATTTATTGATAATATCTTCATA
>NZ_LUKQ02000149.1 GCF_001647025.1 Endozoicomonas atrinae
TCCTCTCGATTGGTCATGGCGCTGCTCCCTGCTTGATACCAACAGGAAAACAATCGGCCAGAAAAGGGTTAATCGGGAGGTCAAATTAAACTGGTGTTTTGAAGACTTATTACATCGGTGATGACACCATATTCTTATAACAAACCTTATAGACCGATTAGAAGAATACAGAGAATCTTTATGGCCTCTTCCCCTATCCACTCGGCAAAAGAAAATCAAAAAGATATTAAAAATATAAAGGACACAACAACAACTTTTGTAATATGAGAAGTACGTGATGTGTGCACCATAGCCGACTAAAACTGAACTAAAGTGTCAGATAAAAACAGTCAATTGAAGAACATCCTTTATTATTAATACATTGTCTTGTAATTATCACTAATCGCCCTGATTACTTGAGCTCAAGACTGCCCTTTCATGCAGTGAGTCAACCTCTATTCAGCCCATCTATTGATGATTTGTA
Organism: Endozoicomonas atrinae; assembly: GCF_001647025.1. GTDB lineage: Bacteria > Pseudomonadota > Gammaproteobacteria > Pseudomonadales > Endozoicomonadaceae > Endozoicomonas > Endozoicomonas atrinae. Next base: position 464 of record NZ_LUKQ02000149.1, read on the forward strand.
TCTGTCTGTTATTTTATGATCAACTGGGGAAATATCATCGTATCTAAGAATTTACTGGAACAGGTGGATATAAAGCGAACGATGACGTTAGCAGCGTTTGACCCTGCGTATATTGAAGACGCTATGAACCTGCCCCGTTAACCCAGCTTGAACGATAGTGATTGCATAAGAAAAGAGCCAAATACTTTATGAATAGACTTCCGTTCTTGCTTGCCCTTCACCCCTTCAAGGCAATTCATGCCATATCCGGACTGGTCAGCAAGATAGCAGTAGAACGACATCCAACCCTGTTCTTACTTGCGGTTCTCCTGCTCTCCGGCTGCTCTGACCGCTCCTCACCGGACTATTTTCTTGAGGAATACACCACTCGCCTGAGCCGGGTTACGAGTATTGATATCCCTCCTCCCGATATCTCTCTGCCAGTATTGCCGCCATTAAGGCAGCGGGCTTACCCGACTCCGGACATGCGTATGAAAGCACTGGATGCACTGGGTTTGCTCAAATGCCCTGCACTCAGTCAGGCCGTGGCTTATCGAAACAGCAGCCTGGGCAAGCAGATGCTGCCCTCCCAGCACTATTTTTATGAGAAAAACCTGTTGTCACTGATCCCCCAATGCATTCGTTTTTTAGAACAAACGGATGGGAATCAGGAGACCACTGCCAAGCTTCAAGCTGTGCTCACCGAAAAGCGGGCATCGTTTCCCGCAATTGAATGGAATCTTATTTTTGCCAATACCGAGTTCAGCCGGCAGTTGGAGAGTCAGGGAAGGTTTCTACCAGCTGATGGTCAGACGGGGTTTCAGGGCACCCGCGAAGCACTGAACTACCTGATCAGGCTTCTGCCCGATCAAACACTGGAAGCCCCCTATACCCTGACCAGTCTGGAGAATCATCTGCAACAGGTTTATGCCTCCCGTTACCTGGGAGAGTTGATCTACTCAGCCACGGCGTTAAGTCAGACGCTCAATCACGCGGCCAATATTCTCGAGCGCCGTCTGCAGAAAGGGCCCATTTGTCCAGCGGTCAACCCTGCGGAAGAAGAGAGGCTGCACAATGTCTTCCGATTATTTTACCGGGAAAAGATTCAACCCTATCTTGCCAGGGTTCATCAGGAAGGGAGCATTATCCGGAATGACATCAAACACCTGCTCTCCTTCCTGTCGGCGGCACCAGACGAGGAAACCCAACGCTATCTCAGTATGATCACTCAAGAGTCCAACCTGAACAGTCCTTGGTATCAGCTGGAGCAAAGCATCAAACACCACACCACTGTCTGGGGAACATTTCTGAAGCAGTGTGGCAAAACCCCGGCGACTTCCGGTCAAAGACAGTAAATACAGTTATGCCATAATAGTGAGTTTTCTAAAGAGTCATGCTTATGGAGTGCTTTTACCCATATACCGCCTCCTTACCGATGATAGCGGGAGAAGCAGAACCAACTCAGGTCCAGTGTACTGATAGTTGTGGAATCAAAAGCACTGTCCAGCAGGGGATTTCGAAAACCGATAATCCACAGCATGAAGTCAAACCACTGATGAATGCTGCTATCAGTGTTATGCCTTGTTCAGAAGTTAACCCTTACTTAATACAGTCTGAAACCGGCATTGAATCCTCTCCCTTTCCGTCCCCTGAGGATGTAGCCGCTGTGCTTATGCAGGAAACGAGCTTTTTACAGGGAATTGTCGATCTTGAGCAACTACATACCCAAGACTCAATGGAAAGAAATAGAGTCTGGAATATCGGTAACCACTCAGAATCCGATAGCGGATATACAACCAGCCCTCTAACCCAGCTCCTTTCAAAGGCAAGCCCCGAACGAAGCCTTGTTCTTGATGCTCTTTTGATCGACAGCCAGAACTTTGACAGGACTTATATCATTCCTGAATGTATTGATGCTTTAGAAGAACTTGAGCATGTTCAATATTCTGTTCTCAGTCACCATGAACAGGAGGTACCTCAAACCCATCCCAGCCAATCAACCACTACTTTCAGTTCCAGGAAGTTCCATAGAAACACACCCCATCATGAAGTGCGCGCAGCCATAAAGCAGAAAACCATTGAGATTGTAGCGTTTGCCCGTCATCACCCTGCAGGCAATAGGTCAGAACCCGCCGATCAAGGAGCAGTCAGGCCCGAAAGTGCCATCTCGTTTCCGGCCATTATCCACCAGATAACTGGAGTCATGGTCAGTTCAATGGCTCATAAACATATTGCCTTTATGATTATTCCTACAAGAGAAAGCTATATTCTGATAGGAAACCTTTTAGCCCCATCAGGAACACACAAAAGACCTTTAAATCCCCCCGCTCGTGTTCTCATGAATTTTCAGCCACCCATCCCTATGAAGAAAGTACATAACGCCTATAAAGAGCTGGCAAAATCCCTCAAAGATATTCACGCAGGTTTTTACTCAATTCATTTTGAAAACTTAGACCAATTGTTCTCCAGCTTTTCATTCAGAAAAAAATTTAATGATTTAACAGAAAAATCGATCACTGATCACAGATGCAAGATTGTTAATATTCAAACAAAACATCCCAGTTAATCAGTAATACATGAATACATAGAGGTTTTCGCCTCCCATTACCTGGGAACGTTGATCTATTCATCCGTGGTATTAAGACAGACTCTGAATCACACTGCCACTATTCTGGAGCGTCGCCTATAGAAAGGACCTTTTCACCCAGCTACCGCCCCTGCGAAAGAGGAAAAGATATACAATGCCTTCCGGCTGTTTTACCTTCAGCATCTCAGCCTGAGAGGTTAAGCCAAATACACTCAATCGTTAGTAATTAGGATTTACACTGCTCATGTGTATCAAACCAATCGACCCGTGAAACAGCATACACAAGTTTGGCCGCGTATTTTCGCTCCATGCACTGTCATAGAACATTACATATTTGGACAGTTTAATCTGAAAAGTACTCTATAAAAAGACATTGTAACCAGGCGATATTCACCTATTATCATTAGGCATCATGGGAAACCCCATACAAGCAAAGTTTTTACTATTATACATCAACATAATTTATTGTTTCTGGAAGACCTATGGAATCTGCTCTACTTATAAAACCAACAATATCTCCGCCTGATAATGAAAAAGTTTTGAAACCAACAAAACCCCAGGAAGCAATAAAGCAATTTAACAGTTCGTTTGTAAAGGCCTCTGAGGTTGGAGAAGGCATCATTCCAAAAGAAGAATCAAGAGAAAATCATAGTATATTCTCCCCCCCGGATTTTAATTCCAGAACAGTACAGTACGCCCATTGTAGTCCGGCCTCATCCAGATCTTTATGTCACGAAAATCCTGACTTAGAATTTGACCCACATTCCTCAGGCAATCAATTATTAGATAGATTGATTAACCTGGAAAGAGGATTACTCGATAAAATTCTCGATATAGCCAATGCCAGAAATGATGAAAAAATAAAGAGGGTTATGGAATCCCAAGAAGAAGACCTTCATGAGTATCAAAGAGAGACTCTTAAATTTGACCCAGCTGAATTCAGAATATTATTTACTCCAGGTCCATGGAGAGACGTTTTGCTGGAGTCACTGAAAATAATTCCGCAACGGGTTGATCATACTTATACTCTATCAGAATCATCCCCAGCTCTCGAAGCATTAAATCACATGGTATATTTTGGTATGAACTCACGCAGAGAGGGGGTCGATCAACGTATAATGGAGCTGGAAAAATCCTCCCTGGTTGAAACCAATACTGAACAAATGACGCCGTTTCAGGTCATGAAATTGATGAAAAATCAAGCCGTCCTAAATTTTCAATCTTTATTACAGCCTGCATCAGTTGCTGAACAAGACACCATTCCAGTGGTCGTGCAACAACTAGAAGGTTTAATGGATCCGAATGGGTTTGAGACAGCAATGACTGTTATGGTTGTTCCAGATAAAGAAAGCTACTTATTAATTGCTAACATAACAGATTCCTGGGAAAGTGATGGAAAACACATCTATGTCCCTGACTTAAGACTGCGACTATTACCCACTCCTTCCCCCTCATTAAAAGAGTTACAGAGCCTTCTACCCAAATTGCGTAACGTAATCGAAGAATTACCAGTTGAGTTTTATGCGATTAGCTTTAGTGACATAGATACATTGTACAGCAGTAAAGTGATGGCAAGACAGTTCGAACATTTTACAGACAAAAAAGTGACTAAAATGAGCTGCAAAACTCTGTATCTCTCTGAAGAGGGTAATGAGAATACATTGGATCAATCTGAAACCCATTTAACACGAAGATATTCCAGCGAGCCAGAAAGTGATATTCCTAACAGCCCCGAAGTTGAACAGAGTCAGCCACACCAGAAATCACCACCGCCAACAAACCTGACTCAAGCTTTATCAACAACTCTCTAGCTTTTTATCGCCTGCCAGCCTTCCAATGCTCTTTCCCGGGAGAACTTCAGATCAACAACCGGTTCAGGGTAATGATCCCCCAGAACAACACCCGACTGCTCCAACACGTTTGCCGGTGCCTCCCAGGGAGCAAACAGATACTTATTCGGTAACCCGGAAAGTTCAGGCACATATCGCCGTATATATTCCCCATCGGGATCAAACCTCTGCCCCTGGGTAACGGGGTTAAAAATTCGGAAATAGGGTGCAGCATCAGCCCCCGAACCGGCCACCCACTGCCAGCTTGCCGAATTGCTGGCCAGGTCAGCATCCACCAGGCAGTCCCAGAACCAGGCTTCCCCTTGCCGCCATTGCTGCAGCAGGTTTTTGACCAGAAAGGAACCGACGATCATTCTCACCCGGTTGTGCATAAACCCACTCTGCCAGAGTTCTCGCATACCGGCATCCACAATGGGAATACCGGTCAGCCCTTTCTGCCATCGTTTGAGTATTTTTGGATCATCCTGCCAGGGAAAGCGGTCAAACTTGGGCTGAAAGTTTTGCTCAGGCAGTGTTGGAAAGTGGTAGAGCAGATAGTAAGAAAACTCACGCCAGCCCAGCTCCGAGTGAAAGCAATCCAGGTCTGTCTCTACATTGTTTTCTGTTGCCGCCGCAGCCGATGCATACCAGACCTGATTGGGGGATACCTCCCCAAAATGAAGATGGGCTGACAGTTGTGAAACTTTGTTTCTCGCAGGAAAATCACGCCCTTCTTTATAACCATTCAGCCCTTTGTTTATAAAATCCTGGAGCTTGTTTTTTGCCGCTGCCTCACCAATCCCCCTGCCCTGCTCACACCAATGGAAATATAGATTCTGATCCCAGCGAACCTGCTTATCCTCATCACCGGGCTGATGGTTCTGATCGGTCACAAGAGCTTTTGAAGGCAGTAAACCAAGGTCATTTACTCCACTTTCTAACTGTTTCGCAACACATTGGATTTTGGGGGGGATTGGCAATGGTTCCCTGGGTGGTTCAGATATCAGGCACCCTTTTCGATAATAGGGCGTAAATACCTTGTAGGGCGTGCCATCCTTTTTCAGCACGGTCCATGGCTCCCAGAGCAGGGAACCATGAAAGCTTTTGACTTCCAGACCGTCATCACGAAGTAACTTCTTGATGCGCTGGTCCCGCTGGATCCGCCAGGGTTCATAACAACGGTTCCAATAAACGGCATCTACTTTATATTCTCTGGCCAGCTCGAGGAGTACTTTTCCAGGATTCCCCTGACGAACCAACAGTCGGCCATTAAGCGATTCGTTTAGTGCTTCCAGTGAGTGGTGCAGCCACCAGCGGCTGGCTCTACCGGAAGCCCATTGACCCGCAGAGTCATCATCCAGAATATAGACAGGAAGCACCTGTCCATTTCCAGCTGCCTCGAGCAGAGAGGGGTTATCAGACAATCTGAGATCCTGACGAAACCAGTGAATAATAACCATCTCATCTCCTCAGGGTTTATTGATACTTCTTTGGTAATGAAACCATGCCATCAACATCAGCAGAAAAATCACCAGAAATACAGCAGGCATATAGCCAGCGACAGGTACATAGTGATGGCTGACTAAGCTCAAGCCTGCGGCAATCAGCAGGTAGTAGCTGAGTCCAAACAGGGCGCCCGCAGTCCCAAGCTCATCTTTGTATTCTGATAGTGCAGAGCTGAGCAGATTGGGAACAATCAACCCAAAAGCAATGACCATCAGAACCATGGGAGCAATGATCGACAATAATGCCAGCCATGGTATGGATGGCAGAAAAAGCGTAACGATCAACTGCAACAGCGCACCCAATAGCCCAAGCCAGCATCCCCGAAGAATCAGTTGATCACCAGAGTGCCGGGTGAGCAGCCTGCGGTTAAACATGGCACCCAGAGCACTGCCGGCGATCAGCACACCGGTTACGCCAAATACCGAAGCACAAAAGCCGATTTGCTCAACCAGAAAAGGGCCAAGGGTGAAGTAACCAAACAGCACTACGTTAGCTCCAGCCACCATTACACTGTATACCCGGATTTTCCGATCCCGGATCATTCTGGCCAGTAAAGAGCCTTGATTATTTCTCACTGCCCCCTGACCCGGATGGGTCTCAGGCAAGCTTAACCCCGCCCATAAGGTCATGAATAACGCGGTACCGCCAAGCATGATAAAAACTGCCTGGTAGCCCCCTGCCAGTGCTCCGAGACTTCCCAGCACAGGCCCGATAGCAAGAGAGAGGGAGATAACAGCCCCCACGGTTGAAAACAGCCTACCCAGAGCCTTGCCGTTGAAGCAATCCCGGATGACTGTCTGGGTCACTACCGAACCGACACTGATACCAAAGGCCAGTAGAAAACGGGCACCGAGCAGGAGCATGAATTCTGAACTGAAAATGGCCCCAGCCGCTCCCATGCCATAGCACAGCAGTCCAGCCAGCATGGCGCTTCGTCGCCCCAAATAGTCAGCCAGCCATCCCCAGGTCAGTACACCCAGCGCAAACCCGACAAAATAGATACTCATCGTGAGCTGGGCCATGGACTCAGAAACGCCAAATCCCTGAGCAATCGCTGGCAGAACCGGGGTATAAATTGTTTCACTGAGTTGAGGTAGCGCCAGTAGTATGGCCAGAAGCCCGATACCGGGTCTCGATCGATTTAACACACTGTCCATCATGAATTACTCCATTCACATCATGGATGGCAGTTTGCCAAACCCTCCGATGTCGGGTTATAAACATTAAGACAGAAAACTGCTCCAAAAGGACAAACAACAGAGCCTGCCATGCCCCAATATGACACTGACCAGGTAGAAGACCCGGATCAACTGGACTGCCCGTTGATGGGGATTGCTGTTGACTCGGGGCCGCATCAGTCAGGAGAGCACAGCCACCAGAAATCCCAGCTGCTCTATGCCGTTCAGGGGGTAATGACCATTACCGCTGGCAACCAGTTGCATATCCTCACACCAAACCGGGCAATCTGGTTACCTGCTGGACTCAAACACAGTGCAACAACGTCAGGATTTCATTACCGCAGTCTGTACTTCTGCCCACGTTCTTTTAATGACCTGCCGGAAGAAACCTTTCAGCTGAACGTCACAGCGCTTTTACGAGAGCTTATTTTAAGAGTCTGTCAGTGGCCTGCTCATTACCCGGAGACAGGGGCTGAGACAAGACTGGCAGATGTTCTTGTTGATGAAATTCTGAATGCAGAGCAAAGCTCATTGCAGCTGCCATTACCTGCAGACCGGCGGTTGCAGGTCGTTGTGCAATTATTAATGGAAACACCTTCTGGCCAGTGGACAATGGAGGAGCTGGCAAAACAGGCTGGTGCCAGTGCCCGCACATTATCGCGACGGTTCAGGGAAGAGACCGGGATGAGTTTCAGTCACTGGCGACAACAATTAGTACTGCTTAAAGCACTGGAATTGCTGTCTGAAGGACGTTCTGTGACCGAGGTAAGTTCGAGGCTGGGTTTTGCCAGTGACAGCGCCTTTATATCCATGTTTCGTCGTTTGATGGGCATCTCGCCAGGGCGCTATCTGAAACAGTAAACCTCAGAAAGGCAGCTTTTCCCCATCCCAGGCAAACAGGTGTCCACTGTCCCCAGGTGTCAGCTGATCAATTATATTCAGGAGCTGTTCTGCGGAATACTCGGCCGTAAAGAGTTTGCCTTCAGGCACACCGGACTGAAATGGCATGGATAAATGGCTATCAACCGTTCCCGGGTGCAATGCGGCAATAATTGATAATTTGTTTTTTCTGCCGGTTTCAATGGCCAGGTTTTTCACAATCATGTTCAGCGCTGCCTTTGATGCCCGGTAGGCATACCAGCCCCCCAATCGATTATCAGAAATACTGCCCACTCTGGCAGATAACACCGCAAATACGTTCTTACGGTTTCTGGCCATTTTGGGGAGGAAGTGTTTAGCGACCATGGCTGGCCCGGTCGTATTGATGGCAAATACTCTGGAAAAATGGTCAGGCTCGAAATCTTTGATGGATTTCTCCGGCTTAAGACCTTTCCCCTCATGGAGGATACCCGTTGTGATGATCACCAGATCCAACGGTTCCGTGATTTGCCCTACCCCCCTGGCAATACTGTTTTCATCCAGAAGATCCATGTGCTGAACATCGGTTTTTTGCACTGCGTCAAAAGCGGCATCACTTCGTGAAAAGGCATAAATACGGCTGACGGCTGGTATCTGTTCCAGCAAATGAATCATAGCTCTTCCAATGGCACCGGAAGCTCCAATAACCGCGACATTCAGGCCTTCATCAAATGAACCCAGCTTCAATTCTGTCATGGAGACTCCTTAGTACCAGTAGAAAACCCTTATTTTGGCGGCGGCCTCAAGCAGGTAGGCTGAACTGCGTTACTGTTAACCAATTACCCATATGACAGCTTTTCTTACGGAGCCGGTAGCCCAGCAGATCGTCCAGCGGGCTATGAATATCATCCCACATAATGTCAATGTGATGGATCGGGCAGGCATTATTATCGGCACCGGTTTTCCTGAGCGTAAACATCAGGTGCATGCCGGTGCCCTGAAAGTGCTGGAATCAGGCCGGGCCTTTGACATCGATGCCTCCCATGCCACCCGGTTAAAAGGGGTTCAGGCCGGTATTAACCGCCCTATTCGCTTTCGTCGGGAAATTATCGGCGTGGTTGGTGTCACCGGTGCGCCTGAGGCTGTCTCTCAATTTGCGGATCTGGTGGTAATGACCGCTGAACTGATGGTGGAAAATGCGTCCGTCATGTCAGAAATTCACTGGAACCAGCGGCAACGGGAAAATGTGGTTTCGGAAATGATCCACGGAGAAGTAGAGGTTGACGACCTGTTCGAGATCCGTACCCGCAAACTGGGTATTGACCCTCACCTCCCCAGGGTTGCGATGGTTATCAGTGCCAGAACCCGTGATGGCCGTGACCTTAAAGTACACGACATTGAACACATACAACAGCTGCTCTGTCATCATCGACCTGAAAACCTGGTGGCCCTGGTATGCCCGACACAGGCGGTTGTGCTTCATAAAATTGACACCGCACATCAATGGCATCCTGACCAGGTAGATGACTATATTCAGAAAGTCATGGGCAAGATCGAAGCCTATGGGGATATTGAGTTCAGAATCGCCGTGGGAAGGTACGTGCCGGGCCTTAATGGGCTTGCCATATCTTATCAAACGGCTCAGGAAGCCCTTCAACTTGGCCTGGAGCTAAATCCGGAAAAACGCCTTTATCGCTATTACGACTATCAGATGGACAGCCTTCTGCTGGAACTGAACACCAGCTGGAAAGGCCGGGAATTTCAGCACATCATCAAGCCTCTGATTGCCAAAGATAACCGTGGTACCCTGCAGAAAACGCTTCGCCGCTATATCGACTGTCATGGTGACCCTGGCGTTACCGCAAACAGCCTGCACATTCATCGTAATACGCTGAATTATCGCCTGGAACGCATTGAACAGCTGACCGGGCGTAATGCGCGCCACTTTCACGATCTGCTGTTTCTGCACTTCTCACTTCGCCTTCATGAGCTGAAAAACTGCAGGAAAGGAACAGAATAATTGTGCGCATGCACAAAAACCTATGAACATTTCCCGCAAAATTCAGCCAATCCCACGATAACAGATGAAACGATTGTTCCGATAATAGCCGGCACTGAAAACTTCTTCATTCCGGTTTATTCAATGATTCAAATCACCACCCTGGGTGCCCTGAGCGGGCTGCTGATTTCCATAGGACTTATTCTGCGACGCGTGCCGCCTGCCTATGGCATGATGATTGGTGCATTTCTCGGCGCCCTGATCGGTCTGGCCAGTCTGGGCGACAGTGTTACGCTGATGATCAATGGCGTAAAAGGCATCACTCCCTCTGTACTGCGCATTCTTGCGGCTGGTGTACTGGCCGGTGTTTTGATTGAATCCGGTGGTGCGGGCGTCATCGCTGAGAAAATCGTTGATGCGGTTGGCGAAGCCAGAGCCGTTATCGCTCTGATTCTGGCCACCATGCTGTTGACTGCTGCCGGCGTCTTTGTAGATGTGGCGGTTATTACGGTTGCGCCTATTGCCCTGGCCATTGCCAAACGCGCCAACATTTCCATTCTATCGGCACTAGTCGCCATGGTTGGTGGTGGTAAGGCGGGGAACATTATCTCGCCAAACCCCAACACGATTGCCGCCTCTGACGCATTTAACCTGCCACTGACTGATGTGATGATGGCTAATATTATTCCAGCCCTGGTGGGCCTGGTTGTCACTTATATTGTGGCCAAGATGCTGGTAAACCGTGGAACCAAAATATCCGAAGAGATGGCCGTCGAAGAGAGTAATCATCATAACCGCCCTTCTCTGCTGGCTGCTCTGACAGCACCTCTGGTCGCCATTGGTCTTCTGGCTCTGCGCCCTGTTGCCGGTATTGCCATTGACCCATTGATCGCCCTGCCGGTGGGTGGTGTTGCCGGTGCGCTGGCCATGGGACGTATCCGTGACATCAACACTTTTGCGGTGGGTGGTCTTCAGCGTATGAGTGGTGTTGCTATTATGCTGATCGGTACCGGAACTCTTGCCGGTATTATTGCCAGCTCCGGGCTCAGTAACTCCCTTGTTGAGTTCCTTAAAGCCTCAGGCCTGCCTGCCTATCTGCTGGCACCACTAAGTGGCATGATGATGTCGGCAGCAACCGCTTCAACGACTGCTGGCACGGCTGTTGCCTCCAACGTATTTGGCCCCATTATTATTGCCCTGGGCATTCCATCACTGGGCGCTGCTGCCATGATGCATGCTGGTGCCACAGTACTGGATCACATGCCTCACGGCAGTTTCTTCCATGCGACGGGCGGCAGTGTCGGCATGGGCATCAGTGAGCGCCTGAAAGCACTGCCATGGGAAACCCTGATCGGCTTCTCCATGGCTGCTACATCGACGCTGATTTATGGCATTCTTCAATTCTGAGGGAACAGACCATGAAAATTGTTATTGCACCAGACTCGTTTAAAGAATGCCTTACTGCAGCCCAGGTAGCACATGCTATTGAAACCGGTTTGAAGCAGGTTCTGCCGGATGCAGAGTACATTAAAGTTCCGGTTGCCGATGGTGGAGAAGGCACACTTCAGTCACTGGTTGATGCCACCGGTGGCAAACTGATTGAGGTACAAGTCACCGGCCCAATGGAAGAGCCCGTTCAGGCCAGCTTCGGTTTGTTGGGTGATGGTGAAACCGCAGTCATTGAAATGGCCAGGGCTTCAGGTATTGAACTGGTACCTGCAGATCAACGCAACCCGATGATCAGTACAACCCGTGGAACGGGAGAGTTGATTCTCAGTGCCCTGGACCAAGGCATCAAACGCATGATCGTCGGTATTGGTGGCAGTGCAACCAACGATGGTGGCGCAGGTATGATGCAGGCACTGGGCGTAAAACTGCTGGATGTTGATGGAGAAGAGCTGCCCTGCGGTGGTGCAGCGCTATCAACACTCTGCAGCATTGACACCAGCCAGATGGATGAGCGCTTGAAGCATGTTGAATTCATTGCGGCCTGCGATGTGGACAACCCACTCACCGGTGCCAATGGTGCTTCTGCTGTGTTTGGCCCTCAGAAAGGGGCCAGCCCTGAGATGGTTGAGCAACTGGATAAAGCACTGAAACACTATGCCAGCCTTCTGAAACGCGACCTTGGTAAAGAGGTTGAGCAACAGCCTGGGGCAGGTGCTGCGGGAGGCATGGGGGCTGCTCTGCTCGCCTTCCTGGACGCTGAACTAAAGCCGGGGATTGATATCGTGATGGATGCCGTCGACCTGACGGAGAAAGTCACCGGTGCTGATCTGGTGATTACCGGAGAAGGCCGCATTGATGGGCAGACGGCACAGGGAAAAACACCTGTGGGGGTTGCCCGAATTGCCAAGCAGTTCGATCTTCCTGTGATTGCACTGGCAGGCTCTGTCGGTTCTGGTGTTGAAGCGGTGTATGAACGTGGAATTGATGCTCTGTTCCCGATTGTTCATGGTGCGGTTCCGCTGTCCGAAGCTCTGGAAAGTGGTGAGAAAAACCTGATCCGGGCCGCCAGAAACCTGGCCAGCACCCTAATGCTCCTGCGGTAATATTTTTGAATTAACCACAAAGACACAGAGACACTGAGCAAGGCCTTCCGCTTTTCTTTGTGACTCTGTGTCTTTGTGGTATTTCTCATTCCAGCCAAAATATAGCCCCCTTCCCCGACCAACCATCCAAATAGTGCAGGATGATCCGCCCATGCCGATATGGGCTATGAACACCTTCATTTTTTAAAAGACTCAGCTTTACCCGGGATTGTTCATGGCCAAAGAACCTGAAGATAAGACTCAGTCCGATGATAACAGTGCCAATGTCATCGATATGTTTACCCGCAAACCCCTGGATGAAGCCAATCTTCATCAGATCCTCCGAATAGCCCCGGAACTGGATGGCATGGAAATGCTCTATAGTAATGATGCCAATCCGGGAAAGCTGTTCAGCATGAAAATTCTCTGCTGGGCGCTGATGAAAGATGGAACTGTTGACGCCCTGATCCCCTGGCTGAATAAGGTAGTACCTGCCCGGGAGCTTAATGATCCATTAAATGGTCACTGGGAAGGTTACTTTGACAAGATACACGACCATGCGTTTTTCGACGTGCCAGAACACAAGGTTGCGGAACTCGAAAACGCAGCCAGTTACTATCCACCCATAGAGTCTGACGAAGCAGTCATTATTCAGGAAATTCCTGACACTATTGGTACTCATGCCATTCTTACCGAAGACCAGTTTAAAACAATTGTTCTGGTTCACGTGACCAGCTGGCGTCTGTTCAGTGATGGCCGGGTTCTGGCAATGGTTGCTGATGACAAGAAAGTTGACAACACACCGGTACTACCGGGCGATGAGTGCCTGTTTGCTGCCCAGGATCATGAGGACTTCCATTACTTTTTCCATTATGTGATCGCCAATAAAATCAAACATGGGGATCCGGAGGCTTTAGCTGCTTTTACTCACCTGGTAGAAGGGTAATAATCCTGTATAGAATCACCTTCAAAGCTTTCCATAACAAGTAGTCGGGGCTGCTTGCTATTACTTATATCAAGAGCTAATTTGATACTTTCCTATGCCCCCTTCCTGCTGAAGATAATCAATCCAACAATCAACTCACCCTTTTTAAAACTTTCTTTAAAACAATACTCCGGACACTATTATGCAGCGATAGCACCATAGCTACTTAGCTCCTCATAAGTATTCATGACTTTTTCGTCATTCATTGCCAAGCCTAACTTCTCAAAAACTCTGTGCATCAGGTTCTGAT
>NZ_LUKQ02000015.1 GCF_001647025.1 Endozoicomonas atrinae
TCAAAAGAACTTCCTCAATTTGACAACCTGACTCTAATTCCTTTACCGCCTTATTCCCCTGAAATAAACAGCGCAGAGGAAATATGGGAGTGGTTGAGAGCGCATGATTTATCAAATTATGTATTTAAGAACTATGAAGATATTATCAATAAATGCTGTGAGGCATGGAATGAATTACTTTCTGAAGTTGGCCGATTGAAAAGTCTATGCTCCCGTTCATGGGCTGTTATTTCATAATTTAAAAATGGAATTGGTATGATTTCTTGTAGCTGAGGGCGCCAGATGCACTGCCGATGATCAAGGTAGCCATGCAGGTGGCAACAGCAACCTGCAGTGAAATCGCTTCGGGAAACAGCATTGGAAAAATCAGGGAAAGGACAGGCAGAATAGCCAGACTGCTGCCACTGCCCAAAGCACCGATAATAATGCCGCCAAGTGCACCTGTTAACAGGTATACGACATAAATAAGCATTACGTTCCCTCTTACTGCCTGGGTTCGAAAATTGTCAAAAAGGAAAGGCTGGCACGGCATTCTAACCGCTTCAGCCTGACTATTAATACGGTGAGCTATGTTATAATTCCGCCCATTTCAGGTCATCTCAGATAGTTGAACTCTCTTATGTCTCAAACTGTTGAAGCCGATGTGGTGGTGATTGGCGGCGGTATTGCCGGTCTCTGGTTATTTCGTACGTTGAATACTCTGGGTTATCGAACCCTGTTGCTGGAGCAGGATTCTCTGGGCGGTGGTCAGACCATCAAGTCTCAGGGCATTGTTCATGGGGGTACCAAATACACTCTGACTGGCCAGCTTACCAACGCTTCCCAGGCCATTGCCGGGATGCCGGAACGCTGGCGTAGCGCCCTGGCTGGAAAGGGGGAGGATAGGGACCCGGATCTTCGGTCGGCTCGCATTCTGTCTGAATATCATTATCTATGGTCACCTGGTGATATTGGTTCACGAATGACCTCTTTCTTTGCCAGTAAGGCGCTGAGGGGACGGGTAGATGCATTAACCAAAGAGCAGTTTCCGGCCATTTTCAAACATAATGGTTTTCGTGGAAAGGTATACCAGCTCAATGAAATTGTTCTGGATATTGCTACCATTACTCAAGCCCTGGTCAACGGTTTGGAAGATAAAACGATTAAAGTGGACTGGAGTGAACAGGGTAATGCCCGGTTGTTAACGGATGCCAGGGGAGACATTGATGCTGTTGAGTTAGTTGATAGCAATGGTCAGAAAACTCTGCTGAAAGCCAAACGGTTTGTGCTGGCTGCTGGTGAAGGAACCGAGGCGCTTTTGAACACCTGGGGTATCAATGATCCAAAAATGCAGGTACGTCCCCTGCAGATGGTGATGGTTCGTCATGACCATCCTGAACCTATCTATGCACACTGTCTCGGTACAACACCGCTTCCGAGAATTACCGTTACCAGCCATCCCGATAAAGACGGGAAGTGGGTGTGGTATCTCGGTGGTGGCATTGCTGAAGATGGGGTCAAGCAGTCAGCTGAGGCATTGATTGCAACGGCGAAAAAAGAGATGAAAGCGTTACTGCCCTGGGTAGACCTTGATCAGGCTGAGTGGGACACCCTGCGGGTCAATCGTGCTGAGCCAAAACAGAGCCGCTTGCTTCGCCCGGATGCGGCATTCTGTCAGCCGGTTGCCAACGGTATTGTGACCTGGCCCACTAAGCTGGCACTGGCTCCCAACCTCTCTGATGAAGTGATTCGTTTACTGCAGGAGGGTAGTGTTCGTCCAGCGGGTGATGAAAATTTCTCGATGCCTGAAGGATTTTCCCGGCCTGAGATCTGTCCAAACTTCTGGCAAGGGCATTTTGAAGAGGGCAAAGCGTCATGACTCAGCGTCTGGGAAGAAAGCGAATAGCCGGTACTGATCTTGAAGTATCGCCATTGGGGTTCGGCACGGTTAAGTTTGGGCGGGATCAGGGCGTAAAGTACCCGGAACATTTTACGATCCCTGATGACCGTGAAATGGTAAACCTGCTTACTCTGGCGCATGACCTGGGCATGAACCTGCTGGATACGGCTCCAGCCTACGGCACCAGCGAAGAACGTCTTGGTCAGCTTTTTGCAAAACACAAAGGGCTTCGTGAACAGTGGGTTATCTGCAGCAAGGTTGGTGAGGAGTTTATCACTCTTGAAAATGGTCAGGGGGAGTCTTATTTTGATTTCTCAGAGCAGCATATCCGATTCAGTGTGGAGCGAAGCCTGAAGCGCCTGAATACCGATGTGATTGAATTGATGCTGGTTCATTCCAATGGTGATGATGTCAATATTATTGAGCAGACAGGCTGTTTGGAAGTGCTTGCTGATCTTAAAAAAGAAGGAAAGATTCTCGCTTCGGGTATGTCCACCAAAACGGTGGAAGGCGGCATTCTGGCGCTGAAACATTCCGACGTTGCCATGGTGACCTATAACCTGAACGAACAGGGTGAAAAACCAGTACTGGACTTTGCGTTAGAGCATGGGAAAGGGATCTTTATCAAGAAGGCGTTTGCCAGTGGTCATGCCTGCCTGTCTGGTCATCTTGCTAATGAGAACCGGGTTCTGGAAAGTATGAAGCTGGTTTTCTCACACCCCGCCGTTTCTTCAGCTATTGTTGGAACCATCAATCCCGCACATATGCAACAGAATGTAGAGGCATGTCTGGAGGCCTGTTGGACTTAAGGTGACCCAGGGGCTTCTATCTATAGGGAGGCTCCATGCAAAATGCTCTGGTGGTTATCGACTATATCAATGATCTCGTACATCCGGATGGCAAGCGAAGGATGTACGCCAGACAGGTGTCCGAGAATCAGGTATTGGCTCAGGTCAATAAAGCGGTTGCCTGGGCCAGAAAAACATCCACGCTGCTGGTCTTTATCAAGGTTGGCTTTTCTCCGGACTATCGGGATCTGCCAACCGGTTCTCCATTCTTCTCATCGTTGGCAGAGGCAGGTGCTCTTCGCCTGGGCAGGTGGGGAACGGAATTTCATGAGGACCTGGATGTACTGCCTGATGACCTTATTGTGATTAAACCCCGCATAAACCCCTTTTACAGTACTCGCCTGGAAGCGATCTTTCGGGCAGCAAAGGTAACCGATATCTATTTCAGTGGTGTTGGTACCACCTGGGCAGTCCAGTCCGGAGTCAGAACAGCCCATGACTGGATTACAATGTTTTCGTGATCAGTGATGCCTGTGCAGCGGCTTCTGAAGAGGAGCACCTCCAGTCACTGACGACCCTTTCCCACTTATCAACACTCTGTACGGCTGATGATTTAAAGGCGTCATTTGTACGCTGATCTTGTTTTTTATTCGAGTGGAATGATTGGCCTAAATTGATGCTCGTTTTCGCCGATAGCTGATGTTCTCTAACCAATACTAAATCAGAGTTCATTCATTACATTCAATCAGTGTTGTTCGTTGCTATGCCTATTTTTAAAGCGTTTAGGGTTTTTGCTGTCTGTGTTTTCCTGGCAGCATTATCAACAGCGGAAGCTCAATCAGCTCTTTCTGATTTTAATAATGCATTCAGAGATATTTACGCGAACACACGTGCAGAAATGGCGACGCAATATAAGCCATTGATTGTCGCAAGCCCATTTTCACTGAGTCTGATTGGTAATGATGCTGATGAAAACAGGCAATATGTATTCTCATCACCGGCCTATACGAATTTAAAGTCTGTCAGTCATATTCCTTTAACGCTTTATGTCTTGCTGGTCACGGAAGAGGGCGGGCAGCTACCCGAGAATAAAAGGAAGGAACTTAATCAGTTAATAACCCTCATAAAACGTGTCGAAATAGATCTGCCCAGCCTTGGATTTACCGAACAGCAATTGATAAAGCAGCAGATACTGACTCAGATGAGTCTGGACTTTGCCCAAAAAATACTGGTGAGTGAAGTAGTCGATCCAAATGAACTCACCCGTTTTGTCAGAAATAGCCGAACCATCATTGATACCAATGTTCATGATGCGGCTGTAGCCCAGATCGACTGGCTTCATCAGGTCGTAAAGCCCTGGTATGACAGCCTTTCAGGCTCTGGAAAAAGAGACCTCAAAGTTCTGATTCTTGCTCCAAAAGAACCTCGGGACGGGTATTTAATGACACAGTATTTCTCTCGGTTGCTGGGTGTCAAAGGGGAAGGGATGAAGATTGTCTATGCCGAAAATGTGTTTGATGCAGAGGCCGGGATGAGAGTGTTGGGTACTTTCCTTTTAGACACTCAGATAGGTCGTGGCTTTTTTGATGATTCATGGCGGATGCATGAGGATTTGCTGTCCCATGCAGCCAGAGAATATATCCAGACTTTGGCGTTTTGATACTGAAAATATTGTTCTGATTTTTAATACAAGGGAGGCATGATGAAACGTAACTCAACGGATTGTGTGAAAACAGGCACTTGCTTAACACGGCTTAAGAATCAATACCATCTCTGGCTGTTTCGGGCTGAAGGTCGAAAGAATCTGGCACAAATGGATACCAGAATGCTTAAGGATATTGGTTTGACAGAGGCCGATCGCCAGCAGGAAATTTCAAAGCCATTCTGGAAAGGGTAAAACTGCGACCGTAATAGAAACTGATGATGCAGTATGGTTAGTTGTTTATATCTATTATATTTTCACGCATGCAGGCTGCATAAATATAATCGTCCTCTGGAAAGTCAACGGTCACTATATTAACTCTTTTATTGTGACTGCGAGCAGCGTTGGCAGCATATCGTAAAAATCCGGATGGGTAGCGTAAAGTTCTTACAAATGATCGCAAGCTGGATGGCTGCCCCGGGATTGCCCCCTGTTTTAGATCACCAGGGCTTTCTGTCATTGTCATCTGGGTAATATGAAGTCGGTTGTTTTTACGATACACAAGATTGTTGGTGATACTTTCCAGAAGTGGGTAGGGTCGGTTTTTGTTATGCCAGAGGTTGGACAGAGTTTCATAGGTTGACCAGCCAGAGAATACGGGTGAATCAAGTGTTGATAACACAATAATCTGGTATCCACTGTTCTGGAATTGCTGGATACTGTTTGAGGGGCTCATTTGCGGGGGGGCAATACTGGCACCAAAATTTTCATATAAAACCTGAAATAACTCATCGATATCAGCCTGAATCATTCCATAGGGCTCATGGATATGAAAAATGATGATTTCTCTGGGATTTTCGTTTAGAAATCGCTTGATACCCATGATGATATTATTAATTGATGCGCCCGCAAGCCCGTGGACGGTGACAAGCTGGCCATTTATCTTTCTGGGACGAATATCCAGATAGCGAACACCTGCTGATAATTGCTGATACGTGTTTAGCCCCTGGGTAACAGCCCACCACCGCACCAGCTCTTTAAATGGCGTAAAAAAATAGCTTTCAGAATAATAATCAAACAATTTCTTCAAACTTTCCCACATGTGAGGGTCTTCATCGGAGAACGTTGTGATGTCATAGCTGCCGCTGTCATGGGTACCTGGAATGCATATTTGGTTCAGTGGCGTATCATAGGCTTGATAGAGCTTGGTCATCCATTGGCTGGGTTTTGGGAACCGGTCATTAGCGTCAAAATCCTGCACCAGATTGATGCCATAGAGTTCGCTGATTCGTCCCGATTTGCCGAATTCGATACGAATCCCGTTTAGTAATGAGGTAGGAAAGGCTTTTCTGAAGCTCCACTTTTTGAAGAGCCGGGACTCATAAATGATCAAGCTTTCTTCCGGCTTGATATTACGACACCACTGCTGACCACGTTTCAAATTCATTGGCTTCCCATCTGCCGGAAAAATCGTACTCCCATTGCTCTCAATGGTAATACCAATGCCAACATTGCTTGCGATTGCAGAGTAAACTTGAGAAAGCTGGTTTTCCAGACAGAAGCTATCTTCTTGAAATCCAGAGCATGATAATGTTGTTCCCATTAAGATCAGGGAAGCGATCCATCGTGTAACCACGGTAATTTCTCAGCGTGAGCCTGATCAATATATCGGCTCTTGATAAGTCCAGTTAATGTGTACTTATTTTTTGATTCTTTAGAATAGTCGAAGAGATGAAGGCCTGCATGACAAGATACAGCAGGCCTCTATGAATGAGGGAAGACCTGGAATCAGGCAGGCTGAGCTTCCTTTTCGTCCCGAATTTTATCCACAATGGCAGTCGTTGAGCAGTTCTCCAAGAACGCCAGCACTTTTACTTCACCACCGTATTCATGAACAATGGGGGCCCCAACCACTTCATCCAGTGAGTAGTCGCCACCTTTAACCAGTACATCCGGCTTGATGGCTCGAATCAGGTCTTCCGGGGTATCCTCATCAAAACTGACAACCCAGTCCACAGCTTCCAAGCCAGCAAGTACCGCCATTCGCCTGTCCACAGGATTAATTGGACGGCCTTCACCTTTCAGACGGGTTACAGACGCATCGCCATTAATGGCAAGAACCAGTCTATCTCCCTGCTTGCGTGCCTGCTCCAGGTAGCCGACATGGCCAGCATGGAGGATATCAAAACAGCCATTGGTAAATACGATCTTTTCTCCGTGTGCCCGGGCATCTTCAACGGCAACCATCAGTTGCTCTGCGGAAACAGCACCTCTTTCTGCACCCAGCTCCCGGTTTACTTCACGTCTCAGTTCCGGCATGGAAACACTGGCAGTACCTAATTTGGCAACAACAATGCCCGCAGCAATATTGGCAAGACCTGCAGCTTGAGGCATGTCACAACCGGCGGCCAGGGATGCGGCAAGCACAGATATGACCGTGTCTCCTGCGCCCGTCACATCAAAGACTTCTCTCGCTCTTGCCGGGAAGTGAACTTCAGGCTCATTTTCCCGGATCAGTGTCATACCGTGTTCACTGCGGGTAATCAGCAGTGCTCCCAGCTCGAGGTCTTTTAATAGTTGCTGACCTTTATTAACCAGCTCTTCTTCACTGCGGCAGGGGCCGACAATTGTCTCGAACTCTTTCAGATTGGGCGTTATGATCGTTGCGCCACGATAACGCTCAAAGCTGCTACCTTTGGGATCAACAAGAACAGGAATGTTATGAGATCGAGCCAGGCGAATCAGCTGCTGGCAGCCTTGCAACGTACCCTTACTGTAATCAGAAAGGACAATAGCGCTCAGGTTGTGGATAAGCTGAGCGGCTTTTTCTTCTATGACATCGGGACTCAGACCATCAAAGGCTTCTTCATGATCCAGGCGAATCAATTGTTGATGCTGGGAAATAACCCTTAACTTGGTAATGGTTGGCACACCGGGGATTCGAGCAAAGCTGCAGTAAATACCTGCTGCTTCGAGCCGGGTCTGAAGAGCATCCGCAGCTTCATCATCTCCAGTTACTCCGATAACCCATGCAGGTGCACCCAGCGTTGCAATGTTCAGGGCAACGTTGCCTGCACCGCCCGGACGATCTTCTATCTGCCCAACTTTGACTACAGGTACCGGAGCTTCCGGTGAAATCCGGGAGGTGGCACCATGCCAGTATCGATCCAGCATGATATCGCCAATTACCAGGACTTTGGCCAGATCAAAACGGGGGATAGTCAATTTCATCAATGATGTCCAGTCAGCTTAATGGCAGTTTTTTACCATATCACAGCCGTGCGATAAGCACCTTCAAGTCAGTTGACGGGTATTTTTGCAAGGCTGAGCAGCATACGCAGGTACACCTTATGCTTCTTGTTTCACATTTCTGGATCTGGAAGCAGTACGGCTGTTTTATGGTAAAGCCACCATTTTACCATAGATGTTTTTTGCTGCGTAAGTGAGGAAAAGCATTAATCCGTGCGATGACAATTATGCTAGGGGGCGTTACCAACTGGACATACAATCAGCCACCTATTATTTGCGCCAGACAAGGCGCGAGCTGCGTCCTGTGGTTGCTCCACATGAGCAGTGAGCAACACTGTATGGTGCAAATAATGGGTGGCCCTTCGGGTTGGTCATAGAAGCACTCATGCCGCGTTGTACGCCTTGAACAGGGAACCACCATGTCCTGCGCCGTTCGCCTTGCCTGAGTGCTTGTATGACCAACTGGTTGAATGGCCAGTTGGTAATGCTCCCTAGTCAACCCTGTATTGCTCAAGAAGCTCCGAAAGTTGATTCAGGTTATCTGTCTTAAGCATTGCAAGTATCTCGACAGTTAAGATTATCGTATCTGGCGTAATCCTGCCCTGATTGAACTCATACTCCAAAGACTGCTGGAGCAATGATTCAACTTTGTCGAAATATCGGGTTGATTTTGAGTTGGATGGCTGGCCATCAGAGTCATCAAGCACTTTACCAATATCATCAATCAATCCATCAGAAATCTGGCGTTTGATGAGGCGATTGGTGCAATTTGTGAAAAACTGAACCCCTTTTTCTTCCATAAAGGTTGTTAAATGCCTCAAAAAAAACTTTTGAGCGATGTCATGTGGGCTAGCAATATGTTTTTCTAAACCTTGATTGTATTTTTCAGGAAAGTACTCTGCCTTTTTGGCTGTACTTTTGGCCAGAGAGTGGGCAAATTTGTAAACGTAGTCTGGATCAGAACTTATCCCATTTTTATCGCCAAGCATGGCTATGTGGTCGGTGATGCGCTGTCTACCCTTATCAGGTTCACTTTCAGATAAATTCCAGTCAACATCGCTGGCTTCTGTTGGAGAGGAAGGCGTCGATGACCTGTCTGATCCATAGCCACTTTCTGGATCTATCGTCTTTATTTGCCGTTTTCGGTATTCCGGAAGGTCGTGTGGTCTTCTGCCTTCAGGTGGGCGTGGGGCGTATTTTTTTCCTTCCACACTTTCCGTTTTTTTTGAGTTGTGGCTTCCATATTTCTGCTTTTTACTTTCAGTTGGCTGGAAGTTACTGTCTGATGAGGGCGTTGGTTTGCCTGGTCCATCCATGGAGATATGCTCCTATATTGTTTTTCATTATAGCCTTTCTTAATAATAGGTAGATAAAACATAATGAATCATTACTCTGAGTGGCAAGGTAATGGATTTCTATTTTCATTTATCACTTAGCCTGACTAGGTGCCTATACATTTTCGCTGGTAAGTGAAGATGTACAATAAGCGCATCGGGTGGCCTCTTTATGAATCTGGCTATAGCAATGTGCACACAGCCGGGTTTTCTTCTCCTCTTTGGCCACCTCTATTTTTTCTTCGTCCTGACGCAGGTGATTGACGCCTTTAACCATTAGAAAAGCGATCCAGGAAACAATCAGGAAGCTGATAACACTGTTCAGCAGTAGTCCATAGCTTAAGGTTACCGCACCATCCTTATTGGCGTCCTCAAGGGTAATATAAGGTGAGCCTTCACTGCCTTCCTTGAGCACTAAAAACAGATCGGCCAGATCAACCCCGCTGGTCAGCAGGCCGAAAACAGGAGCAATGACATTGCTGACCAGGCTGGATGTGATGGTTGCGAAGGCGCCACCGACCACGATGCCGATAGCCATATCCAGTACATTGCCTTTCAGGGCAAACTTTTTGTATTCCGCTATGATTCTTTTCATTTTTTATTCACTGTTATTACTTTCTATCTCTTCGGGGCTTCTATCCTTTTGCTTTAGTGGATTTTTATCAATAAGACTGAAATTTTCCGGGTGTTATTCAATGGCTACTCCCCTTCCTATTAATTCAACGTTCCATTTTAAGCTGGCAACGCAGAGTGAAGTTGGCGTCGCCCAAGGCTGTGGGCATTGTAAAGAGAGTTTAAGTGGCTCTGAGGAATCGGCTGCTTTTAGCAAACCGGTGCGACTGTGGAATGGTAGTGTAGGTCAGCAGGTTTACCATATTCCATGTGCTGAAACTATGAGTAAAAAGCAGGTGGATATTTACAACAGGAAGATACAAGACATGGAAGTTAAGGGTATGAGAAGGATTACTGAAAAGTATGAATCTATTATTGGATCTTCTTGGGGAGTTTCGGATGATGGCAAACGTGAGATCCAAATTTGGCATCGTGAAGGGACTATTACAGATGATGGTTTAAATTGCATGAAAGAAGTGATGGAGTATTTAGCTAATATGTGGCGTGATGATGTGGATTCACCCAAGGAAAGGCGGAACCTGTGGCAGACTTTGTTAAAAGAGCTTGAATTATGTAAGTGTGGTATTGATATTGAAGATATCAATAGAATTAGCTCCCTACTGGAGCGTTTTGAAAAAAGGGATATTCAAGAAGGTCTATATTCGCAACTGGTTAAATGTATAGATTCGGTTGAAAAAGTAATTGGACATA
Source organism: Endozoicomonas atrinae (assembly GCF_001647025.1). Lineage (GTDB taxonomy): Bacteria > Pseudomonadota > Gammaproteobacteria > Pseudomonadales > Endozoicomonadaceae > Endozoicomonas > Endozoicomonas atrinae. Next base: position 10,216 of record NZ_LUKQ02000015.1, read on the forward strand.
AACCGGAACTCAAAGAAATCTGTGAAAAAGCCTATCAAAAGGCGGGTGATTTTTATCTGGGTCAGGCCAGGCAATTTCCTGATCAATATGCAGAGACTGCGGTTCGCACGTTAGAGATATGCCAACAATTAAGTACAGAAGGGGCGAGAGATAAGTACCTTGATGAGGCTAAGAGACTTAAAGTCCTTGGCGGTAATTTAACGGAGATAGATGAGCATCTGGCGAAAGTTGGGACAGATGAAGTTTCTGTGGAGAATTGCAGGACTTTAGATAAGCATTACTCGTGTCTAGTAGGATTGTCAAAAATGGTTGAGGGGGCAGCGTTAGAGAGTGATTATATTAAAAATCGATATGTTGCGGCTCTCTCGGCAGTAGGCGAGTTTTTATATGTACAGGCAAGGCAATTGCCTGATCTCTATGTTGATAAAGCGATTGAATGTCTAATGGCCTGCAAGCGTGTTGAGGTGGAAGGTGCGGAAGCAAAGCTTAGTCTCGTTTTGTTATTGAAATTAGTTGAGATCTATAAATTTTCAACAGTAACTCCTGTGAGTTGAGACAGCCTCTCATTACACACATTGCTAGCCATTTCCACGAGTGATGAGTTTTTGTAGTGGTGGCCAATTGATAATAAACGATTACAGTAATCGCTTTGCTTATTTTTCAACAGTCTCACTTACTAACCCCCCCGCCATTTGCTCGGTTGGAGTCAACTCAATCAATCCAATATTAACCCGGGCAGGTGCTGAAAGAGCATAAAGAACCGCATCTGCAATATCTTCAGCTTTCAACAGGGTTATTTCAGTCATGATTTTTTTAACGACTTCCGGGTCTTTATAGGCCTTTTCAAAGAACTCGGTTTCAACTCGGCCAGGGCAGATCTCGGTACAGCGGATAGGTGTTCCTTTCAGTTCCAGCCTGAGGTTCTGGCACATCATATGAATGCCACCTTTGCTGGCACCATAGACGGATGAAAATAATGGATAGAGCCCGGCAATAGAACCTAGATGGATAATATGTCCTTTGCTGCGAGCCACCATACCCGGAGCAATAATATTGATCAGGTGCATGGCTGCCAACAGGTTGGTATTCATTGCTGTGGTCACTTCTTCCCGGGATGCTTTATGAAGCGGCGTGCTACCAATTCCCAACCCGGCATTACTGACCAGTATATCCACTTCCAGACCCGTCAGCTGTCGATAGAGCTCATCGGTATCGCAGATATCAAGGACTATTGGGGTTGCACCGGTTTGTTCAGCCAGGCTGTTGAGTCGATCAGCTCTCCTTGCCAGCGCATAGACAGTAATCCCCTGTTCGGTTAATGCTTTTACAACACTGGAACCTATGCCACTGGAAGCACCGGTCACCAGAGCGGTTTTATAGGGTAATTGGGACATAAAAAATGCGCTTCTGATCCGGGCAGTCAGGAGTAAGTATAGCTGACAATATGGTTAGTTACTTCTTAATCTCAGGCAGACTAGGCTACGCTTTGAACTTTAATGGAGAATATTCTCCGGCGCTTGGGTGGAGTGATTAATTTAAATAGAGGATTTACAGTTATGCAGGCAGAGTTTGCTTCATCAGAATGTGTAGTATGTTTGGAACCATATGAAGACAATAATGGGCCAACTGGCCATAGCCCTTCTGTTCTGTCTTGTGGACATGTTTTTGGTCATAGCTGCATGGTAAAATATATAGAAGACCGAAAACTTAAATCTCTCACCCCTGAATGCCCTACATGTAAAAATGTCATTTCTATTGATTATTTTAGAAATTCTAGCAAAGAGGTTGTGGATCCAAACGATATTTTCAATCAAAGTTTTCGGGTATTGATTGTCAAACAGGTTTCGGAAAATACATATATTGAGCCGTCGGCATTGGCACTAATGCGTCTTAGTCGTGGTTTTAATCAAATCGCTTGCCCTGATGGAATACAAACAGAGGGGGCGGACAGGTCGCCTTCTGGTGAAGGAAGTCAGGAGTCAGTCACGTCTGAATACCTCAGTGAACCCAGCGCAGCAAACCTCTCAGAAGTCCAGATAACAAGCGATGTACATGATCAATCTGGACTCAAAGAAGAACAGACATCTGAGCCCGCAAGGGTTGCTTCTGGCTCTGTTTCAACCAGAAGTGGAAATACGGTTGCATCTCAAAGGTGTCCATTGAATGATGAGAACAGTGCTACAACTTCTGGTGGAAGCCGTCAGCAATCAGGCAGTTGTATTTCCCTCTCAGAATTCATAAACCTCTGCGCTCGAAGTGAAGCAACAGAAGAACAACCCGAATTGAGTGGCGATAACAGCGCTACGACTTCTAGTGTGAGCCGTCAGTCATCAGGCAGTTATGATCTCATCTGCGAAGCATTCAGAAGAAACTTCCATGCTTTAGATGAACCAATAGAGGAACAACTGAGTGGCGATAACAGCAACAGCGCTACGACTTCTGGTGGGAGCCGTCGGCAACCTTTCAGTTCTGTATCCTCCATAGATTTCGAAAGAATCTGCAACATTTCACGTAAATCAACAGAAGAACAACCAGAATTGAGAGGCGATTTCAGTGCCAGGGCTTCTGATGGGAGCCCTCAGCAATCGGTCACTTTTCCAAACCCCAATGAGCCTGGTAATGCAACCCTATCAGAAATTAAGGGTCCGGATTTTTCGAGCAATTTCTATTCCCGGTTAGAGGAGAGACTAGCTTCAGGCGAGGTTGAAGAGCTAAACAGAAATTTCTTCGAAGCCTTCAAGAGTTAAGATGACACAGAAATATGTAGAGTACCTGGAAACGCAACAGCAGCACCTTCCGGAGTTCGCATTTCCTGGTCAATCTTGTCATTTAAGCCCACCTTCTAAATAGGGCTGGCCGTCCAGCGCCACTTTTTGGGAGAGGCAAGTTCATGTCTGAAGAACGTAGTTCTTTTAGATGTTAGTAATATTTCTCTTTAATGAGCCCAAAGTCCGCCAAAATAGCATAAGCCGTAGGGATTACAAACAGCACCATCAATGTGGAAGCAAAGATACCAAAGACAATGGAAATTACCAGTGGTTGAACCACCTGAGCTTGCAGGCTGCCTTCCAGCAATAAAGGTAACAAGCCAACAGCGGTCGTCACCGATGTGAGAAAGACCGCCCGGAAGCGATCTCGGCTGGCAAGTATTGCTGCCTTGTGGACTGTTTCTCCTGCATCAATATGATGCCGGATATATTGCACCAGTAATATTGAGTCGTTGACGACAATACCTGCCAGAGAGACAAAGCCCATAATGCTGGGCATGCTCAGCGAATACCCCAGCAGGAAGTGTCCCCAGATCACGCCGACCAGCGCCAGTGGAATGGCCAGCATTACCACAAAGGGTTCGAAGTAGCTGCGGAACTGGAAACTCAGAATGGCAAAGATGCCAAAGAGTCCGAGAATAAAACCTTTGCTCATGGAGTTGCTGGTTTTGGCGTTCTCTTTAACTTCGCCTTCAAAACCAAAACGAATACCCGGGTAGTGTTGTTTCAGTTCTGGCAAGAGTTCCTGTCGCAGCTTTCGATTAATCTGACTGGCACTGGCCTTTTTCTGATCGATATCTCCGGTAATGGTCAGTGTTCGCAGGCCATTGATGCGCTGAATACGGACAAAATTGCGTTCATAGGTCTGTGTTGTGATGGTTGCCAGGGGAACCTGACTGCCGTCAGGCAGGATAATGGGCAGATTGATCAGGTCATCCAGCTGGTTAATGTCCTGGCTGTCCAGCTGCACCTGTATTTCCAGGTTTTCAGAGCCGACCTGTATTTCATCTGCCGTCTGGCCAAAATAAGCAGCACGGAGCTGGCCGGCAATCAGCTGGCCATCAATACCAAAGCTTTCTGCCCCCGGACGCAGTTTGATCACCACTTCCTCTTTTCCACGACGCATGTCATCCATCAGATTGCTGACACCGTCGAAGTTCCCCAGGAAAGATTGAATATTCAGGGATGCCGCTTTCAGGGTTTCCAGGTCCTGATGCTGTGCACGGACTTCGATGGCTCTTCCGGAAGGGCCAATGGAACCCATGGTAAAGCTCATGGCAATGGGGCCGGGTAGCTCGCCAACATCTTCCCGCCAGGTATCCAGAAAGTCATCCAGCAGTGTGTTTCTGGATTCTGCGGAGCGAAGGTCAACTTTTACGGTGGCAATATGAGGGCCTTTCTCACTGGCATCGGGGTTGAAGTTGTACCGTTCCGTGATGTTTTCTACCAGTGGGTGTCCATCCTCTTTTTCTTTGGAAAGCTGATGGTTGAGCTTTTCAGCACTGGCAACCACTGTTTCTACTATGGATGCGGTTTGCTGCAGCGTTGCGCCCGGAGGGAGAATGATTCTGACCTCGGCCTGATCACCATCCACTTCCGGAAAACCAATGAAATAAATAGCCCCGCTGGTGATGAGGGAGATGGAGATCAACAGCAGAGATAGCACACTGCCCATAAAAAGGTAGCGCCACTCAATCACCTTGGTGACCATATTGACCAGCCTGCCGGTTCTGAACTGTTCGAACTGCTCAAGAAACCGTTGTTTAAAGGCAAGCACTGGGCGTTCTTTGTTATGTTTCTGCGCGCTTCGGTGCAGAGAGTGAGCCAGATGGTGGGGAAGAATCAGAAACGCTTCAATCAGGCTCAGTGTCAGTACCAGAATCAATACCTGGGGAATGACTTTTAATACCGAGCCCATCTGTCCTTCCAGAAACAGCAGGCTGCCGAAAATACAGATGGTGGTCAGGTAGGAGGATACAACGCCGGGCAGTACCTTTTTTACGCCAGCCAATACGGCGTCGTCCACTTCCATTCCTCGATCCAGGTGAGCGGCAATGGACTCAGAAATTACAATAGCGTCATCCATCATAATCCCGATGGCCATTAGCAGAGCGACCAGGGAGATGATGTTGATAGAGAGGCCAAGTTGCGCCATCAGCATAATACTGCCCAGAAACGCCACGGGCAGGCCAGCGGCGACCCAGAAGGAGTAGCGCAACGAGAAAAACAGCCACATCACCCCAAAGACCAGCAGAATACCCTGCCAGCCATTACGGACCATCATGGTCAGGCGATCCCAGAGTACTGAGGAGAGATCATTGGTCATGGTCAGGGTAATGCCATCGGGTGCATGGGCCTGCTCCTGTTGGACAAAATTCTCAACCACACTCTTTACCCGCAGGGCATCATCCGCCTTGTTTTTGCTGATGGTCAATATGGCTGCTGGCTGACCATTAAACTGGATGCGGTTTTCATCCAGCTCAAATCGGTCCGTGATAGTGGCAATATCCACAAGGCGTATTACACCGCCAGAAGACGACGATGCAATAATGGTTTGGCCCAGTGTTTCAGGTGTCACTTTGCGTTCATCGAATCGAATCAGCAGGTTTTTATCCCGGGTTTCAATATTACCGCTGGGCAGCTTGATGTTCTGCCGGGCCAGTTTGCTGGCGATATCACTGACTGTCAGGCCCAGCTGTCGCAAACTGGACTCCCTGAGCTCTACCTTTAGCTGGTGGTCGGAGAAGTTATGCAGTGCTACCAGTGGCAGCCCAGCGTCCACTTTCATCCTTTTTTTTACATCTTCCGCATAGGCTTTCAGGTCAGGAAGGCTGGTATCCGCCGTGATGGCCACATCCACAACCCGCTCATTCCAGTCCAGCTCCTGAACAACAGGGGACTCGATTTCGCTCGGAAAATCATTGATGGCATTAATCTGGGTTTGTACATCAACCAGCATCCGGCCAATATCGGCACTCTTATCGAGTTTGATATTCATCGAGGCGCTGCCTTCCAGCGCCTGGCATTTGGATTCTTCTATGTGACTCAGGCCATCAATGGCATCCTCCATTCGCAGGCAGAGACTTTCTTCAACTTCTTCCGGTGTTGCTCCGGGGTATACGACGGTGGCTGAGATATAGCTAGGTGAAAATTCCGGAAAGGTTTCCCGTTTAATCTCTGGCAGAGATAAAAAACCGGCAATCAGCAGCGCGGCCATCATTAAGTTGGCCGCCGTTGGGTGTTTGAGAAAGTAGCGGATCACTGGCTGGCCTCCGCTGTTTGGTTTTTCTCTTCTGAATGATGACCAACCCGTTTGAGCTTCATGCCATCAATGGCTGGGACCAGGTCAGTCATGACTATCATGTCGCCCTGTTGAACAGGCCCATCAATGGCAGCAAGACCATCCCTGCGGAACAGGACTTGAATATCCACTTTATTCAGGGCTTGCTGTTCATTGATTCGATAGAGCGTATTACCGTGCAGGGCGGCTTCAGGCACCAGCAGCTGAGGTTTTGCCAACCCTTCAATCATCGCTTCCACAAACAGGCCATTAGACAGTGGAACCTGGTTGCTGTTGACCATTGTCCGTAAGTCCTGATCGATCTCGAGAATAACGCCAACCGTTCCCTGGCTCGGGTCAATGGTTTCACTGATTCTGACCACACGGGCTTCACGCTCTGACCGGTAATTACCGCTGCTGATAAGCACTCTGGCTTTCAGGTTGAACTGGTCTGGCCGGATTCTCGAGTAGTCAGTGGGGTTGCCGGAATCAAAGGTAATGGTATTCAGCAGGGTTTTAATGTCGTGTAATGGTACCTGGGCTTCAACTTCCATCTGGCTGATGCCGTAAAGCAGTGCCAGTTGTTGTTGAGGGTTTACCGCTTCGCCCACTTCAAAATCCACACTGGCAACCCGGGCAGTTAATGGCAGGGTAATGGTTGTTTTACTGAGCTGGCGTCTGGCCTCCTCCAGTCTGGATTCATTCACTTTGACCTGGGCTTCACTGGTGCTGCGATTATCCGGAATCAGTGCCAGCTGGTTTTTCAGGTTAAGTACCTGGCTTTGCTGAGAGAGAAAGCTGAGCCGCTGCTGATCGACATCGGATTTGGAGATCACATTTTTATTGAGAAGATTCTTTTTTCGAGTCAACTCTTTTTCAATCAGTGAAAGTCGTTTGTCCTCAATGTCCAGTGATGCTTTCAGGTTTTGTTCTTCAAGGTTCAGCCTGGCCAGTTGAGCTTTGCTGGAGTTCAACTCGGCCTGAGCTCTGGCGAGTTGTAACTCATAATCAAGAGGGTCGATTTTCAGCAGGGTTTCACCGGCCTTGAGGACTCTGCCTTTTTCCAGGTCGGGATGACGGTAAATGATCTTTCCACTGGTCTCTGCTACGGCTTTCCATTCCACTTTGGGCTGTACACGACCAAAGCCAGATATAAGAGGTGCGATCGCCTTCTGTTCAATGGCTCTGGCCTGAACAGGAACGGCCCGATCGGATGCAGGATTAAGCGGGGGGGATTGCCGGTTAGCCAGTGCCAGAATAAAGATGATCACCCCTGCACCAAGGGCAAAGAAGAAAAGCCTTTTCTTTGGAGCCTGCACGAAAATGTCCTTAGTTATATTCCCCTAAGGACATTATTATTCATGGTTTAGAGTACGGTTTCACGTTCTTTTATCATTAAGCCGGGATCTGCTCTACGGCAACAGGCGGTTCATCCTGGAACTGCATCTTGTGCAGTTTGGCGTAATGTTCGCCTTTCGCCAGCAGCTCGGTATGAGTACCCCGTTCAATAATTCGACCATGCTCCATCACCAGTATGCAGTCAGCATTCTCAATGGTTGAGAGGCGGTGGGCAATAACCAGAGTAGTACGGCCTTTCATGATGTCATCCAGGGCCGCCTGGATATGACGCTCAGACTCCGTGTCCAGGGCTGAGGTTGCTTCATCCAGAATCAGGATCGGAGCATCTTTAAGGACCGCTCGGGCAATGGCCAGACGCTGACGCTGTCCGCCGGAGAGAAGAACGCCATCTTCGCCAACAATGGTATGAATGCCATCAGACATGTCTTTGATGAATTCTGTGGCATGAGCAGCTTCTGCGGCCAGACGAATGTCTTCCTCTTCTGCAGTATCACCGAGAGCGCCATAAGCAATATTTCTGGCAACGGTATCATTGAACAGAGTAATGTTCTGACTGACCAGGGCAATATGGCTGCGAAGGTTTCTCAACTCAAAGTCATTCAGGGGCACGCCGTCAATGAGTATGTCGCCTTCGGTATGGTTATAGAACCTGGGGACAAGGTTGGCCAGCGTGCTTTTTCCTGAACCGGATCGACCAACCAGCGCGTAGGTCTGCCCGGGCTGAATGGTAAAGTTGATGTCTTTCAGCGCGGGTGATTCAGCGCCAGAATAGGTAAAGCCAACCTGCTTGAATTCAACACAGCCAGTCACCCGGTCGCAAGTATACTGGCCATTATTGGCTTCTGGTATTTCATCCACCATTTCGAAAATGCTTTCCGCTGCAGCAATACCTTTCTGGATATTGGCATTCACTTCACTGAGCTGACGAATTGGCTTTGGCAATAGGGCCGCTGCCGTCACATAACCAACCAGGGTTGCTGTGGTTGAGTCGCCTTTGACAAACAGGACCATAAACAGCAGAAGGGCGAGGGCTATCGAAACAATGAACTGAAGAACCGGTGTGTGGACGGAGCCTGCTTTGGCCAGCTTAAGGTTCTGGCGGGTATTGGCTGCACTGGATGCGGTGAAGCGACCACATTCATAATCTTCCCCGCCAAAGCCCCTGACTTCCCGATAGCCATTGATGGTTTCAGACGTCACATGGGTCAGGTCACCCATGGAATTTTGAATATTTCTGCTGATCCGGCGAAACCGCTTGCTGGCATAGGAAACCACCATGGCGATGACTGGAAGTGCGGCTATAAATATCAGTGTCATCTGCCAGTTGGTGTAAAACAGGAAACCGAGCAGGAATACCACGGTCAATCCTTCCCGGACGGCAACACGTATAGCATCGGTAGCCGCAGAAGTTACCAGGCTGACGTTATAGGTAATACGGGCAATCAGGTGGCCGGAATTGTTGTTATCAAAGAATACATTGGGCAGGTTGACCATTCGTTCGAACATCTCGGTTCTCAGGTCGTGGATAACAAAGTTTGCGACCTTTGAGATATAGTAGTTACCCAGATAGGAGCCAATACCTCGAACGATGGCGATAATGACCATCAGTGCCGGGATCAGCCAGAGTGATGAAATGCCTGAGCCGGAAAGCCATTCCCAGTTCTGCAGCAGGGTGACCTCTTCACCTTCCAGTGCCTGAACGAAGTATTCAAGAAGTTTGGCAAAGGCGGGCTGGGTCAGGGCGAAGATGGCCAGGCCAAGGAGGCTCAGGGCAAAGTAGCCCGCATAGGGTTTTACGTAAGTCAGCAGTCGAAGGTAAATCTGCAGACTGCCAGCATTAGGGTTCTGTTCTGACATGGTATAGGATCATTTTCCGGCTCTGGACATAAAATTGCCATGAGCGTAATTGCCGCTTCCCTTTACTAGTTTGGTTGGGAAGAACGTTCTGGCGGCATTTTCATAAAAAATAAAAATGAACCCGCGAGGATAACAGCGAAATCAGCCATTTAAAAAGCCTTTTTACGGAGCTTTTGCGGAAGTGCTTCAGGAAAAATAGCAGGTTTGCTTATTCGGTTGCGGAAAAAAGTTGGCTTGTTAGTGCATTATGGCGTAGGGGTTTTGGTCGGGATGGGGTAATATTGCGCCCTTTTTGTAGAAACAGCGGTTAGTTGAAAAGCCATCATCTCCCCCGAAACGTATGGCTTTAGGCTAGTCTGTGGCTAATAGCCCCCGATAAATAGATCAAATCCCCCTGGATTTCTGACAGGTATCGAAAACGGTGTCCGTTTTCGTCGCAGGTGGATAAATTGAGAGAATGACACAGTGATCGAAAAACTGCGGAACATCGCCATTATTGCCCACGTCGACCACGGCAAGACCACGCTTGTGGATAAGCTGCTGCAGCAGTCAGGTACACTGGGCCGTAAGGACCAGGGCGCTGAGCGTATCATGGACTCCAATGACCAGGAAAAAGAGCGTGGTATTACCATCCTGGCCAAGAACACTGCGATTGAGTGGCGTGACTTCCACATCAATATCGTTGATACCCCTGGACACGCTGACTTCGGTGGTGAAGTTGAGCGCGTACTCTCCATGGTTGACTCGGTTCTGCTGCTGGTGGATGCGGTTGATGGTCCGATGCCTCAGACTCGCTTTGTTACCCAGAAAGCCTTTGAACAGGGTTTGAACCCGATTGTGGTTATCAACAAGGTTGACCGCCCGGGCGCTCGCCCTGACTGGGTTATGGATCAGGTGTTTGATCTGTTTGATCGTCTGGGTGCTACCGATGAGCAGCTGGATTTCCCGGTCATATACGCCTCTGCACTGAACGGTATTGCCGGTCACGACCCGGACAACCTGGCAGATGACATGACGCCGCTGTTTGAGATGATTACTGAGCGTGTACCTTCTCCTCCTGTAAATGTTGACGGTCCTTTCCAGATGCAGATCAGTGCCCTGGACTACAACAGCTACGTAGGCGTTATCGGTATTGGCCGTATTTCTCGTGGTATCCTGAAGCCAGGTCAGCCGATTGTGCTGGTCGATCGCGATAACAAGCAGCGTAAGGCAAAAGTGCAGCAGGTAATGGGTCATCTGGGCCTTGAGCGTGTTGAAGTGGCTGAAGCCCGTGCCGGTGATATCGTCTGCATTACCGGTATTGATAAACTGAACATTTCTGACACGATCTGCGATCCAGAGCGTCCTGAAATGCTGCCTCCTCTGACGGTGGATGAGCCAACAGTCAGCATGACCTTCCAGGTGAATGACTCTCCATTTGCTGGTCAGGATGGCAAGTTCGTTACCTCCCGTAATATTCGTGAGCGTCTGGATCGTGAATTGATCTCTAACGTTGCTCTGCGTGTTGAGCAGGGTGATGATGCGGATAAATTCAAGGTTTCCGGTCGTGGTGAACTCCACCTGTCCGTTCTGATTGAGACCATGCGCCGTGAAGGTTTTGAGCTGGCAGTTTCCCGTCCACAGGTCGTGGTAAAGGAAATTGACGGCGTCAAGCAGGAGCCTTTCGAGCACGTGGTGGTGGATATTGAAGAACAACACCAGGGACCCGTTATGGAAGAGCTTGGCCAGCGCCGTGCTGAACTGAAGGACATGGTGCCCGATGGTAAAGGCCGTGTGCGTCTGGACTTCATTATGCCAGCCCGTGGCCTGATCGGTTTCCGTTCCCAGTTCCTGACCATGACTTCAGGCAGCGGTATCCTGACCTCTATCTTTGATCACTATGGTGAAGTCAAGGGTGGGGAAGTTGGTCAGCGTAATAACGGTGTTCTGATCTCCATGGTGAACGGTAAGGTGCTGGCTTATGCACTGTTCAGTTTGCAGGAGCGTGGCCGCCTGTTCATTAACCCTAACGTTGATGTTTATGAAGGTCAGATTATCGGTCTGCACAGCCGCGATAATGATTTGACGGTGAACCCAACCAAAGCCAAGCAGCTGACCAACGTACGTGCAGCAGGTACGGATGAGAACATCATTCTGACGCCGCCGGTTCGCCACTCTCTGGAGCAGGCGCTGGAGTTTATCGATGATGATGAACTGGTTGAGGTGACGCCAAACCATATCCGTATTCGCAAGAAGTTCCTGAAGGAGCACGAGCGCAAGCGTGCCAGCCGTTCCAAGTAATATCTGGCAAATAATAGTGGTAATGTAGTTATTGAACCCCGCCCGGTTATTGAGCGGGGTTTTTTATATCAGTTTTATTTTCCATTTACCTGTTGGGCAGTTGATGCTGAACAGACATTCTGTTTTGAAGTTTCTCACCATGGTTGCGGTTCGTCATTCCACTTGATTCAGTTCGTTATACCCGTCATGGGTTTCGAAAATTTAATGTGTTTTAAAGCCCTAACCAGGGGTTGCCAGGGTATGGGGCCATGGTAAATACAAGGGTAAGAACCACGGAAAGTGCAAGGCATGCGGCAATCGTGTAACCAGGCGATGTAATCCAGCCTTCCAGCCAGTGCGGGTCACGTTTGCTCACCGATAAAAAGTGTCTGTTCTTTTTATGTTTACCCTGGTTGCCTTTATCGCCCTTATAGCGCTGTCGGATTTTTTCAATGTCTGACTTTGTCAGAGGTGATACTGGTGGCCTGTTTGTTTTTTTGCTGATTCTTTTACGGTGAGAGACGAGGAAACCTTTTTCCAGCGGTGATGTGAATAAGATGACCGGATTGATTTGTGGGTTGTCGTAGAGTTCAAGGATGGTTGAAAACAGGTATTCACCAATGTCTAAAACCGTTGCCGGTGAGGATGTCAGGTCGGTGCTGACCGGCCCGGGGCTCAGTATTTTAGAAGTGATTATGCGGTTATGGCTGATATCAATATCAATAATATACAGGTTCGCTGATAGGGCTATGCACTGTAAAACAGCACGCCGTTTCTCCTTTATGCCCTTGAAGTTATCGAGAATTAACATTTCAGGGCAAGGCTGAGTATTGCCAATGACTGTTCTGGTAAGCAGCTCAAACAGTTGTGAATAGAGTTTGTCATCATTAGCAAGACGCTTTTCCAGCTCAGTGTAATGGCTCAACCAAACAGCCAGGTCACTTTTATTCTGCTCAAGAATGAAATTGTCAAAGGCGTTTTTCTGTTTTTTATTTAACTTCAATGCCGGCTGGAGCAATTGATTCAGTTCATCATCTTGCCTGCTGCCCGTTGAAATAAAAAGCTGTGCGAGATAGATGTAAAATTGTTCAGGTCGAGTTGTATGCAGGGCTTGTAAAGTGTCTTGGGTATATTGCCAGCGATCATTTTTCTGGGTTTTATGAGAATTGGTTGAGTAAATTTGAAAGCCTGCCTTATCTACCCATTGTTGAACCATTATTTGATCATCATCAGAAAAGTGCTGCAAAGCTCTGGCTGGTATTGCTATTAGACAGATCAAAAAGATCAATGCTGTGTTGCCTGATTGGTGTTTCATATGCTTCGGACTGTTACTGTTTTGATTACCATCTTTAGGGAGGTCAGCGTAAATTACTGAATGGGGTGGTTTTATCAGGAACTCAGGCTGGAGGTTGTTTATGTCCAGAGAAGACTAAGCCTGAGACAGGTTGCCGCTGAATTAGTTCCAGATAAGCTTTTTTTAAGTGAGGATATGCCCTTTGCTGCAATAACCGTTTAAGGTTAAGGTAAGGCATTGTTCTGGTGTTTTCCTGAAAGGATTTTCCATGCGCACCCTCTATCCCGCCATCAAACCCTATGCGACCCAACACCTTCAAGTGGATGATATTCATGAGGTATACATTGAAGAGTGCGGCTCTCAGGATGGGATACCGGTTTTATTTGTTCATGGTGGGCCGGGTGCGGGCTGTACAGAGCGTGATCGCCGTTTTTTTGATCCGGAAAAATATCGGATTATTCTTTTTGATCAGAGGGGGTGTGGACGCTCCAGGCCTCATGCTGAGCTCGAGCAAAACAATACCACTCTGCTGATTGAAGATATGGAGCTGATTCGCACAAGCCTGGGGGTTGAACAGTGGTTGGTGTTTGGTGGATCCTGGGGCTCAACACTCTCGTTGCTTTATGCTCAGGCTCACCCGAAGCGAGTGTCAGGACTGGTTGTCAGAGGGATTTTTCTTTCCCGTCAACAGGATTTGAACTGGCTTTATAAAGAGGGAGCCAGCAGAGTGTTTCCGGATCACTGGGCGCACTTTCTTGAGCTGATACCAGAGGATGAAAGAGATGATCTTCTGGAAGCTTATTATCAACGGCTGTTTGGAGAGGATGAGCTGGCAAGAATGAATGCAGCTAAGCACTGGTCTTTGTGGGAGGGTAATACGGCAACCTTGCGGCCCAATCATGAATTGGTGGATCACTTTGCCGATCCGCATCTGGCGTTATCCCTTTCGCGGATAGAGTGCCATTTTTTTAAACATAAGTCCTTTATCAAACCGAATCAGATCATTGAGAACATGAATCTGATATCCGCCATTCCCGGTGTGATCGTTCATGGACGCTATGACATGATCTGTCCGCTTGATAATGCACAGGCCCTGGCGGATCAGTGGCCGGAAGCTGATCTGCAGATTATTCGAGATGCTGGTCATGCTTCCTGTGAACCAGGCATTGTTGATGCGCTGGTCAGAGCGACGGACGATTTTGCCAGACTGTTAGCCCCATAATGATTTTATTTGTAAAGTCCACCCCATTCTTGGAATGGGGTTGATTTTATAATGTATTCTCATGAGCTGTTTTTCGATGACGGGTCGCTACCTCTGTGCAAGTGAACTTGAGTGAAATCGCCATTGCCTACATTGTAACGCCCTATGGTTGCAGTCATTCTGATTACATAAAGTTTTCCGCTGGTGATCTTCGGTATATTGGTGACAACTCTGAGCAGCTGCTTGTCCAAACGTGTGATACAGCAATAGGTTGTGCAGGAAGCTTTATAGGCAGAAAACTTTCCGTAATGTGTAAAGCGACTCCTGTCTTTTCGTCTACGTTAACCTCATGCGATATACCTGAAGTGTTCCCCTTTCGCTTTCAAACTCGTCAAATATCCACCAGAGGGTCTGAAATAAGGGCTTTTGATGATTTGTCAGTTAATAGGATTAGAATGTAGTCAAAAGCAAATCACGCAGCGATTAGGATATGGATCGTTCAGTGCATGCAGTATGCTTAGAGCCTTGTGAGCAAAGTCTTGAAGTAACTTGAGAAATATTGATGAAAGGTCTGATTCAGCGTGTAAAGTATGCCAGCGTGGTGGTGGGTGGGGAAACGGTTGGAGAAATCAACTCTGGGATTCTTCTGTTGTTGGGCGTTGAAAAAGGGGATGACCCGACTCTCGCAGATAAGTTGCTCGATAAAGTGCTGAAATATCGGATTTTCAGTGATGATCAGGGCAAGATGAACCTTGGTTTGAAAGATGTGGCGGGTGGTTTGTTAATCGTTTCCCAGTTCACTCTGGTTGCGGATACCCGTAAAGGTTTGCGCCCCAGTTTCAGCTCTGGGGCCTCTCCTGAGCAGGGAGAAAAGCTTTATAACTACTTCGTTGAGCGGGCTGAAACCCTTCATCAGAATGTTGCCACTGGCCGCTTTGGTGCGGATATGAAAGTTTCTCTGCTCAATGATGGCCCCGTTACATTTCTTCTGGAGTCTTAAGGAGCTGGGGCTAACTCGGGAAGCTGGTTACCAAAATATAAGAATTATGGAAAACAAAATGAATAACCATGCTAAGTGAATACAGGCGTGGTTATTCATATATTTGCAAAACATTTATTACAGGGCTGTTTCCTTAACTCCGGAACTATCTGTTTTTACATCTTTGTAAGTGTTCATTTCGAACTGGTCACACTTGCCAGAAGAAGGTACCGGCAGTTTTGGCAGGCTGTCAGCTTCTTCTTTGTCAATGATGCTATATGTTGACAGATCAATGGGTGCTTTGTATGAGCATTTGATAAAGCCGTCTTCAGTTTCTTTCTCCTTCAACAGACTTGCATCGAAGTTGATTCTACGAAGTTCGGCTTGGTAGTTGTGGTTGTGATAGTGCTTATGTGCGACACCCATAATTTTGCCAGGCCCCGGGCATACAGCAGCAATGCTGGAGCCTGCCAGTTGGCCGGCTGGGTAGTAATATTGGCCACACGCTGCATTCAGTGTCTGTTGGTAGATAAATCTGGCAAAATAACCACTCGTGGTGTGATTAACTACTGCCTTAACGGCCCATGGGCCAAATTGAGCGCCGAGCCCTCCGCCCAAATAGCCTGCAGCCATCACTGCTGCAGGTCGTGCTAAAGGAGCGACAGCACCGGTAAATGTCCTGGCAACTTGAGCTAATCCGTTGTAAATGGCAGAACCATTCATGGTCGACCTCCTGAAATATTCTTCTGAACTACTGTTCTAGACTATGAGGTTCTGGAAAAGTTCCGCCAATGTTGACTTATAGGGCAAATAAGTAGTGGGAGACGTTAGAGGGGGCGCCTGACACTGGGTGTCAGGCGGGGGTATCAGGTGATTACATCTGTTCGACCGTTTCAATACCCAGCAGGCCGAGACCCAGCTTAAGGGTTCTGGCGGTCAGGGCGCAGATCTGCAGGCGGCTGTTGCGCAGCTCTTCAGAAACCCCTTCCTTGTTAACCGGGCAGGCTTCGTAGAACTTCATAAAGGCGCCGGAGATTTCGTACAGGTAAGCACACAGCTGGTGTGGCAGACCTTCTCTGGCAACCGACTCAATGGTTTCACTGAAACGACACAGCTGCAGAGCCAGCTCACGCTCAGCGTCGTTCTCGATCAGGATATCCCCGGTAAGATCCGACTCACTGATGCCTGCTTTGCGGAAAATGCTCATGATCCGTGTGTAGGCGTAGAGCAGATAAGGTGCCGTATTGCCCTCAAAGGCCAGCATATTATCCCAGTCAAAGACGTAGTCACTGGTCCGGTTTTTGGACAGATCAGCATACTTGACAGAGCCAATGGCTACAGAACGGATCACATTGACCTTCTGCTCTTCAGACAGGTCGCCAGATTTACTGGCAATCAGGGCTGCAGCTCTTTCTTCCGCTTCATCCAGAAGATCTGCCAGTTTGATGGTGGTACCAGCACGGGTCTTGAATGGCTTGCCATCTTTACCCAGCATCATGCCAAATGCGTGGTGCTCCAGTGACACGTGGTCAGAAGCAAAACCTGCCTTGCGGGCAATGGTGAATACCTGCTCGAAATGCTGTCCCTGGCGTGCATCTACGTAATAGAGAACACGATCAGCGTTCAGGGTATGGCAGCGGTGACGAATAGCAGCCAGGTCGGTGGTGGTGTAGAGGAACCCACCACCGGACTTCTCGACGATGACGCCCATTGGATCGCCATCCTTGTTTTTGAATTCATCCAGAAAAACAACCTTGGCACCGTTGTCTTCGCTCAACAGCCCTTTTTCATCCAGCAGCTTGATGATGACTGGCAGGCTGTCGTTATAGGCGCTTTCACCCATTACGTCTGTAGCGGTCAGTGAGACATTCAGGCGGTCATAGGTGTCCTGGTTGTGTGACAGGGTGATATCGACCAGCTTTTTCCACAGCTTCAGACAGTACTCGTCACCGGCTTGAAGGCGCACTACGTAGCTTCTGGCACGGGTTGCGAAATCAGGATTTTCATCAAAATGCTTCTTGGCTTCGCGATAGAACGTTTCCAGGTCAGAAAGCTCCATGCTCATGGCTTCCTGGCTCTCTTTCTCGAGCTCTTCCAGGTGGGCGATCAGCATGCCGAATTGAGTACCCCAGTCACCCAGGTGGTTCTGGCGGATCACCTTGTGTCCAAGAAACTCAAGGGTTCTTGCGGTTGAGTCACCAATAATGGTGGAGCGCAGGTGGCCAACGTGCATCTCTTTAGCAACGTTCGGTGCTGAGTAATCAACGACAACGGTTTGTTTGTTGTCAGTTTCAGCGACACCGGCTCGAGGATCTTTGATGGCGGAATGAAGGCTGCTGGCCAGCCATTGGGGGGCGAGATGAATGTTAATGAAACCAGGACCAGCAATTTCAACCTTGCTGGCAATGCCACCTAGGTCAAGATTATCGATCACATTTTGAGCCAGCTCCCGTGGGTTCATACCCATTTTCTTGGCAGCAGCCATCACGGCGTTGCACTGGTAATCACCGAAATTTGCCCGTGCGCTGGGGCGAACCATGGCCGGGGTATCTTCTGGTGCACCCGCAGCAATAAGCGCTTTGATGACTTTGTCTTCAAGCAGCTTGAGAATATTCATGCATGAGTCCTTGGTTAAAACTCGCTGGTATTTAACGGCTGTTCCTCATCACCCTTTGATAGTTTTGGGGTCAGAGGAGAATGTAAGCTCAAGTTGCCCATGGTGACAGAGGCTTGATCACTGGCATTGTCTACAAAGTGATTAAGAGCCTGCGGTCAGCAGGAAGTTCATTAGGGCCCTTTGATGCTTTATTGCGAAGCTGTGCACGCAAAAAAAATCACCAGACCATAGGGCATTACAACGGTTACACAATCAGGCCTGTCCGTGCAGGTTGAAGCATTTACGGTTGTCCTGATGGATTGGTAAAAGCAGGACTGATGTAATGGTTCTCTCAATTAAGGGCAGGCAGGCAGGTTGTTGTTCTGAGCACTAAATGGTGGGAATGCTATCGAAAAAGGCCATTTGTCTCAATAGAAGCACTTGCGTATTCGAATAGCAGTGCTTGAACTTATATCAGTAAGGTTGGAGAAAATGTTATCTTTATCGGGTAGTGTTCATAAAGAGTCTGACTGAAGACAAGCCTGACGAAACAAAAGTTGAGAGATATGACATCCAGATCAAACAATAGCAGGCGGGGAGCCAGTAAATCGAAAACCACCGGTAAATCAGCCGGTGTGTCCCTACCAAACTGGGCCTGGCTGCTGGCGGGTCTGGTCATTGGTGTGTTTGCTGCTTTTCTGGCAGGGCTGACGCCTTCAGCCAAAGATGTGCGGACCGTAGCTGAGCAGGTCAAGTCATCGTCCGGGGACGACAAGAAAACAGATCATCAGCCGGTGTTTGATTTTTATACCCTGCTGCCCGAA
The DNA here is from genome assembly GCF_001647025.1 of Endozoicomonas atrinae. Lineage (GTDB taxonomy): Bacteria > Pseudomonadota > Gammaproteobacteria > Pseudomonadales > Endozoicomonadaceae > Endozoicomonas > Endozoicomonas atrinae. The sequence continues at coordinate 28,633 of NZ_LUKQ02000015.1, forward strand.
TCAGAAGTGACGGTATCCATTGCGGAACCGGCAGCTGTCGCTACTAAAACACAAAGTAGTAAGCCGGATCAGAAACCTGCAGCAACAACGACAAGCAAACCTAAAAAATATCTTCTTCAGGCTGGTTCCTTCCGCAGTGCCAAGGATGCTGAACGACTCAGGGCACAATTACTGTTGGAAGGTTTGGCGCCCAGGGTCGAGAAAGTCAGTGTCGGTGGCGGGGAAACCTGGCACCGGGTTCAGCTTGGGCCATTTGCCGATCGGGTCTCACTCCAGAGTGCCCAGAAAGTGCTGGCCAGCCAGAATATTGATAGTCTTCTCTTGCAGCTCAAATAGAAAAAAGCACAATTACGGGAGGGTTTCTCTCCCGCCCCTCTTGATAATTAATTCTCCCTCCCCAATATAAGGCCTTGTTATCCGTTTTTTATTAAGGAGCGAGCCTTGGAACAGTATCGTGGCACAACTATTCTGTCGGTACGTCGTGGTGGCAGTGTCGTGATCGGTGGTGATGGCCAGGTTTCGCTGGGTGATGCCGTAATCAAGGGCAACGCCCACAAAGTACGCCGACTGTATCAGGGGAAAGTGATTGCCGGGTTTGCCGGTGGAACCGCTGATGCATTTACCCTGTTTGAGCGTTTTGAAGCCCAGTTGGAAAAACACCAGGGCCGGCTGACTAAATCTGCTGTTGAGCTGGCCAAAGAATGGCGAACCGAGCGGGCGCTGCAACGTCTGGAAGCCATGCTGATTGTTGCTGACGCCACTGCCTCCCTGATTATCACCGGTAATGGTGATGTGATGGAGACGGAAGATGGCATCCTGGCCATCGGCTCGGGTGGTTTTTATGCCCAGGCAGCCGCCAAAGCACTGTTTCACAACACTGAAATGGGTGCCCGGGATATCGTTGAAAAGAGTCTGGGTATTGCTGCAGATATCTGTGTTTACACCAACTCTAACCAAGTCATCGAAGAGCTTCCAGCTGCTTGAAGCAATAGCCATATAACGAGTTTCTGATATGTCAGATATGACACCCCGTGAAATTGTCCATGAGCTGGACAAGCATATTATTGGCCAGGACGAGGCCAAGCGCGCCGTTGCAATTGCCCTTCGTAACCGCTGGCGCAGAATGCAGTTGAGTGAAGATCTGCGTAACGAGATCAGCCCGAAAAATATTTTGATGATCGGCCCAACCGGTGTTGGTAAAACAGAGATTGCCCGTCGTCTGGCCAAGCTTGCCAATGTACCGTTTATCAAGATTGAGGCCACTAAATTTACGGAAGTGGGTTATGTAGGCCGCGATGTTGAGTCCATAGTTCGTGACCTGATGGATGCTGCCATCAAAATGCTTCGTGAGATGGAAATGGAGCGTGTTCGTCACCGTGCATTGGATGCTGCAGAAGAGCGCATTCTGGATGCACTGCTGCCGCCTCCCCGTACTTTTGGTGAAGAGTCTCAGCCCCAGGACAACTCGACCCGTCAGGTATTCCGCAAAAAGCTGCGTGAAGGTGACCTGGACGACAAAGAGATTGAGATTGATGTTCGTGAAGCAGCCATGGGTGTAGAAATCATGGCTCCTCCTGGTATGGAGGAGATGACCAGTCAGCTTCAGAACATGTTCTCTAACCTGAATACGGGTAAGTCCAAAAAGCGTAAGCTGAAAGTCAAGGATGCCATGCGTCTGGTTCAGGAGGAGGAAGCCGCCAAGCTGGTGAATGAGGATGAACTCAAGACCAAGGCCGTTGATGCTGTTGAGCAGAACGGTATTGTCTTTCTTGATGAGATTGACAAAGTGGCAAAGCGTTCTGGTGCTTCAAATGCTGACGTCTCACGTGAAGGGGTTCAGCGTGACCTGCTGCCATTAATTGAAGGTTGTACCGTTTCCACCAAGTACGGCATGGTGAAGACGGATCACATCCTGTTTATTGCATCCGGTGCGTTTCATCTGGCTAAGCCTTCAGATCTGATTCCAGAATTGCAGGGCCGTCTGCCAATCCGTGTTGAATTGAAAGCGCTCTCTTCTGATGACTTTATGCGTATTCTGACCGAACCGGATGCTTCTCTGACGGAACAGTATCAGGCACTGATGGCAACAGAGTCGCTCAATATCGAGTTTGCCGACGATGCCATTCGCCGTCTGGCTGAGGTTTCCTGGCAGGTGAATGAACGTACTGAGAATATCGGTGCCCGTCGTCTCCATACCGTTATGGAGCGTCTGCTGGAAGAGGTTTCTTTTGGTGCCGCAGACCTGGCATCTGCCCAGGATGGCGCACCTCTGAAGATTGATGCTGCCTATGTGGATAAGCATCTGGGTGAACTGGTTCAGGATGAAGATCTGAGCCGTTATATCCTCTAATCTCTGAGATACAGTGGTCAGTGTCTTACTGGCCACTCTCTTCTCTTACTCTTTCGTAATGAGTGGATACCCTGCCTGAAATGACGACCCCGATTCCTTCCGCCATTAAACTGCACAAACGCTCCAAGACTTTGGAGGTTCAGTTTGGTCATGAAACGTTCCAGCTGGAAGCAGAGTTTCTAAGAGTATTAAGCCCTTCTGCAGAGGTTCGTGGTCATGGTAACCCCGTCCTGCAGACCGGCAAACTGAATGTGGCTATCACAGGTGTGGAAATGGTTGGCCAATATGCCATCAAGCTGATTTTTGATGATGGGCATGACAGTGGCATTTATGACTGGGGTTACCTTTATGAGCTTTGTCATAACAAGGAAGCCATGTGGGATGAATACCTGCAGGCATTGAGGGATGCTGGTGCCAGTCGAGACCCGGAAGTGTCAGTGGTTCGACTTTTTCAGTAAGTAGTCTTTTAGCCCTGCGGCACTTCTAAAAAAGTGCCTTATCCTGTCTTTCAGAAGCCTCTCTTAACCCTTTCCTGATAATTAATCTCTCATAATACGTCCAGACCACTTCTCATGCTTACGCCATAAGCCATTTGCCTTTACAATAGCCAGCCATAAGATTGATCGAATGAATGCCGGGAAGGGTCATGACAGACAGTGGCAAGCAAAAGCATGATGGCACGACGCACTTTGGTTATCGTGATGTGCCAGAGAATGAGAAAGAAGGTCTGGTAGCTGGTGTCTTTCACTCGGTAGCCAGCAGCTATGATGTGATGAATGACCTGATGTCCATGGGGGTTCACCGTCTCTGGAAGCGTTTTACTATCGAGCTTTCTGCCGTCAGACCTGGTCATGCGGTACTGGATATCGCTGGAGGAACGGGCGATCTGGCAAAACAGTTTTCCCGTATTGTTGGGGATGGCGGTCGAGTCGTGCTGGCGGATATCAATGAATCCATGCTACGCGTTGGTCGGGATCGGCTGATTGACCAGGGGATTGTTGGCAACATGGAGTTTGTTCAGGCCAATGCGGAATGTCTGCCTTTTCCGGATAACACCTTTGACTGCATTACCATCTCTTTTGGCCTGCGTAATGTAACAGACAAGGATGCGGCACTGAGATCTATGTGCAGGGTGTTAAAGCCCGGTGGCAGGTTACTGGTTCTTGAATTTTCCAAGACAAACAACCCACTGCTGACCAAGGCTTATGATGCCTACTCGTTCAGTCTGCTGCCGATGATGGGCAAACTGGTGGCCGGGGACTCCGAAAGCTACCAGTATCTTGCCGAAAGTATTCGCATGCATCCGGATCAGGAAACGCTGGAAGGTATGATGAAAGAGGCCGGGTTTGTTAATACGACCTACCACAATATGACTGGAGGTATTGTGGCTCTGCATAAGGGAGTTAAGCCCTGATGGTCGATGCTTTTTTTGACAAGATCACCATCAAAACGGGGCTGCTGGCAGCCATCGAGCGTCAGGTCAATGCGCTGCTGGCACTGGACCCGGTAACCATTAAAAAACTGTCACACTGGTTTGGTAAGGTGGCCGTTTTTCAGTGCACTTCGCCACAGTGGGTATGTTATGCCCACTTTGAGCATGACCGTATCCGTCTTGCAGGCTTCTTTGAAGGAGAGGTGGATGTAACTTGTACTGGTTCGAGCGTTGCATTTGCCACACTGGCTACCCGAAGAAATCTGCCGTTCGCTGATGTTCCCGGGCTGAGCGTTTCTGGTGATGAGGCACTGATTGCTGATTTGCAGCAGATTCACCAGCAGATGGACATCGACTGGGAAAGACCGCTTTGTGAGACCTTTGGTGATATCACCGGGCATATGATGGCCCAGGGACTTCGTTTTGTTGGTGACCATGTTCATAGAGGGCAGCAGCTCATTGTGGACAACCTTGGGGAGCACCTTCATGAGGAGCTTCGTCTGATTCCTTCAAGGGTGGAAGTGGAAGGTTTTGTAGAAGAAGTGGGTCTTCTTGCTGAGTCGATGGACCGGCTGGAGCACCAATGGCAAACCTATCAAGATGCAAAAGACATATCTGATGCCAAATCATAAGTCGGGGGCCTGACGTTGATCCGTTTGTTGAAAATTGTGGCAGCTGTCGCCCGTAACCGGCTGGATAATCTGATTGATCTGGAGCGATCGCCTTTCTGGCTGCGCTGCTTTCTGATTCTGCTGCCCTGGCGCTACTTTATCCGTAATGATGCACCCCGTGGGGAACGTATTCGCCTTTCCCTGGAAGCCCTTGGGCCGATCTTTATCAAGTTTGGTCAAATCCTCTCAACCCGGCGTGACCTGTTGCCGGATGATATCAGTGATGAGCTCTCCCGACTTCAGGATGATGTGCCGCCGTTTCCAGCAGAAGAGGCGATTGGCATTATTGAGTCCAGCCTTGGTAATGATGTGGATACGCTGTTTGCCCGTTTTGACCGTGAGCCCCTTGCTTCGGCTTCTGTAGCCCAGGTTCATACTGCACGATTGCATTCTGGTGATGAGGTGGTGGTCAAAGTGATTCGCCCGGGTATCGACCGGGTCATTCGCAAAGACATCGGTTTAATGTACCTGTTTGCGCGTTTGCTGATCACTCTATCAAAAGACGCTCGTCGTTTGCGTCCAGTGGAAGTCGTAGCAGACTACGAACGCACCATTTTTGACGAGCTTGATCTGCTGAGGGAAGCTGCTAACTGTTCACAGCTGCGACGCAATTTTCTGGCTTCTCCCCTGTTGTTTGTGCCGCAGGTTCATTGGGATTACTGCCGCACAAAAGTGATGGTCATCGAGCGGATTTATGGTGTCCCGGTTTCCGATATTGCCACGCTGAAAGCTCAGAATGTGGATATGAAAAAACTGGCAGAGCGGGGTGTTGAAATATTTTTCACCCAGGTATTTCGTGATCGCTTTTTCCATGCGGATATGCACCCGGGCAATATTTTCATTGATACTACCAACCCTGCTGAGCCCCGTTACATCGGTATTGATTGCGGCATTATCGGCACGCTGGAGCCGGAAGATCAGCACTATCTGGCCAGTAATCTGCTGGCTTTCTTCCGGCGGGATTACCGCAAGGTTGCCCAGCTGCACGTGGACTCCGGTTGGGTTCCCAGAGATACGCCGGTAGGAGAGCTTGAGGCTGCAATTCGTACCGTTTGTGAGCCAATATTTGAAAAGCCGCTGAAAGATATTTCCTTTGGACAGCTGCTGGTCAGACTCTTTCAGGTGGCTCGTCGCTTCAATATGCAGGTTCAGCCACAGCTGGTTCTTCTGGAGAAGACACTGTTGAATGTCGAGGGGTTGGGGCGGCAGCTTTATCCGGATCTCGATCTCTGGACAACAGCTCAGCCATATCTGGAAAAATGGATGAAAGACCAGGTAAGCCCGATAGGTATTGCCTGTAATCTTAAGGAGCAAGGTGCGGACTGGCTATTGAGTGCGCCGGTCATGGCTCAGAAAGTGATGTCAACGGTGCGCACTCTGGTTGATCAGCAGCAGGCGTTCCATCATCAGCAGGTAAGAGCAGAAAAGCGTCAGCAAAAGCAGAGGCGCTTTGGCTTACTGCTTCTATTGGCAGGCGTTGCGGTCGTGGCTACTTCAGGTTCCCTGTTTGTGGAAAAAGAGCTGCTGGACCAGGCAATACTCGGAATACTGGCTGCCGCATTGGGCGGTTGGCTGATCGTTCGATAAGAAGAATGCGTGGGTGATGTGATGACAACAAACCACTGGCTGGATGAGGTTCAATGGAATGATGATGGTCTGGTAGCGGCCATCGCCCAGGATCATGAAACCGGGGAGGTTCTGATGCTGGCCTGGATGAACCGGGAGTCACTGGAACTGACACTGAAAGAACAGGTTGCGATTTACTGGTCCCGTTCACGGGGCAGGTTGTGGCGTAAAGGCGAGAGCTCAGGGCATACGCAGAGGCTGCTGGAGTGCCGTCTGGACTGTGATGGTGATGCGATCTTGCTTAAGGTTGTGCAGGTGGGTGGTATTGCCTGTCATACCGGTCGTAAATCCTGTTTTTATCGCCGTCTGGTAGATCAGGGTGGTGAAGCATTGTGGAATACCGAAGATCCGGTGCTGCAAGACCCTGAAACTATTTATGGGCGTTAGTAAAGACTGTTTTCTTTGCTGTAAATCATCCTACGGGCTAAAAGATGAGCGATATAATCGAGAAATTGACTGAAGTGTTAAGCAGTCGCAGGCAGGCTGATCCGGATTCCTCTTATGTTGCACAGCTTCATAATAAGGGGCTGGACCATATTCTGAAAAAAGTCGGTGAAGAGTCAGCAGAAGTGCTGATTGCCGCCAAGGCATCAGAATATGACCATAACCGGGAGGCTGTCATTTATGAAACCGCTGATCTCTGGTTCCATACCATGGTCATGTTGTCTCATCTTGGACTTGAGCCTGCTGATGTGCTGAATGAGCTTGATCGTCGTTTCGGACTTTCCGGTATTGAAGAGAAAGCATCCCGCGGGTAACGATATTCCCCACTTTTCCTGACCGCTTCTTGCAAAATGGCCACGCCACAAGCGGTGGAATGGGGTAATATGTCCGTTCTTTGTATATTATTTGATCAGTCTCCATGGAGAGCTGAAGGAGCAGAAAATGGGTTTTGGTGGCATCAGTATCTGGCAGTTGCTGATCATTCTGTTGATCGTGGTTATGCTTTTTGGTACGAAAAAGCTGCGTGGAATGGGCAGTGATCTGGGCGGTGCGGTAAAAGGCTTCAAAAAAGCACTGAGCTCTGAAGATGAGAAGGATGATGAAAAAGACTCAGGGAAAGCAGAACTGAAGGCTGACTCTGTTGAGCAGCGTAACCTTGAGTCTGACCTGGAAAAGTCCAAGCACAAGCAGTCTTGATTGTACAAAAGGGCTTTCAGGCCAGTTTGTCTGGTTGAAAGCGTTCTTTTCTGTTAGGTGTGCCCCCCTTTTACAGGGGAAGCTACAGCTACCCGTAGGCGAATGCTGGTACTGTTACGAGCGGTAGTTACCGGTTGCTGTCATCGAGAGGTGTGATAGTTCGCTGTGCTTGATATAGGTTTTACAGAGTTATTATTGGTTGCTGTGATTGCCCTGGTGGTATTGGGGCCGGAGCGCCTGCCTCAGGCCATCCGAACAACCGCCTACTGGGTGGGTAAAATCCGTCGCAGTTTTCAGTCCGTTAAAGAAGAGCTTGAGCGGGAGATTGATGCGGACGGAATCAAGCAGCAATTGCACAATGAAGCTGTCATGAAAGAGTTGAATAAAACCCGCGAGCAGTTTCAAAGTCAGGTCAATGATCTGAAAAAGTCCGTGAGCATTGATCCTGCCGAAGATCAAACTTCTTCCGGTGTTACGACTTCACCTAAGGGTGAAAGTGGCTCAGTGAGCGGAGATGACAGTGTTGAGAAAAAGGCGGTGAATGACACCTCTGCTCATCTGTCTAAGGAAAAGGGCGGGCAGTAACCATGTCAGGAAACAAGTCGGATCATTCTCAACAGGCATCGGAAGGTACAGGGCAGGATAAAGAGCAGCCTCTCGTTCAGCATCTTCTTGAGCTTCGTGGACGCCTCCTGAAAAGCCTGATTGCCGTTCTGGTGGTTTTTGCCGGGCTGTTTTACTTTTCCAACGATATTTACGTTTATATCTCGGAGCCGCTTCGCGCCAGCCTGCCTGAAGGCAGTACCATGATCGCTACCGAGGTGGCTTCACCCTTTCTGGCGCCTTTTAAGCTGACAATTGTGCTGTCGCTGTTTATTGCGATTCCATTTATTCTCCATCAGGCATGGGGGTTTATTGCTCCTGGCCTGTACCGGCATGAGAAGATCATTGCGATTCCCCTGCTGGTCGCCAGTATAGTGCTGTTTTACCTGGGCATTGCTTTTGCCTACTACGTGGTCTTTCCATTGATATTTTCGTTTTTCACCACGGTTGGACCCGAGTCGGTCACCGTGATGACGGATATCAACAGTTACCTGGATTTTATCCTGAAACTGTTCTTTGCCTTTGGTATTGCTTTTGAAATTCCTGTGGCGACGGTTCTGCTGGTTTGGTCGGGTGTGACTACCGTAGAAAGCCTTAAGGAGAAGCGCCCCTATGTGGTTGTTGGCTGCTTTGTGATCGGTATGATCATGACGCCACCTGATGTCATTTCCCAGTCACTGCTGGCGATTCCGATGTGGCTGTTGTTTGAGTGTGGCATTGTGTTTGCCCGGTTTGTGAAGAGTCGGAAACCTGATGAGGCAGAAGCATAACGCTCTGTCTCAATCTTCTGTATTAATAAGCTACATTAAAGGAAAGGGCTGTAACGGCTTAGGATACGGTTGTTTCAGGGAGGAAGTATGCCATATCCCCACTTCTCAAATGGTCAGGAAGTGTTTAATTCTGGCCACTTTTATCATCATTCACCCTTTGACGTTCCTATTGAGGTGATCCAGAATGGCCTGCTCTGGCTGCTTTCTGATCCAGGCTTTCAGCCCCTTAAATCACTGCTTCTGGGTGATTTTTCGTCTGTGGATGAGTTAAGGGATGAGCTGGTATCTGGTAATATCAAGCTATCGTCGGCAGCCATTGATCGGATACTTGATGAGATTGACCGGCTTGTGGATGATTATCGAAAAGGCGTCGCTTTTTAAGCCGTCTGAATAGTCTGATTTTCCTTTTATTTGAATCTGCCAGCTTCAGTTCTTCACTGATAGCTGGCTTATCAGCGTATGGCTGTGTAGATGAATCTTCTTCTCCTTGAGCAACAACACTTTATTGATGAGCGGCATGCAGAGCTGGATCAGCGGCAGTTAAGGCATGTGCTGGAAATTCATCAGACCAGTGAAGGTGATGAGCTGCGTGTTGGTCTGCTCAATGGCAAAGTGGGGAAGGGGGTGATTACTCACCTGTCTTCAGAAAAAATGCATCTTGAGGTTGAGCTGGATACACCTCCCCCTCCGGCTCTGCCTTTGACGGTTTTGCTGGCGTTACCCCGCCCCAAAATGCTCAAACGGTCGCTTCAGCACCTGACGGCACTGGGTGTTAAAAAGATTGTCCTGATGAACAGTTATCGGGTCGAGAAAAGTTTCTGGCAATCCCCCTGGTTAAGCCCTGAGAAAGTGCGTGAACAGCTGATACTGGGTCTTGAACAGGCCAGGGATACGATCATGCCAGAAGTGATTCTTGAGAAACGCTTCAAACCTTTTGTGGAAGATCGCCTGCCGGCTCTGGTGGAAGGAAAACTGGGGCTAGTGGCTCATCCGGTTGGTGGCGAGAGCTGCCCCCATCAGATATCAAGGCCTGCTGTGCTGGCTATTGGCCCTGAAGGGGGCTTTATTGAATATGAAGTAGATAAACTCGAACAGGCTGGTTTTCAGAGAATCCACTTGGGACCACGTATTTTACGGGTAGAAACGGCAGTAACTGCCATTGTCAGTAAGCTTTACGACTGATACTCAACAGAGTATGGTAAAGATGAGCGTCTCGGTGATAATCCTGTCACTGTCGCTCACTCCATACAGTGGGTTGGTATATGTATTAACTGACTGTTTCACAATAAACGGTATCAACACGGCTCTGACTATGGACGGAAAGAGATTAGTAGTTGTAGGTTTGTTCGCTCCCCTGCTATTTATTGCCAATGCACTGGCATCTCCTGCAAAGCATCAGCTGCTGGACAGACTTTATGACCAGACAGGGCTGGAACGTCAGCTTGACTGGATACACGACAGTATGACGCTTCAGGAGCAGAAATATCCGATTCCTGAGCCGGTTTTGGACACGGTCAATCAGGTGGTCAAAATACGCTATAGTCCCGACTTTTTCCGAGCTTCCATGAAAGTGACTCTGGATGAGGCTTTGTCGGTTGGTGAACTTGACCGATTAATTGACTGGTTTGGATCGCCTCTTGGTAAGAAAATTCTCCGCCTGGAAGCTGAGGCCAGTGATCCTGCCAATCAGGCCAAAATGGAGACGTATATCCGGGAAAAACTGTCGGCAGAGCTGCCTAGAAATAGCCGGATAATCTTAATAGAAGAGTTGATGGAAGCACTTGATGCTGTTGAGTTGAGTACAGAGCTGGCTGCCAGTGCTTCAGTGGGGGCCCAGAGAATGCTCCGGGAGGTCATGCCAGCTGGTGCTGAGCAGCCAATGAGACCTGCCCAGGTGCTGAAAGCTCAGGAAAAGCCCTATATCCGCAAAGAGATGCCTGAAAGGTTGCGGAATATTTTTCTCTACACTTATAGATCCTTGCCGGACAGTGATATCAAACGATATCTTGATTTTGCCCGGGAAAGTGCCATGCAGAACTTCCAGCGTGGACAAATTCAGGCAATATCGCGGATGCTTTAAAAGCTGGCTTCAGCTCATCTCCTGAGGGTCAATGTCCACCGTCCACTTCAGCTGCCTGGGAAGGCGATGGCTTTCCAGATAGCTGACAACTCTACTGACCACGCCGTGTAACTGGTTTCTGCTTTTTCCATGGATAAGAAGGTGCCAGCGGTAGCGTCCCTGGCGTTTTTCCATGGGTGCTGGAATCGGGCCAAGCAACCGAACACCCCTATCAGTCTGTTGCTGCCCGGCTTGCTCGGCATAGTGTCTCAATGCTGAGAGCAGAGCCTCACTTTCTCCTTGGTTAACCGACTCTGAACGAATCAGGGTTAAATGTCCCTCGGGGGGAAGATTCAGGCTCTTTCTTTCAATGAACAAACTGCTGGCAAAGCGGCTGTAGTCGTTCATGGACAGAAGCTGGAGAGCAGGGTGCTCCGGATTATAGGTTTGAATAATCACCTGCCCGGGCTTATCTCCCCGTCCCGCTCGTCCAGCCACCTGCATAATCAATTGGCCTGTTCTTTCTGGTCCTCTGAAGTCAGAGCTGAACAGCCCTGCATCGGCATTGATGATGGCAACCAGGGTGACGTTCGGGAAATGGTGACCTTTAGCCAGCATCTGCGTGCCCAGCAGTATACAGGGCCTGCCGGACTGTACCTCTTCCAGCATATCGCTCAACGCCTGCTTTCTTCGAGTAGTGTCCCGGTCGATTCTCAGTACGGGATAACCGGAAAAATGCTGGCTGAGAATCTGTTCTGTCCGCTCTGTTCCCTGACCAACAGGTTGAAGCTTTCGGCTCTTACAGGATGGACACTGCCATGGGATGGCCTGTTGCAGATCGCAATGATGGCAGTGCATATGAGGGGGGTAACGGTGAATGGTCATATGCGCGTCGCAATGCGGGCAGTCGATAATGGTGCCGCAGTCATGACAGATCATGGATGGAGCGTAGCCGCGTCGATTCAGGAAAACCATCACCTGATTGCCTCGTCCAAGATGAGCCGCCATTCTTTGCAACATTTCTGTGGATAAGCCGTCTTTCAGAACCTGGTGTCGCATATCCAGCAATTCCATGGCTGGTGGGCGGGCATTGCCAGCCCTTTGTTTCAGGTGAAGCTGAGTGTATTTTCCTTGATGCGTATTGTGCAGCGTTTCCAGGGAAGGGGTTGCGGATCCAAGGACTACCGGGCAGTGGCATTGGCTGCCTCGAAAAATGGCAAGATCTCGGGCGTTATAACGAAGGCTCTCCTGCTGCTTATAAGAACCGTCATGTTCTTCATCCACAATAATCAGCCCAAGGTGCGGCATTGGGGTGAAAATACCAGAGCGTGTGGAAATCAATATGCCTGCTGTGCCTCTGGCCGCTTCGAGCCAGCCCTGTAATCGTTCACCATCACTGAGTCCAGAATGCAGACAGGCAACTGGCACATTAAATCGGTCACGGAAACGCCTGACCGTCTGTGGTGTGAGCCCGATTTCTGGAATTAATACCAGCGTCTGTTTACCGTTGGCTAATGCGGCTGAAATAGCCTGCAAATACACTTCGGTTTTTCCGCTGCCAGTGACACCCTCCAGCAGATAAGTGCGATAGGAACCAAGACCATCCGTAATGGCTTCGCAGGCAAATGCCTGTTCTTCATTCAGCTTAAGATGAGCAGACTTGAGTGGGTTCGTAATTTCAGTAAATAAGAGCGGAGAGGGTTCAACATCACGGGAATGGATCAATCCTTTTTTGGCCAGCTCTTTTAGCGTGCTTTTGCTGAAACCGTATTCATGAAGTTCCGTAGCACTGACGCCTTCAGGGTTGTCTGATATTAACTCCAGGGCTGCCAGCTGCTTTTTTGATCGTTTCAGCTGACCTCGTAATTCGCTGTCCACTTCAGCCAGGGGATACCAGAAGGGAATGGTGCCGGAAGATGCCGGTTTGCCCAGGCGAAGATTTTTCGGCAGAGCCTGAAACAGTGTTTCTCCGATACTGTGATGGTAATAACGGGCTGCCCACTGGCATAGCTGAATAATATCCTTCGGTACAAGAGCCTCTTCATCCAGAACGGAGATGATGGGTTTCAGCTTATTGGCAGGAATGTCAGTGCTGGATTCGATGGAGAGTACAATTCCCACCATTTGTCGTGGGCCAAAAGGTACGATAACTCTACTGCCAGGATGAATGGCAGCACTGAGACCTGTGTCTGGTGGTAAGTAGTCGAACAATTGCCTCAGAGGTGTAGGGATAGCGACTCTGATAAATTTATCTACGATGAGCTTGCCGGAGACGGACTGTTCAGTCGTTGCTTGATCATGTTCTGCGTCAGAAGTGTCCGCCGGTTTGCTGCTCATTCAGGTTCCATCGTGGTGATCCTATGGCGGAAATGATACAGGAACTGAAAGCGGGCATGAACAGAAACCGGGCCGGGAGTGTTGAGGTTAATCCACCTTGACCTCTATCTGTTTGGGTTTGACCTCTTCGGCCTTGGGAATCCTCAGGTTAAGTGTGCCGTGGTGGTATTTGGCATGAATACCATCAGCGTTGACTGATTGTGGCAAAGTAAAGCTTCGTACAAATGAGCCATAAGTACACTCGGTTCGATGGTGTTTGCGGTCCTTTTTTTCCTGCTTCTTCTCGCCTTTGATGGTGAGTACATTGTTATCAACGGAGACACTGATGTCTTCTTTATGGACACCGGGCAGCTCAGCCCTGATGTTAAAAGCATCAGCGGTTTCATCGATATCGACAATGGGCATCCAGTCTCCAACTTCAAGAGCCCTGTCATCACTCTTTGCAAGGCTCTTTCGGGATGTCCGGCTGTATTTATCCAGCAGTTTTTCCATATCATGGAAGGGGTCCCAGACGGTCAAGCTCATGGCTTCTCTCCTGAATCTGAGTTAGTGGTGAAACAATTGAGGAGGTAAGTTATTAATTTTTATAGATTGTTTTTTTCTCATTGCAAGTTCTTCCCATGGCCTGAGAATACGGTAAAAACTACGTATATTGGACGGACATAAGACTGTTTCCCTCAGCCATAATCTCTGGTACTATCCCCGCCTCTTTACCCTCTCAGCTAATTATGCTGAGGTGGATACCGTTTGCGGTGCCTGTCTCCAGAACCTGATAACAACAAAGGTTCGATTGAGGGTCAGGTGGCGGCATACACCAGTTCGAGGAAGCTCAAATGAAGCAGGATATCCATCCTAACTACGAAGCAATCGAAGTTACCTGCAGCTGCGGTAACAAAATCAACACTCGCTCTACGCTGTGCAAGCCTCTGAGCATCGAAGTCTGCTCCAAGTGCCACCCATTCTACACCGGCACTCAGAAGGTGATGGATACTGGCGGCCGTATTGAGCGCTTCAACAAGCGTTTCGGCAAGCTGGGCGCTCGCAAGTAATCGAGCTGGCAGCATAAAGACCGAAAGGTGTAAAAAGGCGACTGTTTTTGCAGTCGCCTTTTTTTATATGACCTGTTATTTTCCGAATTGACCTTGTTCCCCCCATTTCCATCATATATTCTGGGTTTTCATATAACCTCCTCCCCATATCAGTAAAAAACTCATGGAAATGAAGCAAGCTGCACTTGATTATCACGCTCTTCCAAAACCTGGAAAGATTTCGATTGAAATTACCAAGCCAGCAGAGACTGCGCTGGATCTTTCACTGGCTTATAGCCCGGGTGTCGCGGAGCCGGTGCGGGCGATTGCCGAAAATCCAGAGGATGCCTATCGATATACCGGCAAAGGTAATCTGGTAGCGGTAATCAGCAATGGTTCTGCAATTCTCGGTCTGGGTAACCTCGGAGCGCTGGCCAGTAAGCCGGTAATGGAAGGCAAGGCACTGCTGTTTAAGCGTTTTGCGGGGGTGGATTCTATCGATATTGAGGTGGAGTCCGAGAGCCCTCAGGCGTTCATTGATACGGTTAAGCGTATTGCCTGTACTTTTGGTGGTATTAATCTGGAAGATATCAAGGCGCCAGAGTGTTTTGAAATTGAACGCCGCCTGATTGAAGACTGTGATATTCCGGTTTTTCATGATGACCAGCACGGTACTGCGATAGTGACGGCTGCGGCCATGCTCAATGCTCTTGAGATTGCCGGTAAGAATATTGAAGAAGCAAAGCTGGTCTGCCTGGGTGCCGGTTCTGCTGCCATTGCCTGTGTGAAACTGCTGATCAGCTGTGGCTTCAAGCCAGAAAATATCCTGATGCTGGATAGCAAGGGTGTTATCCATTCAGAGCGAAATGACCTGAACCAGTACAAGGCAACCTTTGCTGTTGAAACACCTTGCCGTACATTGAATGACGCCATTGATGGCGCGGATGCGTTCCTTGGCGTTTCCGGTGCTAACCTGCTGTCTCCGGAACAGCTGGAGAAAATGGCTGAAAACCCCATCGTTTTTGCCTGTGCCAACCCCGATCCTGAGATTCGCCCTGAACTGGCTAAGGAGGTTCGTCCAGATGTCATTATGGCTACCGGGCGCTCTGATTATCCGAATCAGGTGAATAATGTCCTTGGTTTCCCATTTATCTTCCGGGGGGCATTGGATGTACGTGCTTCACGTATCAATGAGGAAATGAAAATTGCCGCTGTTAATGCCATCCGCGAGCTGGCAAAAGAGCCGGTTCCTGAAGCGGTCATGAATGCGTACGGTGGCGTTAAACTGAGCTTTGGTCCGGACTATATTATTCCAAAGCCTATGGATTCCCGCCTGCTTGGCAAGGTTTCATCAGCCGTTGCAAAAGCAGCAGTTGATTCAGGGGTTGCAAGGGCTGAATACCCTGCTCATTACCCGTTGAACTCTGTTTCGGATATTTGATCAAGGCTGCTTTTTGATCGATTCTTAAAGCGAAGTGTGTCTCTGCTCAGTTGAGTGAGACTCCTTCGCTTTTTTTATTATTCTATTGCTGCATTTCAGAAACCGTCCCCTGGTTGCTTCCCACTTAATGACCTATCTGTTTTTCTGATAGAACCTATCTTTTCTCCCCTGCCTTTTTGACGTTTTATATCGCCTGTCGCTGCGATTTTCACGTTGATTACAACGGTTATGCCCCTGATTGGCATTGGAGAATAATAATGAGTGACTATGAGCGAACAGCGGTTCCACGTGAGGCCAGAAGAGGATTCTGGCAGATCACCTCTGTGTGGGTGGGGTATGTTTTTATTCTGGTCAGTATGATGGCTGGTGCTGGTATGGCGGCAGGGATGCCGCTGGATACATTGTTCTGGGCCATTTTGGTGGGAAACCTGTTTCTCACCATTGTGTCATCACTGATGTCGATCATTGCCTATAAAACCGGTTATACCAATCGCATTTTCTAAATCCTTAAGCTGCCGCCAACTATGCTTAGGCATCATTACCATGCATTATCTAGAACAGATGTCTCGTCGACCACAGCTACCCGAAGGTTTTAATGATGTTGATTTTC